>NZ_CP091740.1:3773340-4087785 GCF_022014595.1 Solitalea lacus | reverse complement strand
GAGTTGGTAAGAAAGTTAAGCTTTACTCATCCCTTTGAAGATGCAGATGCTGCTTTACAACAGCGTATGCTTGAAATGAGGGCCATTTTAGGAAAAGAAGGCGATGATGCATTTTTCCGAAATTCAGGAGAAGCATTCCGTCAGTTTATTAACCTTTGTTTGGCCATGTTGCCTGTTAAGGTTAAACGAAATCACCTTATTGAAATTAAAGAGGTTGAGGTAGGATATAAATATGCAAATGAATTATTGAACGACTTGGTACTCCTGCGTCAGTCGATGATAAAATATGGAGCCAAGCGCGCTGCATTGGGTTATCTTAACAATGCTATTCGGGTAGTCGATACTTTCGGATTTCATTTGGCCAAGTTAGATGTGCGTCAGAATTCAGCTTATCATGACAAAGCCATTAACCAATTATTGCAAGCGAGCGCTTTGCAAGGCGACAATTATGCGGAGTGGACAGAAGAACGTAAACAAATGTTCCTTAACTGCGAATTGCAGTATAACCGCCCGTTCGTTCACCCTTCTATAAAATTGCAGGAAAACGCTAGTGCTGTACTGAAAACTTATGACGAACTGGCCAAGCATGTTGAAAAATATGGAGCTGATGCAATTGGTTCACTCATTGTTAGCATGACCCGAAGCGTTTCAGACTTGCTGGCTGTTTACCTGTTGCAACGAGAAGCAGGTCTTTCTGAATTTACCGAGGAAGGCTTGGTTTGTCATCTGCCGGTTGTTCCGTTGTTTGAAACCATTGACGATTTAAATAATAGCTTGGCTATTATGGATACCTTCCTCGGCCATCCTGTTACCCAGCGAAGCTTGGCGTATCAAAGCAGACAAGCTGGCGGACAAGAACCAGTACAAATGATAATGGTAGGTTATAGCGATAGTAATAAAGACGGTGGTATTTTGGCTTCGCAATGGTCGTTGTATAAAGCGCAGTATGAATTGGCTGAAATTGGTCGTAAGCATGGTGTTTGTGTCCGTTTCTTCCATGGTCGAGGAGGTTCGGTAAGTCGTGGAGCCGGTCCGGCAAATTGGTTTATCCAGGCGTTGCCGCATTCTGCACTGCAAGGCGATTTACGAGAGACAGAACAGGGGGAAACTATTGAGCAGAAATATGCCAATAAAATGAACGCCAGCTATAACCTTGAATTGTTATTGGCAGGTACAACAGCCTCTACCTTATTGCACCAGCATACGGAGCGTCAACCTCATCCTTTGGCCGCAATATTTGAGTGGATGGCAAAAGAAAGCTGTTCATTTTATGGCGATTTAATCCATCGGCCTAATTTTATTCATTTCTTTAGCCAGGCCACCCCAATTGATGCAATTGAGTCAAGCCGTATTGGTTCGCGTCCGGCGAGAAGAACAGGAGAACGTACCCTGGCAGATTTGCGTGCTATTCCCTGGGTGTTCAGTTGGAACCAAACCCGCTGTAATATGACGAGCTGGTATGGCGTAGGTTATACATTGGAACGATTATTTAACGAACAACCTGAACAGTTTAAACAATTAAAAGATGCGTTAAATTCAGATCCTTTGGTTCGTTATGTGTTTACTAATGTTGAGTCATCATTAGACTCCACCGATGAAGAAATCATTTCAGCTTATGCTGATTTAATGACAATTATTGAAGCAAAAGAAGAGATATTAGCCTTGTTGCTGGATGAGTTATCCAGAACACGTGAGATGCTTGCTAAACTACAAGACCGTTCTTTTGAAGAGCGTCGTAAAAACCGTTACTATTCAACACAACTGCGGGCTGTAGCATTAAAGCCATTGCATCTAAGTCAGATTAATCTGTTGAAGGAGTGGAGAGAGATGAAGCAAAAAGGAAGCTCTGTGGTGGAAACAGAAAATGTGCTGATTACTTTGTTGACTTCAATTAATGCTATTGCAAGTGCATTGGGAACAACGGGATAAGTAAGCTTCTGTAGAGATAAAAACAAAACCGCTGTACTTTTTTTTACAGCGGTTTTGTTTTTATGAATAGTGTGTACTTAAGTGATTAATGTTACTTCTCCGGCACAAATTTCAACGAAACAGAGTTAATGCAATAGCGATCTCCTGTGGAGGTTGGTCCATCTTCAAATACATGGCCCAAATGACCACCGCAATTTGCACAGGTAACCTCGGTGCGTACCATTCCATAACTTAAGTCTTTATGATACTCAACTGTTCCGGCTATGGCATTATCAAAGCTTGGCCATCCACAGTGAGAATCGAATTTGGTGCCCGATTCAAACAGTTTGGCATTACATGCGGCACAGTGGTACGATCCTTTTTCGAAGAACTTATCATATTTTCCGGTAAAAGGTCTTTCTGTACCCTTTTGGCGTAATACCGAATATTGCTCAGGAGTTAGTTCTTTTTTCCACTCCTCATCCGTTTTGTGAACTTTATAACTCATCTTCTTTTCAGTTTTGGGATCTGTGTTTTTTTGTTGAGCGCAAGCGGTGAGCCCGCTTGTTATCAGTATCAGTGTAATTAACAATGTTATTTTTAACGTTTTCATCTTACTGAATTTTTGTTCAGTTTTAGTTACGAAACGGAAAGCATTACGGTTTTGTTTTAGTTAAACTGCTTGAAAAATGTTACAGTTGAGTTTACTTATTTTTCTAACTGTAGTTCTTTAAAGCTCTTGATGGCATCTTTCAGGTCCTGGTTGTTTTTTAATTCTTCCTTGGCTGCTTTATAGCCCAATTCGAAGATTTCATCTGTGCGCTTTACATGGAACAGGCTGGTTGCGCCTAAGCCCTTGGGCTCAATAATTACGTTGCAAAAACGCTTTTTGCTTTCGGTGCGTGAGTTGAGACTGATAACCACTGAACGTTCAATTACCGATTTGATTCCATTAACGTGGTCAATCTTTTCCAGATGGTTACAGCATGAACCAATAATGAAATCACAATCGTCCATGATAACTTCTACCGGAAAATTATCAAGTAAACCACCATCTACATATAATTTGCCGTCAATTTCAATCGGTTTAAAAACGGCAGGAATGCAACTTGAAGCCTGTATAGGTTTAATTAATTCACCAGAAGAAAAATAGGTAACTCGGGCATTGCCCAAGTCTGTTGTAGCCACAACTAATGGTATTTTCAGTTCTTCAAAGGTTTTAGGTAAAAACTGATGGTATAAAACCTCAGTGTTTTGTAATGAAAGCAATCCAAAGCCCTTAATGGTAGGTTTGATGTATTTAAACAGGTTGGTGACCTTAAACATGTTTAAGATATAATCAGGTTGGTAACCATTAGCCAAAAAGGAGCCCACAATGGCCCCTGCACTTGTGCCGGAGATCTTCGTAAAGGTTAAACCAGCTTCATACAAGGCCTTTGCAACACCAAGGTGCGCAATTCCGCGGATACCACCGCCCGACATAACAAATCCAATCTTCATAAAGTTTTAAGTTGAAGGTTTTATGAGTAGGTAATGATTACATTGTCAGTTTTCGTCTTAACCTTACTCAGTACTTATTACTTTATTTAGGTTTATACTTCGAATCCTTTAATATCTTCTGACTATCTGATTCGCTCATTAATTGTGCCAGTGTTATCTCAGGATGTTCATTCATATATTGACGAACAATTTGCCATCCTGTCCAAACTCCTAACATTGGTGCAGAGTCATTTTCTAGGCCCGAGGTAAATGGGGCATCGTTCAAGTATTTTGCATATTTCAGCTCGTCGGTCGAATACAAAATATTTTGCGCCATTAAATCAGTCCACACATCAGCTTTATAAGTGTTACACCAGTCAATTTGTTTTTGTGAAAAACCGATTTTTGCAGAATCCGGCATATCTGGCAAAATATTATCCAAAAAGTATAAAATTTTGCCCTGATAAATCATCTGATGAAGCAGGGTTTTGTCGGTTTCATCCAAAGGGTACAATTGCTGAGCAAAAGCTTTCATTGCTGTAGGTACAATGTGGTCTTTATTTAATTTGCGTTGAATAAAATTAGGAAGGTTGACATTTTTCGACTGGTAAAAACGATAGCCTTTGCCCATAAACATATCCAATTCAACGGCCAATGTATTATTTACTGTACTGGCTCCCAGTTGAAAATCAGCAATATAACTAACAAGTTGTGGCACATTGCCTTTAGGGAAATAATATTTATAGTACTTGAAAGCATCAGTAAACTGTTCTTCAACGTTTTGTAATTGCGGATATACCGAATCAACATCATGTTTGAGCAGTTTAAAATCATGATTGTTTCTAATCATTTGTATCAGCTGCAAGTTGTTGGGATCATTAGGATCATTGCTGCGTAAAATGTTACGGAAATAGACTGAGTAAAAATCAGGGTATTTTTTACGGAGCTGAGCAGCAGATTGGGCAATATTAGTAGTGTCTAAATTAAAAAGGTCGTTCTCAAACCGGTTTATTTTTATAGTAAGGTTGATGTTGGATACATCCGGGTGCTTTTTGTTATTATAACAACCAAACAACCCCAGTAAAGGCAAACAAGTTATTAGATAAGTAAATGTAACTTTTATTTTCGGCATAAAAATCTGGTTTTAATTGATGTAGACAAAGGTATCTTATTAAAGTCAGAAATTAGATAAAAGTAAGAAAAGCAAAGAGTAAAGATCTTTTAATAACGTAAACTTTTATTTTAAAAACTACCCGGATGGATAAACTCTGAAAGCTATGCAAATTAAAGGCTGCTTGAAACCTTTTTCATTTATCTTTGTCAATCAAAAAAGAGGCTGCTCAATAACAGAATAATTGTTCAGTTCTTTTTTTTACTTGAAAACACAGGTTAACTTTTATGAAAATAGCCCTAGCTCAATTAAACTATCACATAGGTAATTTCGAATTAAACACAAAAAAGATTATTGAAACTATACATGCTGCCAAAGCAAAAAAGGTTGATTTAGTGGTGTTTGCAGAACTGGCAGTTTGTGGTTATCCTGCGCGTGACTTTTTAGAATTTACCGAGTTCATTGAACTATGTGATAAAGCTGTTGTTGCTATTGCCGCTGAGTGTAAAGGAATTGCCGCCATTGTGGGTTGTCCTTCTGTAAATCCTAAGATTGAGGGCAAGAACCTGTTTAACTCTGCGTACTTTTTAGAAAAAGGACGAGTAAAGGCTAAAGTGCATAAAACACTTTTGCCTACTTATGATGTGTTTGACGAATACCGCTATTTTGAGCCCAATACGCAGTTTGAGTTGGTTGAACTTATGGGTAAGAAAATCGCTCTGACCATTTGTGAAGATCTTTGGAATGTTGATGAAGACCCGCTGTATGTAAAAGCTCCTATGGACGAGTTGATTCACCTCCGTCCAGATTTGATGATTAATATTGCGGCATCACCTTTCGACTATCGTCATCGTGAAGATCGTTTAGAGGTGTTGAGCAATAATTGTGAGAAATATAATTTACCCTTGATCTACGTAAATCATATTGGTGCTCAAACCGAGTTGGTTTTTGACGGAGGTTCGATGGTAATGAATGCAAATGGACATTTAATTGATGAGTTAAAATATTTCGAAGAAGATTTTTCAATAGTAGAATTTAACAGCGGATTATGCGCATTTGAAGCCAAAGAAGTTTCAATTGGGGGCGCCTGGCAAAATGAAGATAATGATAAACCACTTGATGTTTCGGGTCTTGAAACCATTGAGCGTATATACAATGCCTTAGTGTTAGGCATTCGCGATTATTTCCAAAAGTCTGGTTTCAGCAAAGCTACCTTAGGAATGTCTGGCGGAATTGACTCTGCAGTAGTGCTGGCTTTGGCTGCTGAGGCATTGGGTAAGGATAATGTGTTGCCGGTCTTAATGCCTTCGCAGTATTCAACAAATCATTCAGTTGATGACTCAATGGATATGATAAATCTCATTGGCTGTAAGCATGAGACGATTGCCATTAAAGATATCTTTGATTCATTTCAAACTGCTCTTAAACCTCAGTTTAAAGATTTGCCGTTTAATCTTACCGAAGAGAATATGCAGGCGCGTATCCGTGGGGTGCTGTTAATGGCAATATCCAATAAGTTTGGCTATATTTTGCTTAACACATCAAATAAAAGTGAAAATGCAGTGGGTTATGGAACCCTTTACGGCGACATGTGCGGCGGACTTTCAGTCATTGGAGATGTGTACAAAACACAGGTGTTTGCCTTAGCTCGTTACATTAACAGAAACGGAATCATCATTCCTGAAAACATCATTACTAAAGAGCCATCAGCAGAGCTTCGTCCAGACCAAAAGGACAGTGACTCATTGCCTGAATATGAAGCTTTAGATAAAGTACTTTATCAATACGTTGAGTTAAGGAAAAGTTCGCGAGAAATTATTGCTCAGGGTGTTGACGAAGTCTTGGTAAAACGAATTTTAAAGCTGGTGAATACTAACGAATATAAACGCCATCAAACACCACCTATATTGAGAGTGTCGCCAAAAGCATTCGGTATTGGAAGAAGAATGCCAATAGTAGGTAAGTATCTTTCTTAATTGTATTTTAATGTGCTTTCTTATAATTGGTTACCCGATATGATTGGTAGGTGTAATCTTTACAAGAAGTGCTTTTAAAAAGCATAAGAATAATTAAATTTACCTCACAAAAATTAAAACATGGAAAGATACCTAGGAATAGATGTGGGTGGGAATCATGTTAAAACCGGAATCGTTGATAATATAGGAGAGATTCAGGATTTTAAAAGTTATGAGACTGCCGAATTAAGAAAGAACGGTCAATTTGTTGAAAACCTGCTTGATCGAATGGTTTATAGACTTATCAACCATAAAGACGTAAAAAGAATCGGTATTGGTCTTCCGGGTACAATAACTAAAGATCGCTCAGCTATGATTGAAATTACAGCCATTCCTGAGCTTAATGGGGTAAAGCTGTTAAAGGCATTTGAAGATAGGTTTCCTGATATGGATATTTTTCTTGAAAATGATGCCAATGCTGCTGCTTTAGGTGAATTACATTTTGCTAAAAAAAAGGCGCCTGACACCTATGGCTTCATTACTTTAGGTACCGGTATTGGAAGTGCTGCGGTAATCGATCGAAAAGTTTTTACTGGTGGAGATGGAAATGGTTTGGAATTAGGGCATATCCCATCACGCAATAATAAGACCCTTGAAGAGAATATCGGTAAAAAAGGGATCTTGAATTTGATTGAAACCCGTTTGAGAGAATATTCAGGACATACTAAGGTGTCAAGAGAAGAGCCGGCCTCAGCTACTAAAACAGTTATTGCTGCAAACGAGGGTGATGAGTTTGCCCGTCAGGTGTTCTTTGAAGTGGGTGAAGTTTTAGGTGAGGGATTGGTTGCATTTATCCGAATTATGGATATTAAAACTATAATTATCGGCGGAGGCTTATCTGCAGCTTATGAATTTATTGAGCCTGGTATAAAAAAGCAACTGGAATATTTTTTAACTCCTTATTACCTCAAAGACCTTGATTTGCGTTTAGCATCTTTGGGTAATGATGCTGGGTTGTTGGGAGCAGCATCACTTTGTTTTGATTAAATTTCATAAGTAGTATAGGTTAATAAAAAGGGTCGGAAGTATCTTCCGACCTTTTTTATTAACTCTTAAACTTTGGTCCTTTACTGATAAATCGCCACAAGAAAGACAGTGCAATAAATCCTCCTGCACCAATGCAGGCGAGCATGGCAATAATGTCTCCACGCTTGCTGTAAAAGGTGATTTCGGTGTTCAGATTCAGGTCAGCTTTAATGGCAGCTTGTTTCCACCATTCGGTTTGCTGAATAATATCACCTCTTTGATTAATAAATGCAGAAATGCCGGTATTGGCCGACCGAGCTATACTCCTGCGGGTTTCAATAGCACGCAGTTTGGCATATTGCAAATGTTGCTTATATCCGGATGTGTTTTTCCACCAGCCGTCGTTAGTAATAATAGCTAACAATTGTGCATCTTTTTGAATATGATCAGCCATGAATGACCCAAAGATAGATTCGTAACAAATCGCCGGAGCCACACCAATGCCGCTTTGAGTATAAACAACCGGGTTGGGATTGTCTTTGCCATATCCGCCGGAAGTTCCCCCAAGATCAATCACTATGTTTCCCAGAAAGCCTAACACGTTGGAGTAGGGATAAGATTCAACACCTGGAACCAGCTTGCTTTTATGGTAAACCTGTACTTTTGAGGTGTTTTCAATCAATAAGCCGGCATTGTAAACATCATAATACCTGCTACTTTCTTTATTGTATCGGGCCGTTTGCGTTTTCTTATCGTTGTACCATTTTACCGTAACAGCACCCGTGAGAACATTTCCGTTTTTGTATTTTGACAGGAATTTCTGTATTAACTCAATGCTTGGATCATAGGAGAGATCATCCTCTCTAACTAATGGAATTATGGCTGTTTCAGGCCAGATAAAAAACTCAGTATTCGGTTGCCCAAGGGAGTCAGAAAGATGAATCAAACGTTCCATTTGCATTTCAGCAGGCATGCTGTCAAATTTCTCGGAAAAAGGATCAACATTGGGTTGCACGATTACTATATTGGCCGGATTGCCGGCTTCTTTATATCCGAAATAGATTTTTAATGAAATTGCAATGGGAATAATTAATAGTAGCGTTAACTGTCCAATTCTTACGATTAGCTTTGAATCAGACTCTTTAACAATGATTTTGTAAATTTTGTAGATAAAAATATTGCTAAGCAATATCCATAACGAACCGCCAAATACACCTGTATATTCATACCATTGTACTAATTGGTGATATTCGGCCAGGCCATTTCCTAATGTCATCCAGGGAAAAGCCAGTTGCCATTCCTGGTGAAGATATTCATAGCCCAGCCAGGCGCAAACCAGCGCTGCAAGGCCAATGTTTTCTCCAAAGTTCCTTCTTATTCGATGGTAAAGTAAAAACGGTAAGCTCATTAAGAGCGAGCCCAATAAAAGAGGAACACTAACAATACCAAGTGCTCCGGCAACACCTAATTCTTGTCCGGCATTATAAATCCAATAAAGACAAAGTGTATTCCAGATGAAAAAGCCGATATAGCTATTGGCAAATATCTTTCGGCCTGCCTTATGAGCATGCTTAAGTTGATCAGCAAGAATTAATAAAGGAACAAATGCAAAAAATAATAAAGGGGCATAGGGGAGAGGAGGCCAAGCTAACCACAATAATATGCCTGTTAATGCGGCTAGAAGCAAGTTCTTTAGTTTAGACATTTAATTTATTTAGGATTTACTTTATGTTTAACTTACTCTTCGTCGTTATCAGAGCTATCGTATTTGCTTTTATTTTTTTGTTTTTTATCCTTGCCTTCATTTCCAGCTACGCAAACTACAAATTCACCTTTTAATACATTGTTTTCAAAATGTGATTTTATTTCTTTTAATGAACCTCGTACATTTTCTTCAAACACTTTGCTGATTTCACGAGAGGCACAGGCCTGTCTGTCTTTGCCAAAAAACTGAATAAACTCTTCAATAGTTTTGAGTAGCCTGTGTGGTGATTCATAGAAGATCATGGTCCGGTCTTCATTAACCAGCTCTTTTAAACGGGTTTGTCTTCCTTTTTTTACCGGCAGAAACCCTTCAAAACAAAAGCGGTCGCAAGGTAAGCCTGAGTTAACCAGTGCCGGAACAAATGCTGTGGGGCCTGGCAGGGTTTCTAATGGGATCTCTTCTTTAATACATTCGCGTACCAATAAAAAACCCGGATCAGAAATTCCGGGGGTACCCGCATCACTAATCAAGGCAATGTTTTGCCCGGCCTTTAAAAATTTAATTACCTCAGCAACAGCCTTGTGTTCATTATGCTGATGATGAGAAAACATCTTTTTATCAATACCGAAATGTTTTAATAATTGTCCGCCATTGCGTGTGTCTTCAGCTAAAACAAGATCTGCTTCTTTTAAAATACGAAGCGCTCTCAAGGTAATATCTTCCAGATTTCCAACAGGGGTTGGAACCAGGTACAGCTTTCCAGTCATAATTAGTAATTGTGGGTTTGGGTTGTGGCTTATGAGATTTAAATGAACACTCTTAATAAGGGTTTAAACACTTATTATGTGCAATCTTCAAATCCGTAATCCACAACTCGTAATCAAAAATTTCTATCTTTACGCACAAATTTGAGAAACGATGCTGCAAATTAACTACATCAGAGAGAATAAAGAGGATGTTTTAGCCCGTTTGAGCAAAAAAAACTTTAAACAGCTCGAACTGGTAGATGAAATTTTAGAATTGGACCAAAAGCGTCGCGCAACACAAGCGCAGCTGGATAATGTGCTTTCACAATCCAATACAATGGCAAAAAGCATCGGAGAATTGGTTAAGTCCGGTCGTAAAGAAGAAATTGAAAAGATAAAAGAAACCACTTCATTATTAAAAGAAGATATTAAAGTTTTAGGTGAAGAACTGACTGAAATTGAGCAACAACTGCATAATAAATTGGTTCAGGTGCCTAACTTGCCACATAATTCAGTTCCGGATGGTAATACTCCTGAAGAAAATGAAGTGGTATTAACGCACGGCAATATTCCTACATTACCTGAAGGGGCACTTCCTCATTGGGAATTGGCTGCCAAATACGATATTATAGATTTTGAATTAGGTAATAAAATTACTGGTGCAGGTTTCCCGGTTTACAAAGGTAAAGGGGCTAAACTACAACGTGCTTTAATCAATTTCTTTTTAGATGAAGCGGAAAAAGCGGGGTATTTTGAGGTGCAGCCGCCAACTGTTATTAATGAAGCTTCAGGTTTTGGAACTGGTCAGTTACCAGATAAAGAAGGGCAAATGTATTTTATCGGTGAAGATAATTTATACCTGATTCCCACTGCTGAAGTTCCTGTAACGAACCTTTACCGTGATGAGATTGTAAAAGAGGAACAGCTGCCAATTAAAAATACAGCCTATACTCCGTGTTTCCGTCGCGAGGCAGGTTCATATGGTGCGCATGTGCGGGGCTTAAACCGTTTGCATCAGTTTGATAAGGTAGAGATTGTGCAGATTGCACATCCTGATAAATCATATGAGATCTTAGAGGATATGAGCACTTATGTACAAAGTTTGTTGCAAAAACTTGAATTGCCATATCGTGTATTGCGTTTATGTGGCGGAGATATGAGTTTCGCCGCTGCATTAACTTACGATATGGAGGTTTACTCAACAGCTCAGCAACGTTGGTTAGAGGTAAGTTCAGTTTCAAACTTTGAAGCGTTCCAGGCAAACCGACTAAAATTGCGTTTTAAAGGGAAAGAAGGCAAAGCGCAGTTGGCTCATACCTTAAATGGAAGTGCTTTGGCACTACCACGCATTGTTGCTTCTTTATTAGAAAACAACCAAACTGAAAACGGAATTAAAATTCCGGCTGCTTTGGTGCCATATACAAAGTTTGAGTATATCAACTAAGGATAAAAGTTAAAATGTTATTTATGGGGAGCTGCTGAAAATGCGGCTCTTTTTTTTGTACTTAGGGTAAGCTGCTGTGCTTTTTGGGGAAATCGGCTCAATAGTTAGAATTTTATATTTAGAATGGAGGTTTTGGAGGCATTATTATTTTGTTTGTTTTTGTTAGAATAGAATAAAAGTGTGAATATTACAAAGTTCGACTGTTGAAATTAAAATCTCTTTTATTTTTCTACCTTTGCTTTCGCGAGCCTGTCGACTATGAGCTCCTGATTTAATGAATTCGTATTGTTAAGTCGAAAAATATAAAGTAGTTTTATAGAAACGTCATTTAATTTGAATTTTTTTCAATAAAAGATTTAATTCTCAATAAAACATTTATTAATTTTCACTTATAGGTATTAACTGCTTAATTGGCATTCTTATAGAATGACTGGACGCAGAGGATAAAAATTCAACCTAACCTAAATAATGAAGATCAGGAAAGTACTCATTGCCAACAGAGGCGAGATCGCCATCCGTATTGCCCGCGCATGTAACGAGCTAAACATTGCTACAGTTGCTGTTTACACCTACGAAGACCGTTATTCTTTACACCGCTACAAGGCTGATGAAGCCTACCAAATTGGTGAAGATAATGATCCCCTAAAGCCTTACCTTAATATTGATGAAATTATTCGCATTGCCAAACAATGCAAGGCCGATGCTATTCATCCCGGTTACGGATTTCTTTCGGAGAACAAAGATTTGGCTCAAAGATGTGCCGACAGCGGAATCATTTTCGTTGGTCCGCGACCTGATGTAATGGAAGCTTTGGGAGATAAGGTTATTGCCAAAGAAAATGCGAAAAAAGCACAAATTCCAATTATTGAGGATAATGAACGTGATTTGATCGACTTTGGAGTTGCTTTGGAAGAAGCAAACCGAATTGGTTATCCGTTGATGTTAAAAGCTGCTGCCGGAGGTGGTGGTCGTGGTATGCGTGTAATTCGCAATGATGAGGAATTGGAAAAAGGTTTTCGCGAAGCAAAAAGTGAAGCAAAAAATGCTTTCGGCGATGATACTGTCTTTCTTGAGAAGTTTATTGAGAATCCGAAACATATAGAGATTCAGATTGTTGCAGATAGCTTTGGAAACATCCGTCATTTGTTTGAACGTGATTGTTCAGTACAACGCCGTTTTCAAAAGGTAGTAGAGGTTGCTCCTTCAGTGGGATTAAAGAAGGAAACTCGTGATAAGCTATATGAATACGCTATCCGTATATGCTCAACAGTAAATTACAATAATGTTGGTACAGTTGAGTTTTTGGTTGATGGACAAGAAAACATCTATTTCATTGAAGTAAATCCACGCGTACAGGTAGAGCACACCGTTACCGAAATGGTTACGGGAGTTGATATTATTAAAACGCAGTTATATGTTGCTGATGGTTATAAACTTACCGACCCTGAGATTGGCTTGGGTGATCAAAGTAAAATCAAGTGCAACGGAGTGGCAATGCAATGCCGTATTACCACAGAAGATCCTGCAAATGGCTTCAAGCCGGATTATGGTACGTTAATTACCTACCGAAACGCAACTGGTTTTGGTGTTCGTTTGGATGAGGGGTCTACTTATCCGGGGATGAAAATCAGTCCGTTTTTTGATTCGATGCTGGTTAAGGTGAGTACCTGGGGTAATGATTTAAATGATGCTTCTAAAAAGATGCATCGTGCACTTCGCGAGTTCCGTATTCGTGGGGTGAAAAATAATATTCAGTTCCTTGAGAATTTGATTTCGGTTCCTGAATTCGTTCAGGGAAAAGCTACCGTTGGTTTTATTCAGGAACATCCTGAACTGTTCAACTTTAAAACCCGCCTCGACAGGGGTACAAGGATATTAAAGTTTTTGGCTGATGTGGCTATAAATGGAAATCCTGACGTGACTAAGGTGAATCCTAATGCTCGTTTTGATAAGCCGATTATTCCGACTTTCGATCCAGCTGTTCCCTATCCAAAGGGGACCAAAGACTTATTGACCGAACTGGGACCTGAAAAGTTTGCAGAATGGTTAAAGAACGAGAAGAAAATTCAATATACGGATACTACGTTTCGTGACGGTCACCAGTCGTTATTGGCTACGCGCATGCGTACCTATGATATGCTAAGAGTTGCTGAAGCATTTGCCAAAACGCATCCACAAACATTTTCAATGGAAGTGTGGGGAGGTGCAACTTTCGATGTTTGTATCCGTTTTCTACGCGAAGATCCATGGAAACGCCTTGAATTGTTACGTGCCGCAGTTCCCAATATCTTGTTACAAATGCTTATCCGTGGTTGTAACGGAGTTGGATATTCGGCATATCCTGACAATTTAATTGAAAGCTTTGTAGAAAAATCTTGGGAAAAAGGTGTTGATATCTTCCGCATTTTCGATTCGTTGAACTGGATGGAAAATATTGCTCCATGTATTGAAATGGTTCGTAAGCGTACCGGAGGTATTGCCGAAGGAGCATTATGTTACACAGGTGATATCCTCGATCCGAAGAAAACCAAATACACACTTAATTATTATCTTCAATTAGCCAAAGATCTTGAAAATGCCGGAGCACATATTTTGGCAATTAAAGATATGTCAGGCTTGTTGAAGCCGTATGCCGCTTCAGAGTTGGTTGGTGCGTTGAAGGAAACCGTTAAAATTCCAATTCACTTGCATACGCATGATACTTCTTCGCTGCAACCTGCTACTTATTTGAAAGCTATTGAAGCCGGGGTTGATGTTGTGGACTGTGCTTTAGGAGCATTATCAGGCTTAACTTCTCAACCTAACTTTAACGCTGTGGTGGAGATGATGCGTTTCCACGAGCGTGAAAACCCTTATGATATCAAATCGTTGAATCAGCATTCAACATACTGGGAAGCTGTTCGGGAGTATTACTATCCATTCGAATCGGGGATGAAAGCTAGTTCTGCAGAGGTGTTTCAACACGAAATTCCAGGAGGACAGTATTCGAACCTAAAAGGCCAGGCCATTGCGCTGGGTCTTGGCGAGCGTTTTGAATTGATTAAGGAACGCTATGCAGAAGTGAATGAGTTGTTTGGTGATATTGTGAAGGTAACGCCAAGTTCTAAGGTGGTGGGCGACATGGCACAGTTCATGGTTTCTAATAATCTTACCAAAGAGGATGTGCTTACTAAAGGTGAAACCATTTCATTCCCTGAGTCAGTAATTCAATTCTTCCAAGGGGAAATTGGTCAGCCGGCAGGAGGATTTCCGCTTCAACTGCAGAAAATTGTGCTGAAAGATAAGGAACCTTATAATGATCGTCCGAATAAGCATTTGCCGTCAATCAACTTCACTAACGAATTTGAAGAATTTAAGAAAGAGTTTGGTGCAGAATTACAGTTCACAGATTTCTTATCATATAAATTCTACCCTAAAGTTTTTGAAGACGGGGTGAAATTCTGGAAAGAATATGGGGATGTTTCAACTATCCCTACCAAATATTTCTTGTACGGAATGAAACTGGGTGAAGAAACCACCATTGAAATTGCCCCTGGCAAGACTTTGCTGGTTCGATTGCTAAGTATCAGTCCTGCTGATGAAAATGGTATGCGTACTGTGTTCTTCAAATTGAATGGGCAAACCCGTAATATAGAGGTGCTGGATAAATCGATTAAAGTACTGAAACAAGAAAACAGGAAGATCGATAAATCAAACGGCAATCATATTGGGGCACCATTACAAGGCATGCTTTCGAAAATATTTGTAAAATCAGGAGATAAAGTGAAAAAGAACCAGCCATTGTTTGTAGTTGAAGCCATGAAAATGGAAACTAACATTACAGCTTCACATGATTTTACGGTAGGCGATCTTATTTTAACTTCCGGAACATTGGTCAATACCGATGACTTGGTGTTAGAAATTGCTTAGAATAGCTTTTTAATTTTTATCAATAGTTTGGGAAAGGCGGTCGTAGGGCCGCTTTTTTTGTAAAAAGATATGCATACAGGATTGGGAGTTAATAAATAAGAAAGTTTTGCTAGTGTAGGTTATGTTTGGGAATTTTCTCTATCTTTTTGACTTTCAATTTTATGTGTATGCAAACAAATCAACCAAAAACCAAAATTTGGGAAGTTATTTTCGCTTCCTCCGCCGGAACACTCATAGAGTGGTACGACTTTTACATTTTCGGCAGTTTATCATTAATCATTGCTGAAAAATTTTTCCCTGCATCTAATCCTACGCTTGCTTACATTTCTACCCTCGCCACTTTTGCTGTAGGGTTTGTTGTTCGTCCGTTTGGAGCTTTAGTATTCGGTCGCCTTGGTGATTTGGTAGGAAGAAAATATACTTTTTTGCTAACACTACTGTTAATGGGAGGATCCACCTTTGCAATAGGTTTGGTTCCTTCTTATCAGCAAATAGGAATTTTCGCACCAATAATTGTTTTGTTATTACGTTTGGTGCAAGGGCTTGCTCTGGGCGGGGAGTATGGTGGGGCAGCAACTTATGTAGCAGAGCATTCTCCCCAAAATCAACAGGGATATTATACCAGTTTTATTCAAACTACGGCAACATTAGGTTTATTCCTCTCTCTTGGTGTAATTCTTTTAACACGTTTGAGCTTATCTCCAGAATCCTTTAATGCTTGGGGTTGGCGAGTTCCGTTTTTATTGTCGGTGTTTTTGGTGATTATGTCCTATTATATTCGCATCCGCTTACAAGAATCACCATTGTTTACTCAACTTAAAACTGAAGGCAAGGTATCTAAAAATCCATTGAAAGAAAGTTTTGGAGAAAAGGAAAACCTTAAAATGGTGATGTTGGCTTTGTTTGGAGCTACAATGGGACAGGGAGTGGTATGGTACACAGGCCAGTTTTATGCTCTTTCTTTCTTGCAAAAAACCATGAACGTTGAGTTCGTGCAGTCGAACCTCATTATTGCAATAGCGTTATTATTAGGGACACCCTTTTTTATATACTTCGGTAAATTATCCGATAAATTGGGGCGTAAAAAGATAATGATGGCAGGTATGCTGATAGCAGCCATCGCTTATTATCCTATTTACAAAACAATGGATAATACCGTAAACCCAGATTTAAAAACAGAGTTAGCCTTTAAGCGTAAGGTTCAATACAGTACAGTTCAACGCGCTGATGGACAGTCGGGTCGACAGGCAATTGAAACCCGGTTTTATGATGATGAAACTGTTATAAAAGAAACTCGTATTACTTTACCCGGTTCGGCTGCAGCTACCGATCTGGAGTTAAAAAAAGAAGTAACCTTAGGTATTGGTAATATCATCAGGCTTATTTTTTTGGTGTTGATTCAGGTGATTTTTGTGACAATGGTTTACGGTCCGATTGCGGCATTTTTGGTGGAACTGTTTCCAACTCGTATTCGTTACACTTCTATGTCTTTGCCATATCACGTTGGTAATGGTATAGTTGGAGGCATTTTGCCTACCATTGCTACTTTGCTGGTGTATTCAACCGGAAACCATTTTGCGGGCTTAATTTATCCGATAACTGTTGCTTTAATATGTTTTACAGTTGGCTGTTTGTTCATTAAAGAAAAAAACGGAATAGAGGCAAACGTTAAAGAGAATGTAATGAGTGAAACGGTATAAAATTTAATTTAATACAACCTGGAATATTATTCCGGGTTGTACTTTTAAAATGGTTTTCCATGAGTTAGGCCAATTAAGGATGAAGTTAATGAAGGAAAACTATTTAATGCTCTAAGTGCTGTATTTGTTACCAGAGGACGACCAAATAATTGTTGAAACCAACGACCTGTACGTAAACGGGAATTAAACTGAGCCTTCCAAATCGAAGCGTATTGTCGCTCTGCATCCAATCGATTCAAATTCCCTTTGAGTAAATTATCCAAAATAGGAACTACTAGTTTTGATCCATGCAAGGCCATGCTCATGCCATTGCCACAAAGTGGGGCAATCATTCCAGCAGCATCTCCTACCATGAAAATGTGGTCGTTAATGGCTTCTTTCGAGGCAAAACTAATTTGTGAAATTACTAATGGCTCATTAAAAATGAATTTGGAGAACTGGAAGTATTGATTCAAGTGGGGATTTTTTGCCAGGTAAGTTTTTTCAAGTTTTTTAATATCATTATTACATTGCTGCAAATTGTAGGCTGTTGTAAGGTAGCATAAACATTGCATGTTGTTCTCAACTGTAGAAATGCCACAATATCCGTTTTCAAAATTGTGTAACTCTATTAGGTCATCTGGAAAATCAGTTTTAACATGATATTTAACTGCAATAAAATGCTGATTTTTTTTAGGGGGCTGATGAATGAACTCTCGCCGCAACTTTATATCAATATTGGCTCTTTTTCCCCATGATCCACAGGCGACTTTAGCATTGAAAGTAGCGGAGTTAGTTTTAATTACGCTTTTACCTTGGTAAAAATCAATGGCTAAAACTTTTGTGTTATCGTAGACGACAACGCCGCTTTGCTTTGCGAGTTGATGAAGTTCATTATCAAGGCTATATCTGCTGATTCCAAATCCGCCTGGGTTAAGTTTATGTGCCAGGAGTTTACCTCTGCAGTCAGAAATATGCAACCTGGTAATTTTAGGTAGTTGCATGTTTTCTAATGGAACTCCCAAACCTTGAAGAAAGTCCCAGGATTCCATTGCAATATATTCACCGCAAACCTTGTGGAATGGAAATGTTTCTTTCTCAAACAAAATAACTTCATAACCAAGTTTGTTCATTTGAATTGCGGTGCTTAAACCGGCCAATCCCCCACCAATAATAGCAAGGTCAAAATCAGTTTTTATCATTGTTTTTTACCACAATTAAATGCCTAAAAGCCCATCTCCATGATAAATGCCGTTTTCCAACTCCGGCCAATGCCAATAATTGCTTCCATTCATTTTTCAAAAAACCACGGGCTACAGATAGTTTAGCATCATTTTTTACCAAATATGATTTTGAAAATAATGCAGTTATCAACGCTATACTTTTATATGCCATGTAATGCCGATGAAGGTCATTAATGACAAATCCTATACGGGCAGTTTTGAGCATCCATTTTAGAAGATCAATAATTTCCTCATTAGTAAGGTGATGGCAAAATAATGATGAAATTATAATATCAGGTTGAATATTGAAAAGTTCAATATCCCGGAAATCAGACTGTATAAAGGAGATCTCCGGGTACTGTATGCTTCTTTTTTCTGCAAAATGAATACATTCATTTTTTAGATCAACGCCGATAAGTTTTACAGCGACTTTGTTGCTGCGAGCCCAAAGTGCTATAGCCCGTAACGTATCGCCTCCACCGCTTCCAAGGTCAAGAATTGTTATTGGTTCCTTACTGGTAATAAGTTTTTTTAGGCCTTTTATGGTAATAGAATGCCCTCCTAAAAAACGGTTGATGGTTTCAAGTTCATTTAAATTTTTAGCAAGGTCATGGTACGGAATATTACCGCTGTCAAGCAATTCCTTACGGTATGAACGTACGTTTAATTGCATTTATTTGTGTAAGCTAACTAGATAACAACATGCTTTCCATTGTTAAGCCTGGTCCGAAACCTGCTGCAAAAACCAGTTCTTCATTGGTGATATCAAGTTTGTTGTCTAAAATATCCTTTAAAACATACAGAACAGTGGGAGAGGACATGTTGCCATAATTTTCCAACACTGAGAATGCAGATGAAAGGTCGCTGGTTGCAAGAGCAAGTTCCTTTTGAATTACTTCAAGAATACGCTTGCCGCCTGGATGAATGGCCCAATGTTTTATTTCTGAGGCTGCTTTGTTACTTAGATTTAAGGTTTGGTTAACCAAGTTCTTTATGCCTTTTTCAACCAAGTCCGGGATATAGTTGCTAAGGGTCATTAAAAAACCATTAGAAGACAATTGCCAAGCCATGTCTTTTTTTCCGTTGTAATGAACCTCAGAATAACTGTTTTTTATTTTCATTCCCTTCCAGTTTTTCTCATTTGCAATTTCATCCGAACAAACCAACGCAGAGGCTGCCCCATCGGCAAATAACAGATTGGCGGTTAAATTATCCATGTCGATTTTGGGTTGAAAATGGATGGTGCAAACTTCAACTGAAACAATTAATACTTTTGCATTCTTGTCGGCTTTACAAATTAAATCAGCTTGTTTTAATGCATGTAAAGCTGCATAGCAGCCCATAAAATTGACAGAGGTACGATAAATCGTTGGGTTTAAGCCAAATTGTTCCATTAACTCAATGTCTAAGCCCGGTGCAGATAATCCCGTACAGCTAACTGTTATTAGGTGTGTAATTTCTTGTGGACTTATCCGTCCGTTCAGGCATTTTGTTGCAGATTCGAGGCCTAATTTACCGGCATGTTTATGGTAAATTTTCATTCGAGACTCCAGTGAAGCATCTTCTTCTACATTATCGAAAAATGAAGTATGGTGACTGGCATATCGTTCTGAAAATTCAGGTAAAACAGAATATCGATGCTTTATTCCACTCCGTTGGTATAAGATGCTGAGCAGTTTTCGCTCGTCCATTGATGGTTGCAGTAAATCAACCATGTACTGCAAAATGTCTTCTTGTTTGTGTTTAAAAGCCGGATTTGATGTGCCAATTGAAATTACAATGCTCATAAGAAGTGATTTAGTATGCTTAAAATAATAAAGCAGCCATTCATACACACTGAGGCAGTCAGGTTCATTTTCATGGTATGCTCAAAGTCTGCCTTGCAAGGGTTGTTCCAAACCTTCACTATCCAACTTACGAAATAAATTGCAACCGGAATAAAAAATAATTGCAGGATTATGAAGTTATTTAATTTTTGTGCCGAGTTGAAGTAAATGAAAAACAGAATATTTGTAATAATAAATTGGATAGCGCTAAAAATAAAGGTTCCTCTAAAGCCTAGTTTATAACTGATGGTGATGTCGCCATGTTTAATGTCCTCTTCGTGCTGATACACTTGTGTAAGGGGATATACTCCTGCAATTAATGTGCTGCAGGCAATTAAAGCCACAAGTTCAGTGGTTATTATATGCGAAATTTCAATATGAGTAACTGCAATATAGGCCATTAGATAAGAAAATCCACCTTGAAAGATAACAACTGTCAAAAAGCCCAGGTAAGGATATTTCTTTAACCGAATGCCTTTGTAACTGTACGCTCGTGAAGCCAGAATGTAGAGTAAAACACAAACAGAGAACACAGGAGAAATAAGAAATGAAAGCAGAAGGCCTGTACTATCAAGGATCAGTGAACCATAAAAAAGTTGTTGGGTTGGCTTGGGAGGATGTTTCAGGCCGCCAATGCTTCCTTCATCCTTATCCATAAAGCTGTTGTATCCATTGCTTGCAGGGTAGATAAATAGATGAAGTATTAAGAAGGATAAAATAGTCCCTTTCCAATTAATAAGCTTTGCTTGGCTTAATGCAAGTAAAAAGACAGGCATTAAAAAGAATGAGAAAGGAAAGCGAAGGAGCTTAATAGTGTTTTTAAGGGACATAGGGTAAAAAGATTTAATGATCCACAGTTAACTGATGTGGAAATGGATCATAGTCAGTGCCTATAATCTTATTCTTTCTGCAATCAGCCGAACTATTTCATCAGGATGCTGGCTTCCAATTACATAGATAAGGCCATCGTTGTCAGTTAATTTAATGGCATATTTACCACGTGTATAAAAACGAATGGTGCCTTTTTTATGCAGATTGTAAACCGGGTTGTTCATTAAAAAATTACTGTAAGGTGTTTTTTCAACAGTTTTAATACTGCCAAAGTCAATTTTAACCCTACTGGTCGTCCAAAAGCCATCCAGTACAAGTGATTTATCGTAAATAGATGTTTTATAATGAATGATAAAAGTTAGCAAGCTGGAAATTACTAAAATTGAAACTCCTACTACTAATAATAAATCAGCGTTTCTGTCTCGGTTTTCTTCAATGGAGTAAATAATGAAGCAGAAAATGGCAAGTACAAGTCTGGTAAGCAGCCAATTACGATTTAGTCCCAAATATTGTTTTTCTACGAAGATTGGTTTTTCTTTCATGCCAATAAACACCTATTTTTTGAACTCCAAAATATAAATTTTTTTAGTCTCAGGGGTGATTTTATAGCGGTCGTTAATCCGGTAGCCTGCCACCCAGATAATTTCCCGCCCTGATAAAACGACCTTCACTTTTTCTTTCTCACTTAAGGGTATTTTTAAATCAATAAGGAAGTCACTGAGTTTTTTGTGGGTTTTCATGCCAAGAGGCACAAAGCTGTCGCCATGCTGCCAGTTACGAACTTCAAGCGGAAGCGTTAATTTATCATAATCAAAGCAGCCAATAGCACTGCTAAACGGTATCCCAAATGATTTATTCTTCTCAACTCGTGCAGTAAACAAGTCATCAATTGTATACTTTTGACTCTCCGTAGTTATTTTTGATAGGATTAGTTCGGTTCTATCCTTTAATACTTTATGTGTTGAAGAATAAAATTGCTTGCCGGGTTGAGCATTTAAAGCATCAATTATTTCGGTTACAGTGCTGGCCACAAAGCCAAATGGTTTTAGTAAGCCAAATAATAAAGCTTTTAAGTGCTTTTGTTGCTTAAGTTTTTCAATACCGATTAATATTTCGTTATTACGATGTTGAAATAATTCATCCTTCTTTTCTTCCAAGTAAAGATTGACTAAATCTTCGCTCTCCTTTAAATATTCAATTGTTTGTGAAAAGGTGTGTTCTAAATCCGGGTTAATTTCTTTTAAAATGGGAATAACCTCATTACGTAATTTGTTTCGCAAGTATTTGGAAGAGCGGTTGGTGACATCTTCACGGAAATGAACATCACTTTGATTGGCTACTTTTTCAATTTCTTCACGGGTTAGAAATAGCAAAGGGCGAATAATGTCATCTCTTTTGGGTAAAATTCCATGTAAACCGGCAAGTCCGGTGCCGCGTAAAAGGTTAATTAACACAGTTTCAATTGTGTCATTTTTATGATGTCCTACAGCAATACAGTTATATCCGTATTCTTCTTTAATATTACGCAACCAGCTATAACGCAAATCACGGGCTGCCATCTGTACAGAAACCTTTTTCTCTTCGGCATAAGCAGTAGTATTGAGTCGAACCTGGTGGTAAGCAACACCCAGTTCAGCCGCAAGTTCTGAAACGAATGCTGCATCTGCTTCCGCATCTTCTCCACGCAACTGAAAATTGCAGTGTGCAATCCCGAAATTAAAATGCGCCGCTGCAAATAAGCGTGCCATCACAACGGAGTCTACGCCACCACTAACGGCAAGTAATACTCTGTCGGAAGGACCAAATAAGCCTTGGGTGCTTATAAAGTTTTTAAATGGAAGTAAATAATCAGACAACCTATACATGGGCGCTAAACCTACATGATTATTTAAACAATAGCAATATTCCCTTAAATGTTTGAACAATTTTTTTTGCTTGGCCTGGTCAGCAAGGATAGGAAAAACTCGGTCCGTTCAAATAAGTGAAAAAAGCTATTTTTGTGCTAATGAAATTCCGCATATTATTTCTACTGATTATATTCTTGTTTTGTGCAACGAACAATTTTGCACAAAAGAAAACTACACGCGTTCAAATTGAAAACTCTGATGATGCTGAATTCAGAATTAAGGAAGGAGTTTCTCACTTTGTAGGTAACTGCCGATTTAGACACGAAAATGCATTAATGTATTGTGATAGTGCAGATTACTTTGAAAAGGAAAACAGGTTAAATGCTTTCGGAAACGTACGCATTTTACAAGCTGATACTATCAACGTTACAGCCAAGCGACTGATTTACGATGGTAATACCCGTAGAGCCGAACTTTTTGAAAATGTAACGCTGACGGACGGAAAGGCTGTGCTTACCACTGAATATCTGCAATACGATATGGCGACGAGGATAGGAACCTATCCGAATTCAGGCAAAATTACCAACCAGCAAAATGTATTGACGAGCAATACCGGTTATTATTTTGTCGGTTCAAAAGATGCATTTTTTAGACACAATGTAAAAATTAATACACCTCAGACCGAAATTACCAGTGACACAATAAAGTACAATACCCAAAACCGTATTGCCAATTTCTTTGGGCCAACGCATATTAAAGGTAAAGACGATTATTTATATACCGAAAATGGCTGGTATAATACCTCTACTGATCAGGCAAAGTTTAACGAACGTTCTTTCTATCAATCAGGATCAAAAACCTTAAAAGGCGATACGTTGTATTACGACAGGAGAGCTGGGTATGGAAGAGCCGTCAAGAACGTTTACTTTATTGATACTGCCGACAAGGTGATCTTAACCGGAGGATATGGTCAGTATAACAAGCCATCTGAAATAGCTTATGTAACTAAAAGGGCACTGCTCTCCATTGTGCAGGAAAAAGATACCATCTTTTTAACGGCTGATACATTGAAAACAACACTTTCTGATCCGAAGCAAAAGTCTAATAAAAATGGTGAAATTTCAAAGGATACCACTGTTGTTACTAAAATTCAGAAAAAGGAGCAAGTTAATGCCGATGATGATATGCCTCCGATGGGACCAGGGATCACGGAGCCTATGAAGCCTGTTAGTAAAACAACTGATACGTTGAAAAGGGCGAATGAGGCAAAGAATGTAGCGGATAGCTTGCTGAAGAAAACAGATACAACAAAGGTTGTTAAAGAAGATACTACCCGTTATAGGATATTATATGCCTATAAAAACGTTCGCATGTATAAATCAGATTTACAGGCAGTAGCCGATTCGCTGGTTTATACTTACTCTGATTCAATTATGCGATGTTATAAATCGCCGGCTGTGTGGACGCAAGGCTCGCAAATAACAGCCAATCAAATTGATATCGAGCTGAAGAATAAAAAGATTGACCGGATGAAGATGAATGCTTCAGCTTTTCTGGTGGGTACGGAAGGAGATTCTACTTTGTTTAACCAAATAAGTGGTAAAAACATGGTGGGATTCTTCAATGACAATAAACTTACTCGCTTAAATGTTATTGGCAATGGCGAAAGTATCTATTACCCAAAGGAGGACTCTGTTACTTATACCGGAATGAATAGAGCCCTTTGTAGTAACATGACCTTAACATTTAAGAATAATAAAGTTGCCAGGGTGAAAATGGAAAAAGATATTGAAGGCAAATTGCACCCTTTGGACAAAATACCTGAGGGGGAAGACAAGCTTAAAGGGTTTATTTGGCGAGTTGAAGAGCGTCCGGTTTCTAAAGAGGATATTTATCGTAAGGTAGCGGTTAAGACGGTTGTTGATTCAACAGAAAAGAAGAATGGCCGTCAGATTCAGCAAGGAGAAAAGAAAACATCAGTACTTCCTGCAGCTCCTAAAAAAGCAACCATAGCCCCTGCTAAAAAGGAATCATTTACTCCTCGAAAGGAGCGATAAAAAACAAATGATTTGGATAGTTAAGAAAGTGCACATTGAATAATTTCATTATTTAGCGTGCATTTTTTTTTGACCATAAATATTATTCTGCCCCAAAAATAAAAAGCCCGTAATTTGCATTACGGGCTTTCGAAATAAATATCGTGTATGAATTAGATAACTTTTACGTTAACTGCATTCATGCCTTTTTTACCTCTTTCCAGTTCAAATTGAACACGGTCGTTTTCTTTAATTTCGTCGATAAGGCCGGTCACGTGAACGAATGTTTCATTGTTTGAATCATCGTGCTTAATGAAACCAAAACCTTTGGTTGAATTAAAGAATTTTACTACTCCTGTTTGCATTTTATTTTGATATTAAATTAAAAATTAATGACAAATGTATTTGCTTACCATTTACTTAGCAGGCAATACAGTTATTTTTTTAAAGATCTGATTAGGAAGTTTGATGATAAGGAAGATAAAATCTTTTACTTAACAGCCTACTACTCTGTATCAAAGCTTTGCAAAGATTAGGTTAATTATTTACAAAACCAATTTTATTTAAATTAAAATTCGAATTTGATGATTTATATATCAGATTAGAATAAGCTTTTAATAATAGTTTCTACACTTACTCCTTCAGCCTCGGCCTTGTAATTGCGAATAATACGGTGACGCAGCACTTCAATGGCAATCGCCTGTACATCTTCAATGTCGGGTGAGTATTTGCCCATAATAGCTGCATGACATTTTGCTCCTAATACCAAGAATTGCGAGGCACGCGGTCCTGCTCCCCAGGTTAGGTATTGGTTAACTTTATCTGTAGCGTGAACAGTTCCAGGGCGAGTTTTGTTGGCTAATTTTACTGCATAGCTTAAAACATTGTCTGTTACCGGTATGTTACGCACCAAGTGTTGAAAATATTCTATCTGTTCGGCTGATAGAATCGTTTCAAGTTCAGGCTTTACATTTGATGTGGTGTTTCTTACCACTTCCAACTCTTCCTCAAAACTTGGATAGTCCAGTTTAATATTGAACATAAAGCGATCTAATTGAGCTTCCGGTAGGGGGTAGGTGCCCTCTTGTTCGATGGGGTTTTGGGTAGCTAATACAAAAAAAGGCTTTGGCAATTTATGGTTTACGCCACTGGTGGTAACGGCTCTTTCTTGCATTGCCTCTAGTAAGGCAGCCTGTGTTTTAGGAGGAGTACGGTTAATTTCGTCAGCCAGAATGATGTTTGAAAATAATGGACCTTTTATAAATTTAAAGCTGCGATCCTCTCCTAATATCTCCGAACCTGTAATGTCAGAAGGCATCAGATCGGGAGTAAACTGAATACGGTTATTACTCAGATCAAGAACCTTAGAAACCGTTTGTACCAGTAAGGTTTTAGCCAGACCAGGCACTCCAACCAACAGGCAATGGCCATTACTAAAAATGGCAATTAATACTGATTTAATCACATCTTCCTGTCCGACAATAACTTTAGAAACTTCCGCTTGTATTTCTTTGTAAGATGCGGTAAGGGCTTCAACGGCTTCTACTTCTGAACTGTATAATGACATACTTTTGGTGCTGTTAAATTACTATGCCCTGAATGTACAAATACCAATGAATACAACAAAATCAAACTGATGAGTAATAATTATTTTGCAGTATAAAAAAATCCCGGCTGATAGGTCAACCGGGATTTTCTATTGTTCCACAAAATTGTTGGTCTTTTTATTTAGAGGCCTTTGGCTTTGGAGCGTCTTTTTTGATCCATGGTTGTATTTCCGGACAACTAGAATACTCAGTAGCGATGCGTATGTATTTCTCAGCACGTTTTTTGGCAACCCATTGCTCAAATTTCTTACGCTGTTTTTCCTGCAAGGCCGCATCTTGTATTCTTGAATAATCCAAATTTAAGTTGGCGCGATGAGGTTCAGATTGCGATTTAAAGTAGATTACTCTAAAGCCTTGTTTACCTTCTCTTGGATTAGCATAAGCCGCTACCTTACTAAAATCTCCAACCTTCATGCTATCCAGCATTGCAGGTAGAGCGCTGTCCATTTGTCCTAATAGTTCAAGTGGAATTGAATTAGAACGCTGACTTTCTGGATTGCGTAGCATACCTCCATTAGAGCGGGTTTCCACATCATCCGAATAAATAACCGCTGCCTCGGCAAAATTGATTTTGTTATTTTTAATGTTATAAACGGCACTATCCAGATCTGTACGTGCCTTTGTAAGTTCTTTTGAACCAAACTCCGGCTTAATTAAGATGTGACGAACATTCACTTGATCTCCTCTGCGATCTATAGATTGCAAAATATGATAGCCAAATTTAGTTTCTACAATTGGCGAAACTTCACCCGGTTTTAACTTAAAGGCAACAGCCTCAAAAGGCGTCACCATCATACCGCGACTAAAATAGCCGATTTCTCCATTTTGGCTGGCAGAACCTGGATCTTGTGAATACAATGCAGCTAATGTTCCAAAGTCTTCTCCTGCACGTACACGGGCACGTAAAGCTTCCAGTTTAGCCCGAGCTAAATCTTTTTGCTCTTTACTGTAAGAGGGGTACTTTACTAATTGACCGATTTCAATTTCGGTACCATACAGTGGTAAGCTGTCCAATGGAATTCTATCGTAAAAAGCTTTTACTTCAGCGGGAGAAATTGTTGTTCCTTCAGCAACCTTTCCTTGCATCTGACGTGCCAGTAACTGTTCACGAATCAAAGGGCGAATGTCTTCTTTAAACTGAAGAATGGATTTGCCTAATAATTCTTTTTCCAGTTTTTCTATAGAACCTCCCACTTGTTGGGTAAAATATTGTATACGCTGGTCTATAGTTTGTTCAACCTGTGCCTCGTCAACTATTAAACTGTCAAGCTGAGCTTGGTTTAATAAAAGCTTTTGAAGTAAAAGTTCATTTAAAATAGTGCACTTTACTTTTTCATTAGGCGGATTTTGTTGGCGCAAATACTCCAAGTATTGTGATTCTACGTCTGACTGTAGAATGATTTTGTCGCCTACAACACCAACAACTTTATCAATTGACTTTTTTTGAGCAAATGCCCCGAATGCGCCGGCTATCAATAAGCCAAATATTAAAAGTTTCTTCATCTGTAATCTTCGACCCAGTTAAGGGGCGGGTTTTAACTTTTTTAGATAACTGCCAAAAATACATTTTTATTTTAGTTGTGAATAAATTGTTTTTGAGAGTACTTAAGGTTTATTTTAAATGTATTTTTGAACCATGGAAAATCTGCAAACTCACCAGGATGCAATAATGCTGGCAACGTTGCTTACTGAAACAATTTATAAAGTTGATGAATGGGGGGCTGAAAAGGTTTTGTTTTCTGGTAATCAGGAGGTTGTGTCGGTTTTGCAGGAGGGTAGTGCAGATGCTTTGCCTACAGCAAGTCTAAATAGTTCCGGAGCATTTGATTACTTAGGTGAAAACAATAAATATATTTTGGTATTGGTAAAATATCCTAATTCAAAACATATTCCAGATAAAGACAAAGAGTTTTTGCTCAAAATAATTGGTGCTTTAAAATTGGGATTAGAGGATGTTGCCATATTAAACTATGCTCATTTTGCCTCGGCTGATCTGCAGATGCTGAAAGATTACTTCAGCTGTAATAAGATCATAGCTTTTGATTTAGCACCAACTGCTCCAATCTTCAAAAATTTAAATATTCAAGATTTTGCAACCACTGCTTTTAATGGAGTTTCAATTATGAGAACTCCAGATTCTTTAGCTATAATTGAAGCTGATAAGAATAAGAAGATGGTGTTGTGGAATGCCTTAAAATTGCTTTTTAATGTTAAATAAACTGGTTTTTGCTACCAATAATGCTCATAAGGTAGAAGAAGTAAGTGCTATGCTCGATGGCGCTTTTGAATTATTTACACTTGATCAAATTGGCTGCGATGCAGATATTCCTGAAACAGGCAATACCTTTGCTGAGAATGCCGGACAAAAGTCGTGGTATGTATATGATAATTTTCAATTGAATTGTTTTGGAGATGACAGCGGACTGGAAGTAGATGCGCTAAACGGCGAACCTGGAGTGTATTCAGCACGTTACTCGGGTTCACGCGACCATGATAAGAATATCGATATAGTGTTAGAAAAGCTTGGGAATGCCGCCAACCGTACTGCGCGCTTTAAAGCAGTTATTTCATTAGTGATAAATGGTAAAGAACATCTTTTTGAAGGAACAGTAGAAGGTACAATTAGAAATGCCCGCTCTGGAACAGATGGTTTTGGTTATGACCCCATTTTTCAACCCGATGGATATGATGTTACCTTTGCTGAGATGACCATGGAAGAAAAAAATGCCATCAGTCACCGTGGGCGGGCTGTTGCTAAATTAGTGGAGTTCTTAAATAATTTGTAAGGTCATCCATTTTTAAATTAAGAGTTTTAAGATAAGCCCAACTGCAGCGGCAGCAGCAATGATCATCGGTTCTTGAATTTTCTTAATATATAATAAGGTTAGAATAGATATCCCTGCTATTAAAACGGTAGGAATATCGATAAGAGTTCTCAATGCAATTACCACAACAGCGCCAGCTAAAGCTCCAACTACGGCGGCTGTGATTCCATCAACAAAAGCTTTAATGCTTTTATTGGCGGCTATCTTTTTAAAATAAGGTGCAGGGATAATGGTAAACAAATAACAAGGCAAAAATGTGGCTAAAGCTGCTATGCATGCCCCTTGAAGGCCCGCAACTAAATAACCAATAAATCCAACCGTAATTACCACCGGCCCAGGGGTAATCATTGCAACGGCCACAGCATCAATAAATTGTTGCTCAGTAAGCCAGCCATACTCATTAACCACACCGCTGTGTAAAAAAGGAACAATAGCCAATCCGCTTCCGAATACGAATGCCCCTGCCTTTGTGAAAAACCATGCAATTTTGATCAGTATACTTGATTCAGGTTGGCCTAGTGTACTGCTGATCAATAAAAAAGAAGAAGCTGTTCCCGGTTTTCGGAGCCAAAGTGGAGGCGCTTTAACAATCATGTAAATCATTCCTGCCGATATGAAAAGCAATACTTCTTCTCTTTCAGTCAGGATAGTAATTAATGCTGTTGAAAGATAAAAAAACCATAAAAGCCAGTTCTTTTTTGCCGAAGCGGCTTTACCAACTGATTTTTTAGTTAATTTATAAGCGCTGATGGCTATGATGCCTATAACTGCTGAGCCTACTCCATAGAAAACCGCTTGCATCCATGCCAGTCCACCGTAAAGTTTGTAAGCTATGCCTAATAACACAACCATAATGAAAGAAGGGATTACAAAAGCTAGTCCGGCAATGGTGGCCCCTAAAACGCCGTAATGCACAAACCCAATATAGATTCCTAATTGAGCTGCCAAAGGACCGGGAGCCAGTTGAGCTAATGCCAGCCCCTCTTTGTAGTCATCTTCGGTGATCCATTGCCGTTTTTCTACCAAATCACGGTGCATGTAGCCAACCAAAGCAATGGGGCCTCCAAATCCGGTAGTGCCTAATCTTAAGAAATAGCGAACGAGGTCAAATAATGAGTAGGCGGGTTGTTTTGTTATAACAGAGGGTTCCATATGTGTTTTTCTCCTTGTGCAAATTTTGCCCAGGCGTAAAGAGCGTCGTAAATTTTTAAGCCAATCTGAAGCATCTGATGGTCGTCCTGAAAATTATAGGAGAGCCCTGCAGAGATTGCCCATAACCCGGCAGCTTGTGGGGCTATATCAAACCGGTCAGTATCTGCCCCTCTGACAATTATAGCCAATTGGAGTAAGGACGGATCGGTTAATTGATGTTTTTTGATAATGTAGTCGAATGTGCAGAATTCGCCTTCGTGTGAGTATTCAGCACCGGGAATGTCATATGGAATAGCCTGAAGCTCTTTTGCCTTCTCAAAAACTTGCTCTTTCGGTACGTAAATAAATTCCGCATCCATATCAACAAAGTTCCTAATTAGCCATGGGCAAGCAATTCGGTCAATTTTGGGTCGTTCACGCGTTATCCATTTCATTTTATTAAAACTTAGACTACAAATTTGGTAGAGTTGATGCTTTTGAAATAGAATAGAAATGACCTATTTGTACATAAATTACTTTTTGAACAAATTTTTTCTGAACGCTGAGGGGCTTTGTCCTATGTGTTTCTTAAAGATGCGTGTAAAGTGACTTTGGTCTGAAAAGCCCGTTAGATATGCAATTTCTGTTAACGAGTAAACAGGTGATTGCAACAATTGAATCGCTTTTTCGATGCGAAGCTTACGAATGTATTCACCAAATGATAGATCATCAAAATACTTCGAGAATTCGCGCGATAGGTATGATGGGTTTACATTTAGATCTTTAGATAAGCCTTTTAGACTAAGGCTTAGTTGAGTGTCAATTTGATCCTGAATGATGTTTTTTAATTCTTTTGCCCATTTTGGAGTACGTTTCTTTGTCTCTTTCTTTTCATTAAGGTAGGCATTCAATGCTTGCAGAAGAAGCTGTTCAAAAGGATTTTGAGTATGTTTCTCTTTCTGAAGGTAACTTGCCCAGCTGTACAATGCATCGTAAATTATCAGTCCTTGTTGAAGCAGCTCCTGATCATTAGAAATATTATGGGCCAAGCCTGCTGAAATGGCCCAGAGTCCGGCTGATTGTTGAGATAGGTTATGCCGGTCGGTGTCAGCTCCCCGGATAATTAATGCCATGGTATGGATGGCTGGATCGTCGATTTCGTATTTTTCTACGAAATAATCGAAGCTACAGTTTTCTCCGTAATGTGTAAATTCAACTTCTGGAACGTCGAAGGGAATGGCTTTCTGTAATTCCGCCTGTTTCTTTACTTGGTCAAAGGGTACGTAAATAATTTCCGCTTCTTTATCAATAAAGCGTTTAATTAACCAAGGACAGGCTAATCGATCAATTTTGGGTCGTTCACGGGTGATCCATTTCATTCTTTATTCAACATTCTACTATAACATTCCCATTTTAATCAGGGAATAAAATATGGATGAAGTGTGCATGGCTTGAGGAATTTTGTTTTCCATAACCAGTGTTTTTAACTCATTGATAGAAATTAATTCCACCAAAATATCTTCAGAATGATCCAGCTGTTGTTCGCTCACTTTTCTGCCACCAGTGGCTAAGAAACTATAAACCTTATTGGAGGACGTTGATGGATTGGGGTATAAAACAGCAACCTGCTCCACTTTATCAAATTCATAACCGGTTTCCTCCAATAATTCTCTTTTGATTGTATCCTCCGGTGAGTTGTCGGTCGGATCAATAACACCACCAACAATTTCTAGCATGGTCTGTTCGGCGCCATGCCTGTATTGATGTACCATTATCACCTCATTGTCCTCAGTTAGAGCAACGGCATTTACCCAATCTGAATATTCCAAAACATAATAAGGTTCAATAATTTTCCCATTGGGCATACGACATGAATCCACTCGTAGGGTAGCCCATTGATCATTTAATATGTATTCGGATGACACTTTCTGCCAATGTAAGTCTGTTGACATAATTTAAATAAGGAGTTAAATGTTATCAAACATACAATGATTTTGCCGAAAATTCTGCTACTTTGGTAACGCTGAAATAGATCAATAATTTATGCGGAGTATATTGCTTTCCACTCTTTTGTTTGCGTTCGTTTTTATTGTTATTTTTTCTTGTACCAACAAAGGTTACAATAAAGAAATGAGATCCTCCGAAACAACTATCGATACAGGAAATTACGCTTTGGTAATTCATGGCGGAGCCGGTACTATTTTAAAGGAAAGGATGACGTCCAAAAAGGAGGCTGCATATAAAGCTGCGCTTACACAGGCCTTACAAGCCGGTTATGATATTTTAAAAAAAGGCGGTAATAGTTTGGATGCTGTAGAGGCAGCAGTTATAGTAATGGAAGATTCTCCCTTGTTTAATGCCGGAAAAGGGTCGGTATTTACCAATGAAGGAAAAAATGAAATGGATGCAGCTATTATGGACGGTAAAAGCCTGATGGCAGGTTCAGTTGCTTCGGTAACAACTATTAAAAATCCTATTATAGCAGCAAAAACTGTTATGTTAAAATCGCCTCACGTAATGATGATAGGGGCCGGAGCAGAGAAATTCGCCAAAGAACAGGGACTTAATATTGTTGATCCATCTTATTTTTACACGAAAGAACGTTGGGAGCAGTTACAAAATGCTAAGGAGAAAGATAAAATTCAGCTAGATCATACTGATTCAATTAAAAGTCATTCATTCCTGAAACAGCCTGAAAATCATGATTATAAATACGGAACGGTTGGGGCATGTGCGCTTGATATTCATGGTAATTTGGCAGCAGCTACTTCAACAGGAGGGATGACCAATAAACGTTTTGGCAGGGTAGGAGATGCTCCGATCATTGGAGCAGGTACCTACGCCAATAATAATAGCTGCGCAGTCTCATGCACCGGATGGGGAGAGTTTTTTATCCGTAATGTAGTAGCACATGATGTTGCCGCTTTGGTGGAGTATAAGGGGCTAAATTTAAAAGATGCTGCCGAAGAAGTAGTGATGAAAAAGGTGCCGGCCCTTGGAGGCGATGGGGGATTAATTGCTATTGACAGAAAAGGCAACATTGCTATGCCATTTAATACTGCCGGCATGTACAGGGGGTATGTAAAGAAGGATGGACAAATTGTAGTTGAAATTTATAAATAATCTCGTGTTTGAATTTAATTGGTTAAATTGAGAAGATTAGTGATTCAGTTCATTTAAAGCCCAAAAAAGGCTATTGAGCTGGTTGTGTTGAAGTTTCCAATTTCATTTCTAAATTCTTCTTTCATATTTAATTTATAATACCTACTTTTGCGGGCTAATTTACAGGTACGTACATTGAAACCGGATAAAGAGTATATTATTCCTTTTGTTGGCTTAAATTTTGGTGATAACCAATTTGAATATGTTATCAACAAAAAGTTTTTCGATGAGTATGAGTATTCTTTGGTGAAAGAAGGAGATGTTAAAGTGTATTTAACATTCAATAAACAAGAAAATTTGTTTGTTCTTGACTTTCATCTTGAAGGTACCATTGAGGTTATGTGTGATCGTTGCCTGGCGCCATATCCTCAAAATGTGAATGTACGCGAGCAGCAAATTGTGAAATTGTCTGATTCGGATTTTGATGATAGCGGAGAGGTGATAGTGATTGGTAGAAGCTCGTATGAGTTCGACGTTGCTCCGTTAATTTATGAGTACATTAATTTGCAAGTGCCAATTATCACAGCATGTGATGGAAAGCAGAGCTTCTGTGACCAAACAATGCTTGATAAATTAAATAAGCTTCGCACTGACGAAGAAAGAAGTGAAGATAAGCCTACTGACCCTCGTTGGGATGCTTTGAAAAACTTCGGAGATAATTAAGAAATAATATTTTTGGATATATAAAATTGTAATAAAATGCCAAATCCTAAGCGTAAATTTTCGAAGTCGAGAAGAGATAAGCGTAGAACTCACTACAAAGCATCGGCTACTCCGTTGTTCGTATGTAAAACTACCGGTGCTGTACACTTGCCTCACCGCGCTTACACAGTTGACGGTAACTTATACTACCGTGGTAAACTGATTGTTGAGAATACTGCACAAGCTTAATACTCTAACACTATCTTACCATGCGTATTGGTTTAGATGTGATGGGTGGAGATTTTGCTCCTAAAGCTGCTGTTTTAGGTGCTATTGAAACCTTTAAAACGCTGCCTGCCGACCAACATCTGGTTTTAATTGGCGACAGCAATCAGGTGAAAGAAATCTGTGCCGAAGTGGGCTTCGATGTGAAAAATTTTGAATTAGTTCACACCGATGATGTAATTGGTATGGGGGAACACCCCACCAAGGCCATCGTTAAAAAGCCTAACTCGAGTATTACCGTAGGTTTCGGATTGCTTAAAGAAGGAAAGATAGATACTTTTTCGAGTGCAGGTAATACCGGTGCAATGCTGGTAGGTGCTATGTTCTCGGTAAAAGCAATTCCTGGAGTAATCCGCCCTTGTATGCCAACCATTGTACCTAAGTTACATGGCGGTGTAGGTGTGATACTGGATGTAGGTGCAAATGCCGACTGTAAACCTGATGTATTGCTCCAATTTGGTGTTCTTGGTAAATTATTGGCCGAGAATATCTACGAAGTGGACAATCCGAAAATTGGCTTGTTAAATATCGGTGAAGAAGAGGAAAAAGGTAACTTACTAAGTTTAGCTACCTATCCTTTAATGAAGGATACCGAACTATTCAATTTCATTGGAAATGTTGAAGGACGAGATTTGTTCAATGACAAGGCCGATGTTATTGTTTGTGATGGCTTCACTGGTAATATTGTGTTGAAACTGGCAGAATCGTTTTATGTTCTTACCCGTAAAAAGGGTATGAAAGATGAATTCTTTGACCGCTTTAACTATGAGCAGTATGGAGGAAGTCCAATTTTAGGAGTTAATGCTCCTGTAGTAATAGGACATGGAATATCGAGCCCGAAAGCAATTAAGCATATGTTGCTGCTTTCACGCGATCTGATAACTTCAGGTCTTATTGATAAGATCAAACAAGCATTTAAATAAGAAATTATTTACTGAAACCCAACAACTTGATTTCCCGCAATTAATCAGGCTGTTGGGTTTCTCTTTTCTTGAAAATCTCGTATTTTCATAATAATTTCCTATTATTGCCGCGCTCTTCTAAAGAATTGCGATAATTATTTTCCAAACGTATGTCAAAAATTAGTGCTGCAATAACTTCGGTTTTTGGTTATGCTCCAGAAGACAAGCTGACTAACCAAGACCTTGAAAAAATGGTTGATACTAATGATGAGTGGATCCTTTCACGCACAGGTATCAAAGAACGAAGAATTCAAAAAGAGGGCGCAACATCAGACATGGGCGTTAAAATCATGGAAGGATTACTTGCTAAACGCGGTATTACTCCTGAGGAAATTGACCTGGTGATTTGTACCACTGCGACCCCTGATTATGTTTTTCCAGCCACTGCCAATGTTATTTGTGATAAAATAGGTGCCAAGAATGCCTGGGGATATGACCTCAGCGCTGCTTGCTCGGGCTTTATTTATGGTTTAACTACCGGAGCTCAGTTTATCCAAACGGGTATGTACAAAAAAGTAGTGATAATTGGTATCGACAAAATGTCATCGATTATTGATTACCAGGACCGTGCTACCTGTATCATTTTTGGAGATGGTGGAGGAGCTGTTTTGCTAGAGCCAAATGAAGAAGGCTTAGGCTTCCAGGATGCGATTTTAAGAAGCGATGGCGCTGGTCGTCAGTATTTACTGATGAAAGCCGGAGGTTCTGCTAAACCTGCATCTCGTGAAACAGTTGAAAATCGTGAACACTTTGTTTATCAGGAAGGTAAAACCGTATTCAAATTTGCGGTTACCAATATGGCCGAAACAGCTGCTGAAGTAATGGAGCGTAATAACCTTACGGCCGATGATATTGCATGGTTGGTACCACACCAAGCTAACAAACGCATTATTGACGCAACAGCTGATCGCTGTGGAGTGCCTGCGGAAAAAGTGATGGTGAACATTGAACGCTATGGTAACACTACCAATGGAACTATTCCTTTATGTTTATGGGAATGGGAAAGCCAGCTGAAGAAAGGCGACAATCTTATTTTAGCAGCATTTGGTGGAGGCTTTACCTGGGGAGCTGTTTATATAAAATGGGCCTATTAATTAAATCTAACCTAAAGTATGTGATATAGTGTAGTTGAATGTGTTGAAAACTTACTCATGAACTTACATTAAAATAACTAACTTTAATAAAACTACTTAAACAAACACGCAAACTAATGGAAATCAAGGAAATTCAGGAACTTATTAAATTCGTCTCTAAGTCAGGCGTTAATGAAGTTTCAATTGAACGAAAAGATTTTAAAATTACTATAAAAACTACTTCACAACAAACTGTACAAGCGGTTGTTCAGGCAGTTCCGGCTGCGGCCCCTGTAGCGGCAATTCCGCATGTAACAGCTCCTGCAATTCCTGCAGCAGCTCCAGCTGCCGCTCCTGTAGCACCAGTTGCTCCAGCTGCAAGTGAAGAAAACCTGATCACTATCAAATCGCCTATGATTGGTACTTTCTACCGTCAGGCAAGCCCTGAAAAACCTTCTTTTGTAAATGTAGGTGACGAAATTCGTCCAGGACAAGTATTATGTATCATTGAAGCTATGAAATTGTTTAACGAAATCGAGTCTGAAATTTCAGGTCGTATTGTTAAAGTTTTGGTTGAAAACGCAAGTCCGGTTGAGTACGATCAACCTTTGTTCTTGGTTGAGCCAATGTAATTTCAATTTGAAAATTAGAGAGTGGAACCCAACTCTTTGAAATGAGGACATTCTCAAACTCACACATTTTCAAATTTTCAAATTAGTAAAACATGTTTAAAAAAATACTTATTGCCAATCGTGGAGAGATTGCGTTGCGTATTATTCGCACGTGTAAAGAGATGGGCATAAAAACAGTTGCAGTATACTCAACTGCTGACCGTGATAGTTTGCACGTACGTTTTGCAGATGAAGCGGTATGTATTGGTCCTGCTCCAAGTAAAGACTCATACTTAAATATCCCTAATATTATTGCTGCGGCGGAGATCACCAATGCCGATGCGATTCACCCAGGTTATGGCTTCTTGTCTGAAAATGCTAAGTTTTCAGGAATTTGCCGTGAAAATGGGATTAAATTCATTGGAGCCAGTCCGGAGATGATTAATGCCATGGGCGATAAATCATCTGCGAAAGAAACTATGAAAAAAGCAGGAGTACCTACAATTCCTGGTTCTGATGGCTTGTTGAGCGATGTTAGTGAAGGGATTAAAGTTGCAAACCAAATAGGTTATCCGGTAATTTTGAAAGCGACTGCCGGTGGTGGTGGTCGTGGTATGCGTATCGTTTGGAAAGACGAAGACTTTGAGAACGCTTGGGATTCAGCTCGTCAGGAAGCCGGTGCAGCTTTCGGTAACGATGGTATCTATCTTGAGAAATTTGTAGAAGATCCTCGTCACATCGAAATTCAGATTGTAGGTGACCAGTATGGAAAAGTTTGCCACCTTTCTGAGCGTGATTGTTCAATTCAGCGTCGTCACCAGAAGTTGGTAGAAGAGTCTCCTTCTCCGTTTATGACTGATGAACTACGTCAGAAAATGGGTGACGCAGCTATCTCAGGAGCAGCAGCTGTAAACTACGAAGGTGCAGGAACAATTGAGTTTTTGGTTGATAAACACCGTAACTTCTACTTCATGGAGATGAACACTCGTATCCAGGTAGAGCATCCGGTAACTGAAGAAGTTATCAATTACGACTTGATTAAAGAGCAGATTAAAGTAGCCGCTGGTGTGCCAATTTCTGGCCGTTCTTATCTGCCAACAATGCATGCTATCGAGTGCCGTATTAATGCGGAAGATCCTTTGAACGGTTTCCGTCCGTCTCCAGGTAAGATTACCAATTTCCACTCTCCGGGTGGTCATGGAGTGCGTGTTGATACTCACGTTTACTCAGGCTATGTTATTCCACCTAATTACGACTCAATGATTGCCAAGCTAATCACCGTGGCGCAAACACGTGAGGAAGCTATTTCTACAATGGAAAGGGCTCTTAGCGAATTCGTAATTGAAGGAATTAAAACTACAATTCCATTCCATATAAAATTGATGCAGGATCCAAACTTTAGAGCTGGTAACTTTACCACTAAGTTTATGGAAACCTTTGAGATGGATAAATAATCATATTGAGAAAAATCAATAATGAAAATAACAGACAGCCGTATGATGAACTCATGCGGCTGTCTGTGTTTTAGCGAATAATAGTTTTTAGGATTGCTTGTTCGCTTATGGCTTTAAAAGTTCATTGTTTTCCCTATTTTTGCAGCTCATTTTAACTTCAGATGTCCGATAACAGTCGTAGAAATAACCTGATAACCAAATACGTTCTTAAAGAAAAACACACCATTGAGTCAGAGATGTCATTTTTCGACCACTTGGAAGAATTAAGGTGGCATTTGATTCGTTCTATTATCGCTATCTCAGTTTTTACCGGATTGGCTTTTAGCTATAAAGAAATCATCTTTGATCAAATAATTTTAGGGCCTAAAAATCCAAATTTCTGGACATATAGAAAGATGTGCGAAATTGCGGCCAAATACAATATACCTGATTTCTGTGTATCAAAGATCAATTTCGTGATTATGAATACGGAATTGTCCGGACAATTTGTTATTCACCTTACAAGTTCCATTTTAGTAGGTTTGGCTTTAGCCTTCCCCTACTTTATTTGGGAATTATGGAGGTTTATTAAGCCTGCTCTTCAAACTAGTGAACGGAGATATGCCAATGGATTAATCTTTTTTGCATCCTTACTCTTTGGAATAGGTGTCTTATTTGGTTATTATATCATTGTTCCGCTTACAATAAACTTTTTAGGCTCCTATACTGTAAGTGCCGAAATTATTAATCAGGTATCTCTTGATTCATATCTTTCAACGGTGGGGACACTTTCTTTGGGATGCGGTGTTACGTTTGAATTACCAATTATTATCTACTTTCTTTCTAAAGTGGGTATTGTTACGCCCAAATTATTGCGTGGTAACAGACGTTTTGCCATTGTTTTGATTTTACTTATTTCAGCGTTTATTACGCCAAGTCCGGATATGATGACGCAAACTATTGTAGCTATTCCGTTATTTATCTTGTTTGAAATCAGTATTTTAGTGTCGGCTTCTGTAGCGCGTAATAGAGCAAAAAAAGAAGCAGAATTTTACAATAGTTAATTAAGCAAACCTTATGGGGTTTGTAATGTATAGTAACAAAGTATCGCTTGGAAGTCGTAGGCTTAAGCGGAAGATTTTAATAATTAAAAGAAAATGAAAATTGCATTAGGTGGCGATCACGCTGGTTTCGAATACAAGAAAGCCTTAATTGAAGTGTTGGAAGCACAGGGAGTTGAAACGAAAGATTTTGGTCCTTATTCTACCGATTCTGTTGATTACCCTGATTATGTTCATCCTTTAGCTAAATCAGTTTTGGCTAAAGAAGCTGATTTAGGTATTTTAATTTGTGGCAGTGCCAATGGGGTAGCTATTACAGCTAACAAACATGCAGGTATTAGAGCTGCTATTTGCTGGAATCCTGAATTAGCAGAATTGGCAAGAGGACACAATGATGCAAATGTGGTATGCATACCGGCTCGTTTTGTTTCTTTGGATGAGGCGAAGGAAATTGCTAAGAAGTTCATTTCTTCACCTTTTGAAGGAGGCAGACATGCAAATCGTGTGAACAAAATTGACTGCATATAGCATTTCATTGAATTGATATAAAAAGTTTACAGGGCAGGATCGTACAAATTTGTGCGATCCTGCTTTTTTATATTACTTTAGGAATTCAAATTAAACTAATGAATAGAAAGTTCTTATTAAGCGCAACGATGTTATTAGCTTTTTCTGGGGCAGCTTTTGCTCAATCAGGAGCTAAAAAATATGCTGATAACATTAATGCACCTTTGCTAAAGCAACATTTGTCAATCTTGGCTTCAGATGCTTACGAAGGCCGCGAAACAGGTCAAAAGGGGTCATTGATGGCCGCTGACTATATTTCTGCTTACTTTAAAAAGCTAGGCTTGCAAGCACCTGTTGATGGTTCATATTTTCAGAATGTGCCATTAGTTGAACGCTCTATTGGTGAAGCGAAAATCGCGGTAAACGATCAAGCCTTTCATTTTGGAGATGATTTTTTGATGATTGGTCCTGGGGCCACTAATCCATTAAGTCTTAAAGAAAGTCAGTTTTTGTTTGTCGGTTATGGAATTAATTCTCCTAAATGGAATGATCTTGAGGGTATCGACATTAAGGATAAAGTGGTTTTGATATTGAGTGGAGAACCGATGACTCAGGACGGCAAAAGCATGGTTACTGGTGAGCAAGGTTATTCCGATTATACGCTTGTTGCACGTAAGAAACTTCGTGAACTACAAGCAATGCAACCCAAAGCAATTCTGACTGTTTACCCGCAGTTCAGAAGTTCTATGTCTAAGTATTCAGGGCAGCTGAAAGCAAAAAGTATCGATTTTCCTCAAAAGGCTGAGGGTAAGGATATTCCTGTGGTTTTTGTTTCTGAAGAGCTCGCCAATGTTTTACTAAAATCAACTGGAAAGTCATTGGCTGATTTAACAGGTCAAATGCTCTCGACAGGCAAGCCTCAATCATCCTCTGTTAATCAGGCTTTTGAGCTTGAGTTTAAAGTGAATGAAACTCCGGTAAAAGCAATGAATGTATTGGGTTACCTGCCGGGAACAGATTTAAAGGATGAGTTATTGGTGATTTCGTCTCATTACGATCATATTGGAATTGTGAACGGGGTAATTAATAATGGAGCAGATGATGACGGTTCGGGTACTACCTCAGTACTTGCAATGGCTAAAGCATTTACCGATGCTCAAAAATCTGGAAAAAAGCCTCGCAGAAGTATATTGTTTTTAACATTTACCGGTGAAGAAAAAGGATTGCTTGGATCTCAATGGTATTCTGAAAATCCAGTTTTTCCAATGAATAGCACAATAACGGATTTAAACATCGACATGGTGGGAAGAATTGATGATGCCCACTTAGCCGATACTAATTATATCTACTTGATTGGTTCTGATAAGTTGAGCACTGATTTACACAAAATCAGTGAGGACGCTAATAAAAACAGTGTAAACCTTAAACTTGATTATAAATACAATGATCCTAAAGATCCTAATCGGTTTTACTACCGTTCAGATCATTACAACTTTGCGAAGCATGGTGTTCCTGTAATTTTCTACTTTAATGGGGTGCATGCCGATTATCATCAACCAGGTGATGATGTTGAGAAAATCAGGTTTGAGCTGATGGCAAAGAGGGTTCAATTGGTGTTTAATACGGCTTGGGATTTGGCCAATAGAGAGAAACGACCAGTTGTTAATGTGAAAAACGATTTTCCAACCAGCAGGTAATAATAGAATAATTTCATTCTTGTTAAGAAGGTATTCATTTAAACGGTGAATACCTTCTTTTTTACTGCGTTATAGTGGATGCATAAGGGTGTCCTTAATACACGTTCGAAATTATTTTTCAAGATACAAAAAACTTTAATCTTCAAACACCTGGGACTTATTATTAAATCCCCATTGGATATCCCTAAGCCGGTCTGTCATTTCTTCTACATTACTACCTGTACCTTGGATCATTAATCTGATGAAAGGGCTTTTTTCATTCAACTCAATATGCTTATTCATTATCGATTCCAATCTTTTTATCAAACTTTCATTGCTTGTTGCTATTTTTCTCATTTCTCTCCCAATCACTATTGCCGAAATGTTCTCAAGACTGCGATCCTTCTCTTCATCAAACAGATCATTATGATCATTGTAAATAAGCTCGGAATTTAAATTAAAAAAATGCTTCAGCAGGTTAGTGATATCCAATACATCTTTTTGCCTTTGTTCAGGACGGTCATCATAAGCAATGAACTTTAACAAGGCAATAGACGGAAGTGTTGCGACTTTAAAAACATTTCCTGTTTCAAACTCTACTATTTCAGTTCCGGCCTTGTAAACTTCCTTCATGCCATCTACACGAATACTAGTCATCCCTGTACCTCTTATATCTACGCTACCTCCATTTTCAATTTCCCCAAAAGGCAGGATATCCACTTGTATACCATCTGGAGAAATTAATACAAAAGCATTTCCTCGATGTTCAGTAAATCCTTCATTAGTGATAAGATATTCTTTCACTCTATCATATTCTTCATGACTTCCTATCAATGCAGCGTAATCAACATCTTTCGTTGTTCTGAAATTCACATCAGCTTTTTCATACCATACCTGCCTAGCCAACGCACCAATAAGATAATAGTCTATTCCCAGGCTTTCAAATGCCTTTTCTAGAATATCAAATATATGTTTCAGTTCATTATGTCGCATATTATTCAAATAGTTGCTTTAAGTATTTATTGTAGATTATTTCAGCAACCTCTATGCATCTAGGATCATCGGTAAGCAAGAGATCTGCATATATGATTAATTGAGGTGCTATTGGAAGATTGCTCGCTTTTTCTTCGTTCCAAAACTTCTGATAGAGCTGCACATTACCCTTTGAATGGGGTATCAATTTCCAGCTCTTCATCAATTTATTCTTCTGTTCTTTTGTGTATATGATCAGTATTTCTGGATTAAGATAAGAAGTCAATAAATTTGCAGCCGGCTCCCCTCCCCATTCAGCCCCATCAAAGTGTAGATTTTGCCAGTTCGCTTTTTTATCCAATAACTGATAATTACCTAAGTGCAAAGTTGGACGTAAAGTTTCTCGATAGCCGGCTATCCACCGCTCAAGTAATTCCTTTTTATTCTGAAGTATTACCTTTTTCTTATCCATCTGAAGCAAATGCCCTGCCTCCTTTAATCCGGCTAGCACCAAGGGAATATTACCAAGGGCTACATTTGCTCTTTCTGCGATTTCTCTGAAAGGCAATTGAATTGCATCCTCTTGTGTCAGTAGCACATATATTACTTTAAGTCCAGTTTTGGTAAATGCTCGGTTGGGTGTTGGCTTTTCTTCTTTGGGAGGTTTATTACCCTCAAGCCACACAAAATGGGTATGATGACGTAAGAACAGATTTCCTCCGCCATCCAAATAAGCTATTCCATTCTTTCTTAGTTGTTCCTTAATTGTCGGAAAGATATGGTTAGCCACCAGCATAAATGGAGCATATTGATTAGCCAGATTCAAAATTTGACTAAGTTGATATTCACGTAACTCTCTCCTCACTTCTGCATGGAATATGAGTGTATCCATACCCAAATTCATAGTAATTTCACCATCGATACCTTTATCCTGAGGTTGTCGCATAGGCTTCCACATCCCTTTAATTCCAGCTAGATCCTCAAGATGGCTAAGGGCTCGCTCCACAATTACATCTTCTAGTAATGCAATTTTTTTGTTCATTTATTTTAAGAGTTCACGAAACGTGTACATTCAAAAATAATGAACACTTCTTGAAATATCAAGTTAAATATGAACAAACTTCTCACTACTAGTTGAAACAGTTTGATGGCTGCTATTCCCTAATGACTTTTTTGGGATAAAAGCATTTTAGTCAACGTTGATTTTTTGTTAATAAAATGAACAGTTTATTGGATTAAAATTTTGATCATTTTCTCTATTTTTGATTGCATGAGTCAGCATTCCGCGCAATTTCTCAATGATGCCGAAGCAAAGGCATTTGATCTCGATCACCGCCGTAAGATCAATTTCAATATAAATAAATACGATACTGCTGTTGCACGAGGTGTTTCCCGCTTTTTTGATCTTGAAAACTCCAAAAAGAAAGCCAATATTGTTAAGTGGCGAACAATGGAGAATCTGGAAAAATACCTGGTTGAATTTGAAGCTAACTTTACCCGCAGAGGAGGAAAAGTGATTTGGGCCAATGATGCTGAAGAGGCCCGTAAAGAGGTGTTGGCAATCTTTAAGAAATACAACGCCAAAACCATGGTGAAGTCAAAGTCAATGACTACAGAGGAGATTGAGCTGAATGAGTACCTTGAACATAATGGGATTGAGGCGCTGGAGACGGACCTGGGTGAATACATTGTTCAATTGCTAGGGCAAAAGCCTTATCATATTGTTACGCCAGCGATGCACTTGTCAAAGGAGGATATTGCCAAGTTGTTTCATGAAAAATTTGGTACCCCAATTGATTCTACTCCCGAACAGCTCACTCAAAAAGCACGTGAACTTTTAAGAAATAAATATGTTACCGCAGATATTGGTATTACCGGAGGTAACTTTCTGATTGCTGATACAGGAAGTGTTTGTTTAACTGAAAACGAAGGTAATGCAAGGTTATCTACTACCTTTCCCAAGGTTCATATAGCTATAGTAGGCATTGAGAAAATCGTTCCTAGTGTTTATGATCTTGACTTGTTTTGGCCCTTGTTGGCTACCCATGGGACAGGTCAAAATTTAACGGTTTATAATTCCATTATAAGTGGTCCGCGCCAACCAGAAGAGATGGACGGTCCGGATGAAATGTATGTTGTGTTGCTTGATAATGGCAGGACCAATTTGCTGGCACAAAAAGAACAGCGCCAAGGATTGTATTGTATTCGATGCGGAGCCTGTTTAAACGGTTGCCCTGTTTATAAAAATATTGGCGGACATACTTATGAAACTACCTATAGTGGCCCAATTGGGTCTATCATTACGCCGCATTTGCAAGGGATGGAAGAGTTTAAACATTTAAGCTATGCTTCAAGTCTATGCGGGAAATGTTCAGAAGTTTGCCCTGTCCATATAGATATTCATAAAATGCTTTTGCTGAATAGGAGAGATGCTGTGAATGAAAACCTGGCTCCTAAATCAGAAATGTGGACCTGGTATTTTTGGAAAAAAGGAATGCTGAAACGCAACCTTATGAATATGTTAGGAGGGCGTTGGAAAAGCTTTTTCTTAAAACGTTTTGCCGGGAATACCTGGGGTAAACGTCGAGAGCTGCCTCCAATAGCTCATAAGTCGTTCAATGAGCAGTGGAGAGAGATGCATAAAAATGTAAAATAAACTCTTTGAGCTGTCAATAAAAAACCAAGCACCGGAATATGTTTTATTATACTTCGGTGCTTGTCTTTTATCGTTTTAAGTTATTGCTTTTCTTGTGTGTCAGAATCGTTATCTCCTTTAAGTTTAAAGTTTTTATTCCGTTTTTTTAGTGCGTCAAACAAAATATACTCTATTTGTCCGTTAACGCTACGGAACTCAGCCGCAGCCCAACGCTCTAATTCTTTCAGCATTTCAGGATCCAAACGAAGTACAAATGCTTTTTTTGCAGCCATTGCAACGTGGGTAATTTTAGTGAACTTTAGGCAACTACAATAATGTTGGTTAACTTTTTGAATTTGGCAATTGAGTTTAACACTTTCTGCATCTCAACGGCTTGGTTAGTTCCGATCAAAATTCTTTTGCCATTGGTTAATTTAATTTGCAAGCCGATATCTCCAGAAACATTGTAGGCCCTACCGCTTTTGAAAGGCCATAAGCCCTTAATGCCCCAACCGCCGTATTCAGTAATCGGCTCATATTTACGAATGTAGGCTTGATCAATGTCATACCAGTTTATTGTTTTCATTCGTAGATGAAAAGGTTTAAACTGGAAATGGATGCCTTCTAAGTCAATCAATGTTTTAAGAGTAAAAAGCTGATGAAGAAGAAATACCATAAATAGTTCAAAGCCGATTACAGCCAACAGTGCTGGTTGATAGTTTTTCATTACTTTCCACTGGTACAGGAATAAGCCAAGTGTCATAGCAACAGAACTAAAAATCAACAAGGCTATCCACAGCTGATTAAACTTTTGCTTCTCTTCAAATTGCATAACCTAGTTATAAAGTGTTCCGGTGTTTAATACAGGGCTTACAGCCTTTTCTGCGCAAAGAACGACCAACAGATTGCTGACCATGGCAGCTTTTCGTTCTTCATCAAGCTGAATGATTTCCCTTTCAGAAAGTCGGGATAAGGCCATTTCTACCATGCTTACAGCTCCTTCAACAATTTGTTTTCGGGCAGCTACAACGGCAGTTGCTTGTTGGCGTTGGAGCATTGCTCCGGCTATTTCCGGTGCATAGGCTAAATGGCTTATTCGAGCTTCCAATACAATAATACCTGCAGGGCTTAGTCGTTCGTTTAGCTCATTCTCAAGCATCTCATTCACTTTTTCGGCTCCATCACGTAAGGTTAACGTAGCAGATTCATCTTCTAAATTGTCATAAGGACAACTTCCAGCTAAATGACGTACGGCGGCCTCACTCTGAATGTTTACGTATTGCGTGTAATTGTCCACAGCGAAGGTAGCTTTGGCAGTGTCTTGAACCTGCCAAACGATAACAGCTGCAATTTCAATTGGATTGCCCATTTTATCATTAACCTTTAATGATTGTCCATTGAGGTTGCGAGCCCTTAATGAAACCGATTGTTTTTTGTAAAGCGGGTTTACAAAGAATAATCCGTTTGCTTTAACTGTGCCTGAGTAGGTTCCAAAAAAGGTTAATACCCTTGATTCATTTGGATTGATGATTATGATACCCGCAAAGGTGATAAGAGAAGTAAACAGAAGTAATATGCCTAAAACGATCTGTTGAGAAAAGAATGAATAAGCAGTTCCTGCCAAACATACTATAGCAAAGCCAAGCATGGCGAAACCCGAAAGTGGGGTCTTGATTTTTTCGATCATTGTGGTAAATATTTGATATCATTTTGATATCATAATAATATGAAAAAAATAAGATAATTGCAAGGCAATTAGTGAGATGAATAATGATTTGATTTTACAAAAGGGATGGCATGTCGGCTTGCTGGTCCAGAGTTTCCAAGAAAAGTTCCATAGAAATACTTTCAGCTCCCAAGCTTTTCAAATGTTCAGTTTCCATTTGACAATCGATGATTGAGAAAGGTATTGATTGGGCTAAATAAATGAAGGCAATTTTTGAAGCATTACTTACTTTATGGAACATGGATTCTCCAAAGAATACGGTTCCTAAATTAATGCCATATAATCCGCCTACTAGTTCGTCATTAATCCAGACCTCTACTGAGTGTGCATAGCCAAGATTATGTAGGCGGATATAAGCCTGTTGCATTTCAGAGGTAATCCATGTTTCAGGTTGATCTTTTCTGGCAATGTGTTTACAGTTGGCAATTACACTCTTAAAATCTTTATTAATTGTGATTTTATATTTATTTGAACGTAATAATTGTTTCATGCTTTTGGATACCTTGAGGTTTTGAGGCCATAACACAAAACGTGGGTTAGGAGCGTGCCAAAGAATAGGATCCTCTTCAGAAAACCAAGGGAAAATACCATGGCGATAAGCTAACAAAAGACGTTCGGGGGATAAGTCTCCTCCGATGGCTAAAAGACCGCTATCATCAGCTAAAAGAGGATGAGGGAAAATCAGATCTTCAGACAGTTCATAAACGGGCATGTGCAAAGATAAAACTTTAGACAGGAGGTTTCGAGCTGTATCGTTTCATTAAAAGGGAAAGTGAAAAAAGGCTGGAAATATATTCCCAGCCTCTATAATTCATAAAATCTATGAAATGCTCTATCTCTTATAACCCCGGTGTAACAGTAAGCATCTTGTTTTCAAAGTAAATAGTTCCATTGGCTGAAATTCCTTCTGTCCGAACAATAATTTCCTTTATTTCTTTGGGTAAAGAAAACCTAAACTGAGCCTTTCCTGTTGAATCCGTTTGTACATCTGGTTTCCAGAAAAGCGTGGCATACTTTTGAAATGTTTCTGATTGCGGTGGCAAAGAATACTTTGGCGTATAAAATGCCACAGGCTTTGCATAGCCCTTTACTTGAAAGTTTCTACTGCTGCTTATCCCTTCAGGTCCCCAGTCAATCGGTGCTCTTCGAGTTACAATGTTAATCGAACCGTTGCCCCCTTTAAAGCCTAACATGGCATTGGCTGATTTGTTAATTGCAATGGCTTCAATATCCTGAACTTGTAAAATTGATAAGTAACTTAAATCATTCATTACCATGCCATCCACAATAAGAGTAGGGTCTGCGCCTCCTTGAAAACTGCTAACTCCTCGGCCCATATTTACTTTTAGTTCCCCCATTGGGCTACGTGTAACCTGCAGGAAAAATTCGTTCATCAGAATTTGCTCGATAGAGTTGTATCTGTAATAGTTCTCTTTATTAATTTCAAATACCCTGTCATTCATTGACCGATAAAGATTTCCTTCAAATGGGTCCTTCTTTTTTTCAGCCCTTATTACAACTTCTTTCAGTTCGAATAAGCGTTCGGTAAGGGGTTTGATAATTTCCTTGTCGGTTATTGTGCTTTTGGTAAACCTTTTAAATTGTTTAACAGCAATGGTGCTATCCAAGCGAGGATAAATAATGTTTGCTTTTAAGGTCCTGTTCCAAGAACTGCCTTTTAATGTTGATGCTGAAAGGAGCACTTTGCTTGAATCAGCCAGGTATAAGTTCTTAAATGAAACGTTTCCATGTTCATCTGCATTCTGTGATAGCATTAAGTCGTTTTCCCTAGAGAAGAGTGTAATATTTGATTCTTTCTCAGGCTTGCTTTTCAAACGATTCTCTGCAGTTGCATTTATGGTAAAGCCACTTTCAAATTCATGTTTAATGCCGGGAACCTTATCGAATAAAATATCTGACCATTCATATTTTCTCCAGCCTTGGGTGAGCAGTAAATTATCAAGATCTTTCTGACGCTGATAATCATTACTTTCAAAATAGTAATAAGTTGATTCAATAGCCCCTTTAAGTGAAGAGCTTAACAGTAAATCTGCCAAAAGTGATGATTGAAAATTGTTGCCGACGGTTTGTTTGGGCAAAATTGAGAAGCTAAGATTGGCTGTAGATCCTAGGCCACTTGTGTCAGCAGTGTTAACAGTAACCGTTAATGAATCGTTCATCATCTGATGAGAAAGAGAGAGGCTTCCTCTGATGTTTATTGTTGAATTGAAGATCAGGCGCTCAGCAATTGGTTTAAAATCATGGCTGAAAAGTGTAATGTAATTTACGCCCGGGCCAAGTAATTTTTTTTCAACAGAAAATATCTTTTCATTAGCATCTAGTTTAAAATACATGGATGAGTAAATGTTTCCATTGTTATGAACAAGAACAAAAAACTGTTGCTGATTAAATTCTGCAAGTGTTTGATCATTAGTTTTTACAGATGCAATCACTTTGTTTGGAAGCATATTGTTCACTAAAAGCGATAAGCCTTTAGGATTAGGTTCGGGAAGGGGCAATTCTTTAACTATTCCTTTGTAGTTAATCTTGATTTTATAATCTTTACCTGCATTGAATAACATAAACTCACCAATGCCTAACTGATTGGTTTGAAAGGTTTGTAAGGTGTCTTCTTTTGAATTAATCAGCCATCCCTTTGTTTCTGCGCCATGCCCGTTGGGAAGGGTAACTTTTATCCCAAAATGACAATCAACATCCTTCGTAAAGGTTCCTCCCTCAGCAAAAAGCTGAACATCTATATCTTCAGAAGGCTGTGGGTTTGGGGTTGTGGCCATCGGTTCACCAATTGCTCGCACATGAATAGTTTCACTGTAAAAGGCTTGATCTGTAAAGTTGCGCATCCAGTTAGTATAGGCTCTTACTGTATAATCTCCGGATTGAGCATTGGTTTTTAGCTGGAAAAGACTGTTCGCTGTTCCTTCATGAACATAAAGCGTTTTTCTTTCTATCAATTTGCCGCTTGGATCAAATAGTTCGGCGTATAATTTATTGGTTTCTTTAAATGGTAAACGGTTTTTGGCATTATAAACATAGGCCTTAAACCAAATGTTATCACCGGCTAAAAACTCAGAGCGATTAATATCCAAATAAACGCGCTCCCGCTCTTGAGCAAAATAGTTGCTGTAGGGGTCAATCAACTTTTTCTTTAGTAATTCTAGTATAGGATCATCGGCATAAGCATTGATAAAGGTAAATAGGGAAAGAAGAATTAGGAGATGTTTTAATTTCATATTAAGTAGTTAGTTTGAATTTAAGTACTAAAGTATAATAATCAGTTGAGTAGTTGAAATGATCAGGCTGAATTTTATCCCCAGCCAGCTCACACTTGTTATGAAAAATCAAAAAATATTCTCCATCTTAGGTTTGCCATGGAAACATCAATCGAAACCCTAAACAACACTGTGTATATGCAGTATGATCGTAAGCAATATGCTAATGAAACTTTAGTTGATTTATATAAAAACCTGCTGCGCCCTCGGATGATTGAGGAAAAGATGCTTATCCTCTTACGGCAGGGAAAGGTAGGTAAATGGTTCTCAGGAATTGGTCAGGAGGCCATTGCAATAGGAGCAACCATGGGCATGAATTCCGATGAATACATTCTTCCAATGCACCGGAACTTAGGTGTGTTTACCAGTAGAAATATTCCTTTAAATCGACTTATTGGACAATGGCAGGGGAAAATGAGTGGCTTTACAAAAGGACGAGATCGTTCTTTCCATTTTGGTACTCAAGAATATAAAATTATTGGGATGATCTCTCACCTGGGGCCTCAGATGGCTTTAGCTGATGGCATTGCTTTGGCAGACGTGCTTGAACAAAGAAATAAGGCCACTTTAGTTTTTACAGGTGAAGGTGCAACGAGTGAAGGTGATTTTCACGAAGCTTTAAATGTCGCCTCTGTGTGGAAATTGCCGGTAATATTTCTTATCGAAAACAATGGTTACGGACTTTCAACGCCAACTAATGAGCAATATAAATGTGAAAGTTTGGTAGACCGGGCAATGGGTTACGGAATTGAAGGAAAAAAAATTGATGGGAATAATGTGTTGGAGGTTTACGATACTATTCGTCGAATTGCAACTGATATACGGCATAATCCTCGCCCGGTATTAGTAGAATGTATGACTTTTCGTATGAGAGGGCATGAAGAAGCCTCAGGTACCAAGTATGTTCCTCAGGAATTGTTTGAGGAGTGGGCGCTTAAGGATCCGGTGCAAAATTTTGAGAATTATTTACTGCTGCAGGGAGTTATTGATAAGGATTATGTCGATGAGCTAAAAATCAGGATAAAAATTGAGATTGATAATGCTGTAGATATGGCCTTTTCTGAACCTGATATTAATGCTGATATTAATATTGAACTTGCAGATATGTATGCTCCAGTAGGGGATATAAATATGGAGCCTGAAAACTCTGCTAAAACTGATAAACGTTATTTAGATGCAATTTCAGATGCCATGCGACAAGCAATGCGTCGCCATAGTAATCTTGTGATAATGGGACAAGATATAGCTGAGTACGGTGGGGCATTTAAAATTACTCAAGGTTTTGTGGAGGAGTTTGGTAAAGGAAGGGTAAGGAATACGCCTATTTGTGAGTCTGCAATTGTAGGGGCAGCTTTTGGGCTTTCGATAAATGGATATAAAGCTATCATGGAGATGCAGTTTGCTGATTTTGTTACCTGCGGATTTAACCAGATTGTGAATAATCTGGCTAAAAGTCATTACCGCTGGGGACAAAATGCAGATGTGGTTGTGCGCATGCCAACAGGAGCCGGAACAGGTGCAGGACCTTTTCATTCACAAAGTAATGAAGCTTGGTTTGTAAAAACCCCGGGATTAAAAGTGGTTTATCCTGCATTTCCTAGTGATGCCAAAGGTCTTTTAACTGCAGCAATCGAAGATCCTAATCCAGTGATGTTCTTTGAACATAAATATTTGTATAGAGGGATTTCGGAGGAAATTGCAGATGAATATTACACTACACCTATCGGAAAAGCTAGATTGGTAAAAGAAGGAGAACAACTATCAATAATTACGTATGGTTTAGGTGTTCACTGGGCTCTTGATTATTTGAATGAGCATCTTGAAGTTTCTGCCGATTTGCTTGATTTACGAACGCTTTTGCCTTGGGATATTGAGGCTGTTACGGAAACGGTTAAGAAAAATGGTAAAGTGCTGATTTTGCATGAGGATACCTTATGTTGTGGCGTGGGAGCAGAGATTGCTGCCTTTATAGCAGAGCACTTGTTCAATTATTTGGATGGACCGGTAGTTCGTTGTGCGAGTATAGATACAGCCATACCAATGAGTAAATCACTCGAGGATAATTTTTTAGCCAAATCAAGATTAGATGAAGCAATTCAAAAAATATTACAATACTAGTAAGTTTAAAAATTTCGCATATGTAAACGGCTTTGATTTAAATCAGAGCCGTTTTGTTTAAGAAATTTACCGACGGAATTACAGCAATGTAGCGGAAAATATTTATCTTGATATTTACAATACGCTACTCTTATGAATAAAAATCTCTCTCTGTTACTCCTGTTGTTTCTTTTAGTTTTGTCGTCTAAAGCACAAAATGTTCAAAAAGCCCCTGAAAACCCAAATCATCCTGATTCCTTAAAGATATGGACTGTTATAGGTCAGAGTTCATTACTGTTCAATCAGAGTTCTTTTTCAAATTGGGCAGCAGGTGGTGTTAACTCTTTTGCCGGATCGTTATTGCTAGATTATAATTTTAACTATAAAAAAAACAGATGGAATTGGGATAACCGTGTGTTATTAAATTATGGACTAAACAAACAAAAAGATATTGGAGTACGGAAAACTGATGACCGATATATGTTGAGTTCAATAATAGGGTATCATCTTAAAAAGTATTGGTTTGCATCGTTTTTTCTCAATCTTCAAAGTCAGTTTGCAAATGGTTATGAATATAACGCGGATAATACACGTACATTAATTTCAGGGCCGTTTGCTCCCGCTTATTTGGGTTTTGGTCCAGGCATTAGTTATAAGAAATCTGATAACTGGAAGGTGAATATCTCGCCTATTGCTTCACGTATTACTTTTGTTAATGATGACTACCTTTCTTCGATTGGTGCTTTTGGTGTTGATCCTGGAAAGAAATCCCGGTACGAGCTAGGGGTCAGTATAGAGGCTTACCGAAAGGACGAGATCATGAAGAACATTAACCTTGAACATACCCTTTTGCTTTATTCCAATTATCTTGAAAAGCCTCAGAATATTGATGTTAACTATACCTTGAGCTTATTTATGAAGGTAAATAGTTATATCTCGGCAAATTTTGGCATACAGTGCATTTATGATGATGATACAACATTTCCTTACATAAATGATGCAGGAGAAACAGCTTATCGACCTCAGTTTCAGTTTAAGCAGGTTTTTGGAGCTGGTTTAACCTACAAATTCAACACTTCTGAAGCAAAAAAATAGTTAATATAAATTGAATTTTAAGAAGTTTAAACATGCTTTGATTTAATTTTGATTCAAATTCTCTGTTAAATTAGATGTATCATTAAATAAAGCGTTTTTAAAAGTTAATTTACCTTCAGCATTTCGGCCTTATTGGTTGTACTCTTGGCCTCAATCGATACACCTACGCTTGATTTGGCATCCTTGCCATTATGAATCACCAGATCATCCCATGGCTTTGATGTACCTTTTATTTTTAGTTGAGGTACGTAGAAAAAAAGTACACCTAACAGGGTTATTTAAACCCCGCCTCATGAAGTTGCTTACGTAATCTTATGGATGATATATTCTACAAATTTATATTAGTATCAAACTAAAATCTGCTTTTACGCCAAGCACTTGGGATATTTTTGTAAGAATATCAAGACCAACAGAATGCCCGATTCTTGACGGAAGGCAAAGATTGTTCGAGTGCCTGAGCCGTATACGGGGAAACTTGCACGTACGGTTCTTCTGAGAGCCGAAGAGAGTGATTTCTTCGGCTTACTTACCTGCCGGTGGGTGGGAAATCACCCACATATCTGATGACAATATCCTTGGTAACTTTTTGTTCTAAAAATCAATGTTCACAGTACGTGAACATTGTGAAATAATGAAAAGAGAAAAGTTTCTACTTTGTATGGTTAATACTGCTTATACATAACCGCCAGATATCCGCCATAACCGCCAGATATCCGCCATTTATCCGCCAGAGCTAATTTTATACACCGTACCTTTTTTCTGACCACTTTTAATGAGAATGTTTAATTCTACCAACTCTTCAAGATCACGTAGTGCAGTTCTACCTACTCAATTTTAGTAGAAGCATCTAACTCTTTCAAAAGTTTAATTCCCATTTCCTATTCTCCCACTTTTGAATCAGCATTTATATGTCCCAGATGATTATAGTCAATCTAAGCCCTTGAATCGAAATTATGAAAAATGCTGAAATAACTATCGTAACGGGTGGGTGCGATATGGCCTTCCTCAACCGCTTTTAGCACCGCGCAGCCTGGCTCATGTATATGGGTGCAGTTGTTAAATTTACATTGACTGCTGTACCCCCTCATTTCTGGAAAGTATCCGGCTAATTCTTGCGGCTCAATTTCAACAACTCCTAATTCGCGAATTCCAGGAGTATCAATTACAAAACCGCCAAAAGGAAGTTCGAACATCTCGGCAAAAGTAGTAGTATGCATGCCTTTTTGATGAACCTCTGATATGGCTGCGGTTTTAAGATTTTTTTCAGGGAATATGGCATTAATTAAGGATGACTTCCCTACGCCGGAATGACCGGAAAATAGAGTGGTTTTATCTTTAATGAGATCCTTAATCTGCTCAATATGGTACCCATTTAGGGCCGATATTTCGTAGCATTTATAGCCAATGCTTTCATAGATTGCTTCAACATCAGCAAGCATCTGCTTGTCTATATCATCGTAAATGTCAAATTTATTGAATACCAAAATAGTTGGAATATGGTAAGCCTCGGCAGTTACTAAAAAACGATCGATAAAACCCAATGAAGTTCGTGGGGCTGCCAGTGTTACCACCAAAATGGCTTGGTCCATATTGGCTGCAATGATTTGCGTTTGCCGTGAAAGGTTAACCGATTTACGGATGATATAATTATCTCTTTCATGAAGATGTGTAATTACAGCGGTTGGTTCACCTGGCTCCATTTCAAAGTCAACCATGTCGCCTACTGCTACAGGGTTCGTGCTCTTAATGCCTTTAATACGAAACTTTCCTTTAATGCGGCAATCGTAGTTTTGTCCGTCATTACCTAAAACGCTGTACCAGCTTCCTGTTGATTTTATTACTTTTCCTTTCAAGTGTGCAAAATTAGTTGATTTCAACTAGAAAAACCTTATTGAGTGTTTTAGTTCTTGTTGAAGGATTTAAAAAATCAAATCTTAAACGAGTAACCGGATATTGATAGGCTTCAAATTTACGCTTAACCTTAAGCCGTAAGTGCTGTAGCTCAGTAAAGTTTTTTTCTGTTACAAATAAGTAAAACCTAGTTCCCTCGGCATTTTTTGCCTTAATGTCTTCTGGTGTTAATTCAGGAATGGTTTTGTTAGAATAAAAATCAAATGAATAATATAGCCGGCCGAAAATGAAAGTTTTATTAGGTGAAATATTATTTTCTTTAGCTATATGCGCTAATGTGCTACCCGCCTGATAATGTAATACTTGGGGGTAAAAATTTGCATTAAGTAAAAAAGCTAGTCCTAAAATGGAGAAGGCAGAAGGAATAATTATTCGATATAAATGCCCTTCGGAGCTTCCTCTCATGACAATGAAAAACAAAACAGTTACGGCTATGAACGCTACGATACTAATCCACAACTGCTGCACAGGAAACATCCAATAATTAACAACAAGGGCTATGATGATAAGTAAACCAATAATGAATAGCTGAATTTTTTCCAGCACGTTTAGGAGTTTGCTATTGGTTTTTTGAACCAAATTATAAAGATACGATGCCATTAGAATAGCAAATAGTGGAAAAAGTATGTTCAGATAGTGTGGCAGTTTAAATTTTGAATATGAAATAACAATAAAAACGATCACAACTCCTCCTAAAGTAAGAAACTCAACACCTTTTACAGGCTTAAAGTGAGTTTTCCAAATTTCCTTTGCGCGACCAAATACAGATATGTATGCCAGCAGACTCCAGGGTAATATTGCCCATAAGAGGGTGTGGAAGAAGAAACTATACTCAGGACTGGTCACTAGTGCTCTTTCGCCTGCCAGGCGCTCAAAGCTTTGTGTCCAAAACAAAAAACTCACTCCAGATTGTTTGAATTGTCCATTAACCAGTTTTTCCGGATGCAGATCAAATTGTAAGTAATAGCAATACAATACAGGGAATAGAGTAGCAAAAAATGCTGCAATGCCGATCAATAATTTCCAGTTAAAAAATGATTTCCACTGACGAGAGTACAAAAGATAACAGAAAATTGCTATTCCGGCTACAAATAATGCAATCATGCCCTTGGTTGAAACCCCAAGTGCAATTCCTACTGCTCCCAGAATTATATTGATCAATTTATTTTGCTTAATAAACTCAATCAATTGCCATATTCCGAAAATAACAGTTGATGTTAATAATGAGTCAGTTCTTACATCATGATTAGCTAAAATAATAGCATAAGAGGTTGCAAAAATTAGAGCAGCCATCCGACCCACTTCCTTATTGTATAAGGCTCGCCCTAAGCCAAAAGTTGAATATGCTGCCAATACAGTAAATAAAACTGATGGCAGACGGTAAGCCCAGTCATAAAAACCGAACAGCTTGAACGAAAAGGCTGCTAGCCAAAAAAGCAAATGTGGTTTATCGAGGTATTCATACATTGCCCCATTATCCTCGTGACGGGAAATAAGGTTTACAAAATCATTGTTTTGACAAATACGCATAGCTATGCCGGCGTATTTATTGGGATCTGGATCAAAAAGTGGGAAAAAAAAGCCTAAAAAGTATACGAAGCCACAAAATAAAAAGAGAAGAAGATAGGTGCGTTTGCTTATAAACTGATCCATAAAATACAAGTTGCATTCAAAAATAGGAATTCGAATTGAAGAATGGGACTGCAGGCATCCCAGAGAACAATAGTGACATTAAAATCTTTCTATCTTTATCTGCGCAAGAATAGGTTCAATGGCATATAAGAAAATTCTGCCAAAGTTGGCTTTGGTAGTACCATGTTATAATGAAGAAGCAGTTCTAGAAACTACTATCAATGAGTTGTCTCAACTTCTAAATGAGTACAAATTGAAGGGGATTATTGACGCTCAAAGCTTCCTATTGTTTGTAGATGACGGTAGTCGAGATAATACATGGAACGTATTAGTGAGCAATTCAACAGAATTCATTAACGCCATAAAACTTAGTAATAATGTAGGGCAGCAATATGCACTTTTAGCCGGATTAACATTCGTAACTAATAAGGTTGATTGTTGCGTATCATTAGATGCCGATTTACAAGATGACGTTTCTGTATTGGAGCAAATGCTGCTTGAATATAAGGAAGGCTCTCAAATCGTTTATGGAGTTCGTAGTAGCCGAGCTACCGATAAGGCGTTGAAACGTGGTGCGGCACGAATGTTTTATAAACTTATGCACCGCCTTGGTGTGGACATGATTTATGATCATGCTGATTTTCGATTGCTTTCTAATAAAGTACTTAAGGAGCTTCAGCACTATCGTGAAGTAAATTTGTTCTTGCGCGGGTTATTTCCATTGATGGGTTTTAAATCATCCCAGGTTTACTACGAGCGCAGAGAAAGAAAGGCTGGAATAACTAAATACCCTTTCAGGAAGATGATTCAGCTTGCGATCAATGGTATAACATCCTTTTCCAATCTTCCTTTAAAAATGATCACATACATTGGCTTTGCTGTGTTTGTTGGTTCATTTATAATAAGTTTATGGGTGTTGTTTCAGCGTTTCTTTGGTCTTACGGTTCCTGGCTGGGCATCTATTACTTTACCTATGTATTTCTTAGGAGGAGTTCAACTACTTGCCCTCGGTATTATAGGGGAATATCTAGGCAAAATCTACCTTGAAACCAAAGCTCGTCCTCGCTATCACATTGATGAAGAGCTTTAAAGTCAATTAATTAGCTTTAAGAAACTTTCGTAATAATATCGCAAGTATTTAATCCTCTTAATTTGATATTAGGAAATTAAACTATAAATTTAATAGTAATAGTACCGTTGTCGATAAACAATTTCTGTTATGAAAGTTCTTAAGTTTTTAGCAATTATCCTAATTGCCTTGGTTGCTATATTCATTATTTTGGGCATTTGGGCTCCTAAAGATTATCAATTAGAACGATCAATTGTCATAAATGCTCCTCAAGAAATAGTGTTTGATCATATGGTGCATTTTAAAAAATGGACCCTTTGGTCACCATGGAAAAAGTTTGATCCTGTTATGAAAGAGGTTGTAAATGGAGAGGATGGAAATGTGGGTGCAACCTATCATTGGGTTGGCAATAAGCAAGTTGGGGAAGGTGAAATAGTGAGTAAAAAGGTAACAGATACCCGAATGGACTACGACATGCTGTTTATTAGACCTTTTGAAAGTCGTTCACAAGGATGGGTTATTGCCCTTCCAATAGATGATGGGACTAAAGCTACTTGGGGATTTAAAACAAAGTATGAGTTTCCTTTTAATGTGATGATGATGTTTATGGATATGGATAAAACCTTAGGAAAAAGTTTTGATGACGGTTTGATGATGCTTAAAGAAATATCAGAGAAAGAATCCCAAAAAACAGTTAATCCATAAAGGTTAATGAATACAAAAAAGCCGACCAAAATTAATTGAGTCGGCTATCCAAATAATGGATGATATAGGTTGTATATGAAGAAAGAAACTTGCTAATGATTTTCTCAATCTTCTTCAATATTAGTGTTATAGTTTATATAAAACAAATTTTTATTGAAAAATATTTAATAAAAAGATAAAAATATTGCAAAAATGAGAATGATACTTTACTGAAAATACGATTTAGTTAAGCCGTTATGCGGTTTTTCTTAAAAATTCATTCCATAGCTTTTTTTTGGCTTATTATCTCACCTTTATTTTAATATCAAGTTTCTTTCTGAAATAAATCTAACCAGATGTTAATTAAATCTGACTGATTTTTAATATTTTAAAGTGAATGATAATTTTATTATCTTGAATTATACTGTTTGATAAAATAAAGCGCACAAACATGCAAGGAATCTAAATTAATCAATGTTGTTTAATCTTTATTAATGCTAAAGTATGCAGATAATCCACTCATGCAGGTGGTTAAAGTTTTCCATAACTTTACTATCATTAATTTGTTTGCTGCTAAATCCTAGAGCAGCAATTGGGCAATCGAGCAAGTACATAATTAATGGAGTTGTGAAAGATGCGGTTACCGGAGAAACATTGCCGGGGGTACTTGTAAAAATTCAAAATAGCAGCCTAGCTACTACTACCTTAGAAGACGGACGATATTCATTAACAGCTACACTAAGTCAGGGCACATACAATCTTGAATTTTCATTATTAGGGTATAAAACTTTACGTAAGTCAGTAACGTTAGGCTCAGAATCGACCATTACGATGAATGGATCGCTTTCACAAGATGTAACAGGATTGGATGAAGTAATTGTTACAGGTGCATCAGCCGGTACAACACGTAAACAATTAGGTAGCTATGTAAGTACTGTTAGCGCCGAACAGCTCAATAAAGGAGCTTCCAGCAATATTTTGACATCATTGCAAGGTAAAACAGCAGGAGCTCAAATTGTTCAAAACTCAGGAGATCCTGGAGGAGGAATTTCAGTTAGACTTAGAGGGATTAGCTCAGTTTACTCTGGATCAGAACCTTTATATATTGTTGACGGCGTTATTGTAAACAACTCAACTACCCGTGTAACCAATACATCAAGTAACTATGATGGAGGAAACTTTGTGGGTAATATTGGTCAGAATCGGATGGCGGATATTAATCCGTCAGATATTGAACGGATTGAAGTATTAAACGGGGCTGCCGCAGCTGCAATTTATGGATCAAGAGCTAATGCAGGGGTTATCCAAATATTTACCAAGCGAGGCAGTTTGGGAACGCCAGTGGTTAATTTTTCAACTGCTTTAACTATTAGCGAACTTCGGAACAAGTTGGATGTCAATCAGGCGCCAACAAAGTTTGGAGGGTCTCCGGATGTACAAACCCAAGATATTTTAACGCCAACACTTACCAATACCACACCTGTAACTCGTTATGATTATCAGGATGATATTTTTCAGACAGGGGTGGGGTCCGATAATAATATATCTGTAAGTGGAGGAAGTGATGCAACCAAGTATTTTGCATCGGCATCTTATTTTACCAATGAAGGAATTATTCGGAATACAGGATTTACCCGATACGGTTTGAGGTTTAATCTGGATCAGAAAATTGCTAAATGGGTAAGTTTTACCAGCGGGTTGAACTACACAAATAGCTCCTCAAAAGAAAAACCTGATGGTAATTCGTTTTTTTCTCCAATGAACTCGGTAACCATTATTGGTAATTTCCATGACATTTATACAAGGAACAGTTTAACAGGAACATTACAAGCGGTTGGCGAAAGGGGGCGGGTTAATCCACTTTCGGTAATTGAAGATATTAAACAGCGGCAAGAAACAAATCGAATAATAGGTAATGCAGGAATTAAGATCTTTCCAGTTAAAAACTTGACAATTGATTATACCCTTGGAATTGACAATTACACTCAAAATGGGCAAACATTTATTCCTCCGTTTCCTTACAATGTTAATCCTGACTTTTACGGTGGAGGACCTACTTTAAATGCCACACAAAACGGGTATACAGGTAAAGCCAGTAATACTGTATTTCAAATTAATAATGAAGTGAATGCTACTTATGAATGGAATATCTCCGATGAGTGGGCTTCTACGACACAACTAGGCTATTCAAGCCAATATGAAAAGACTTCCTATTCATTACTTCAGGGTAGGGGTGTTGTTGTTGAAACTGTAAATGGGGCTAGTACTGTACTTCCAAGTACAGATGTGAGGGGGGAGATATCTGTTTCCGGGGCGTATTTGCAGGAAAACTTAAAATATAAAGGACATTTCTTTGTTACAGGTGCAGTTCGTTTCGACGGATCTTCGGTATTTGGTTCGGAGAATCGGGATCAGGTATATTTAAAAGCAAGCGCCAGTTATGTGTTATCGTCCGCTGATTATTGGAAAAACTTTGGTGTTTCATCTTGGTGGGACGTGTTTAAATTGAGGTTAGCTTATGGCCAATCCGGAAACTTAACAGGTATTGGAGCGTTTGAACGATTTAATGCATATCTCACCACTCCTTTATTAGGGAAGTCAGCTTTTTATTCGAGTACTCAACTTGCAAATCAGAACATCGCACCTGAACGTCAGAACGAATTAGAGATAGGGACGGATATGGCCTTTTTGAACAATCGGATTAGCCTTCAGTTTAATTGGTATAATAAAAAGGTTAATGACCTTCTTTTCCCTGTTGTAACAGCGCCAACAACAGGCTACTCTAGTTTATTGGACAATGTTGGGTCGATGGAAAATAAGGGATTTGAAATGGTGTTGAATGGTACTCCAGTACGAAAGGATAATTTTAGTTGGAATATTTCATTTATCTTTAACAGAAACAGAAACAAAGCCCTCGGAACTGGAGCTCTGAGATTGTTAAGTACTAATTCCGGCGCTCCTATTGCCATTATTGAAGGCGAGCCAATTGGTGTGTTTTATGGGACTTTCTTTGCAACAGATGCAAATGGGAATTTAGTAACTAATACAGCCGGGATTCCTCAGTTCGAGCGTGGAGTGCAAAATTCAACACTGTCATACACGACTCAACGAGATGCTAATGGACTTCCTACAGGAGCACAACTCCGCAGAGTGATTGGAGATCCCAATCCCGACTATACCTCAACCTTAGTAAATGACTTTATCTATAAGAAGTTATCTTTCCGATTTCAACTTGATGCTGTTCAGGGGGTAGATGTGTTTAATGCTGATTTCAGGACCCGACAGGGAGTTGGAAACGGTAAAGTTGCAGAGCAAGAGCATCTGGGCTTATTACCTCGTGGATACATAGCAGGAATTTATACGATTGAACAATGGCGTATAGATGATGGTTCTTTTGTTAAACTAAGGGAAATATCATTGGGTTATAATATCGGTAAGCTTAAGTTTTTTAAAGATTTAACAGTTAATGTAAGCGGACGTAACCTTGTTTCATGGGATGATTATAAAGGTTATGATCCTGAGGTAAATGCAGGTGGGCAAAGCACGGTATTAAGAGGAATTGACTTTGGTGCTGTTCCTATTCCACGGACTTATAGTATTGGAATTCAAGCTAAGTTTTAACCTTTAACTAAGACGATCATGATAAAAATCAACATAAAACGATCTCCCATTATCATATTGGCAGCTTGCTTTTTTATGGTGGTGGGATGCGGGAAAGATTTCTCAGATCCAACAAGGGTGCCTGAAGATGCTGTTTTTGGAACCTTACAAGGTTTAACGGGTGCAGTGATTGGCTTACAGCGCGATTATACATTTGGAAGAGCCAGCTCTTTGTATAACTCAGTGACCAGCAACGGATTTACCACTAAAGAGTTTTTCCTTGTTAACCCAGGCAATTTGCCTGAGGCTCAATTAAATACTGGAGGAATTGCAGTTGACGGGAATAACACTATTCTTGTAGGGTTGTGGTCCAATAGTAATAAAATTATTTACGATGCTAACAGGATAATTGAAGCATCACAGTTACAATCCGACAAAGGTTACGTAAGCGGCTTAATTGGTTATTCTACAATTTTCAAGGCCTTGGCATTGGGTAATATGGCAAGAGGTTGGGAGCAGGTGCCGCAAGGCATTGGAGTAAATATTGGCTTTGTAGGAAGAACAGATGGGTACAATATGGCAATTTCCGCAATTGATCAGGCATTGAGCATCATCAATACAAATCCTATTAGCACTACTTTCCTCGGTAATATTCCACCTGGCATTGATATTTCGAATACACTTAATGCCTTAAAAGCAAGGTATGCTCTTGCTGTAGGAAATTATGACTTAGCTTTATCTGCTGCCAATGCTGTTGACTTAACTAAAAGATCAGTATTGAATTTTGACGTAACAACACAAAACCCGATTTATCAGACCGCAACTGCATCCAACAATGTCTATCAGCCAATTGATTCTACTTTAGGGTTGAAAGTTCCTCTACAACCTGATCTGGCTGATCAACGGGTGCCTTTTTATACGGTTATTAATCCAACAATTCCTCCACGGTTTAGAATAAAAGGCTTTGGTGTTGCTTTAGACACTCCTTTTCCTCTTTATTTACCTGGAGAAATAACTCTGATAAAATCTGAAGTATATACTCGTAAAAATGATCTGGTGAACGGTTTGGCCGAATTAAATAAAGTGGTGACCAAAACAGCGGCTTCTGATCCATTTGGGGTAGGCGCTTCATTACCTCCGGTAAGCGTGGGTTCCCAACAAGAGTTATTAGATCAGATATATAAGCATAGGTGTATTGAGCTATACATGTCGGGTCTTAAGTTAGAAGATATGCGTCGCTTCAATAGGCCTAATTCTGAGAGGGGACGCAACTTTTACCCTTATCCAAATGCAGAAAGAGATAATAACCCTAATACTCCAAAAAATCCAGATTTTTAAGAAGGGATATATAAAAGAGGTACTGTTTTATTTGTTATTTAAAACAGTACCTCTTTTATAAGGTAAGTTTCTAATTAAAAAACTGCTTTGCCTATTCTTCTTATTGTATCTGATTTACCCATGGTATAGTAATGCAGGCATGGGGCCCCCAGATCAATTAAACCCTTTGATTGTTGAATACACCATTCAATACCCACTTCTCTTACTTCCTTGTCGGTTTTGCAGTCGGCAACAGCATCGGCTAATTCTTCCGGGATATCGATACTGAATACTTTAGGGAGTAAAGTCAGTTGCTTTTTGGTCGTTAAGGGTTTTAATCCAGGTATAATTGGAACATTAATTCCGTTTTCACGACAAAGAGTTACGAATTTCTCATATTTTTCATTGTCAAAAAACATTTGTGTCACAATGTATTCTGCGCCCATGTCAACTTTCATTTTAAGATAACGTAAATCCGTTTTCAAGTTAGGGGCTTCAAAATGTTTTTCCGGGTAACCAGCAACACCGATGCAAAAATCTGTTCCATTCGGGCCGCTGTATTCTTCATGCAAGAATTTACCATTGTTTAAGTTAATAACTTGCTCAATTAATTCAGAGGCATAGGAGTGCCCTCCTGTTTCAGGAATAAAACCACCATCTTCTTTGCGGGCATCACCACGAAGTACCAAAACGTTATCAATGCCTAAAAACTTAAGCTCAATAAGCGCATTTTCAGTGTCCTCCTTGGTAAAACCACCACATATTAAATGCGGTACAGCATCAACCTTATATTTAAATTGAATAGCAGCACAAATACTAACCGTTCCGGGACGTTTTCTGGTAGATACCTTTTCTAGTAGCCCGTTTGGTTGCTTTTTATAGATGAAATCTTCACGATGATAGGTTACATCAATAAAAGGTGGTTCAAATTCCATAAGCGGTTCAATCGCCTCAAAAATTTGATCGATGCTTTGACCTTTCATTGGTGGCAACAACTCAAAAGAGAAGAGTGGTTTCTTCGCGTTTTGTATATGTTCGGTTATTTTCATTTTAAATTTTGTGTGTTTTCATTTGTGTATTCTGCTATTGAATTCACAAATCTTAATCAAACTAATAAGCTAAATTCGGAGCCATCCATTTCTCTGCCTCTTCGATGCTCATATTTTTCCTGATTGCATAATCTTCAATCTGGTCTTTTTGAATTTTACCTAATCCAAAATACTTTGAATCAGGGTGCGAGAAATAAAATCCACTTACAGCCGCAGTCGGATACATTGCTAAGCTTTCCGTTAAAAAAATTCCAGTGTTGGCTTGTGCATCCAAAATATCAAACAAGGTGGTTTTCTCTGTATGATCTGGGCAAGCTGGATACCCTGGAGCCGGACGAATACCTTTATAACGTTCTTCAATCAATTCTTCGTTGTTGAACTGTTCACTAGCATCGTATCCCCAATATTCTTTACGTACCAGCTCGTGCATTCGTTCGGCAAATGCTTCTGCCAAACGATCCGCAAGTGCTTTGGCCATGATGCTGTTATAGTCGTCGTATTGGCTTTCAAATTCCTCTACCAATTGATCTAAACCGATTCCCGTTGTTACTGCAAATCCACCCCAATAATCTTCAATTTCGGTTTCCTTTGGTGCGATAAAGTCGGCTAATGCGAAATACGGAATGTTCTGAGCCTTTTCTATTTGCTGACGTAATGTGTGTATAGTTGTTAATTTTTCCTTACGGGATTCATCTTTATACAATTCAATATCGTCATGCCCAATAGAGTTTGCCGGCCAAAAGCCAATTACGCCGCGAGCAGTAAGCAACTTTTCATTAACAATGCGCTGCAGTAGCACCTGAGCATCATCAAAAAGTTTTTTAGCTTCAATACCAACCACTTCATCCTTCAAAATTTTAGGATAACTACCATATAATTCCCAAGTATGGAAAAATGGAGTCCAGTCGATATAGTTTACTAGATCAGCTAAGTTAAAGTCGCTAAAGACCTTTGTTCCAATAAATGAAGGCTTCTTAGGCTGATAGCCGTCCCAATTCAGTTGTAGTCTTCGTTCACGAGCCACTTCAATTGGCACAAATGTTTTAGTTGACTTTTTATTCAAATGGAAATCTCTTAACTGATCATATTCTTTGGTTATGCCAGCCATGAAATTTCCTTTCTGTTCATCATTCAATAAACTTCCAGCAACAGGAACAGAGCGCGATGCATCTAATACATGCACCACAGGGCCGTTATAATTTGGAGAGATTTTGACTGCTGTATGTACTCTTGAGGTAGTGGCACCACCGATCAATAATGGAATATTAAAGCCTTCCCGTTCCATTTCTTTGGCAACGTAAACCATTTCATCCAGCGAAGGGGTGATCAGGCCGCTTAATCCAATAATATCAACGTTCTCTTTGCGTGCAGTTTCCAAGATCTGTTGGCATGAAACCATAACACCTAAATCAATGATTTGGTAATTATTACATGCCAATACCACTCCCACAATATTTTTTCCGATATCATGAACGTCGCCTTTTACAGTGGCAAGGAGAATTTTTCCTGCTCCAGATCGCTGTGTTTCTTCCGAAGCATTCCCGCTTTCCTGAAGTAATATTTTCTCAGCCTCAATATATGGCAGTAAATAAGCAACAGCCTTTTTCATTACTCTGGCTGATTTTACTACTTGCGGCAAGAACATCTTTCCTGATCCAAACAAGTCGCCTACAACGTTCATTCCATCCATTAATGGTCCTTCAATTACTTGTAGTGGGCGGGGGTATTGCTGGCGAGCTTCTTCAACATCCTCATCCAGGTATTCAATAATTCCTTTGACTAAAGCATGGCTTAAGCGTTTCTCAACCGGCTCTTTACGCCATTCTTCGTCTTTAACAATAGTTTTACCTTTTGCTTTAACTGTTTCAGCAAAACTTACTAATCGTTCAGTAGCGTCATCTCTTCTGTTTAGAAGAACATCCTCTACCAGTTCAAGCAAGTCTTTGGGAATTTCCTGATAAACCTCCAGCATTCCGGCATTGACAATCCCCATGTCTAAGCCTGCCTTTATTGCATGATATAAAAAGGCAGAGTGCATTGCTTCGCGAACGGTATTGTTTCCGCGGAAAGAAAACGAAATATTACTTACGCCACCACTTACCTTGGCTAATGGCAAATTTTGTTTTATCCATCGGGTAGCTTCAATGAAGTCTACTGCATAGTTATTGTGCTCTTCTAACCCTGTGGCAACTGTTAAAATATTGGGATCGAAGATGATGTCTTGTGGTGCAAAACCAATTTCATCAACTAAGATTCTGTAAGAACGTTCACAAATTTCTATACGACGTTTATAAGAGTCTGCCTGTCCCTGCTCATCGAAGGCCATTACCACAGTTGCGGCTCCGTAGCGTTTTATTTTGCGAGCATACTCTTTGAACTTTTCTTCTCCCTCTTTTAGTGAAATAGAGTTGACAATGCCTTTCCCTTGCAGGCATTTTAAACCAGCTTCGATCACACTCCATTTAGAAGAGTCGATCATAATTGGCAATTTGGCAATATCAGGTTCAGAAGCTAATAAATTCAGGAATTTAACCATAGCCGCTTCTGAATCCAGCATGCCTTCGTCCATGTTCACATCAATCACTTGAGCGCCGCCCTCAACCTGCTGGCGGGCAACAGCCAGGGCTGCTTCATAGTCGCCTGCTAAGATCAGCTTAGCAAACTTGGGAGAGCCTGTAATGTTGGTTCGCTCACCTATGTTTACAAAATTGGTTTCAGGAGTTATGACTATTGGCTCCAGACCACTTAGGCGTAAATAAGACAACGGCTGCTTAAGCTGGCGAGGGTTGTGTTTTTTCGCTTCTTCTGCTATAGCTCGAATATGGTCAGGAGTAGTTCCACAGCAACCACCAATAATGTTTACAAAGCCGCTCGATAAGAAATCGCGAATTTGGCTAAGCATTTGTTCAGGAGTTTCGTCGTACTCTCCAAACTGATTGGGCAAGCCGGCATTTGGATAAGCTCCGATAAAAAATGGCGCTTTCTCCGCAAGTTCTTCCAGGTATGGGCGCATATCTTTGGCTCCCAAAGCACAGTTAAAACCGATAGATAGCAAGTCAAAATTTGATAGCGATATCAGAAATGCTTCAGCTGTTTGCCCTGAGAGGGTTCTACCACTGGCATCGGTAATAGTTCCCGAAACCATGATCGGTAGTTTAATATTATTGGTTTCAAAATATTGATCAATCGCAAATAAAGCCGCTTTGGCATTAAGTGTATCAAATATGGTTTCTACCAAAAGAATGTCAGCTCCACCATCAACCAACCCTCTTACTTGTTCTGTATAGGCTTCAACCAACTGGTCGAAAGTTATGGCTCGATATCCAGGGTCGTTAACATCTGGAGATAAAGATGCTGTACGGTTCGTTGGACCGATGGCGCCGGCTACAAAACGCGGATTTTCTGGGTTTACAGTATTGAATTCAGTGGTTACTTCCTTTGCAATTTTGGCTGATTCATAATTTAGTTCATATACCAAATCTTCCATGTGATAATCAGCCATAGCTATACTAGTGCCACTAAATGTATTAGTTTCAATAATATCTGCTCCAGCCTCTAGGTACTCGCGATGAATAGCTTTAATAACATCCGGCCGTGTAATGCTCAATAGGTCATTATTACCTTTAAGGTCGGAAGGATGGTTTTTAAATCTTTCGCCTCGGAAATCTTCTTCTTGCAACTTATAACGCTGAATCATTGTTCCCATGGCTCCATCGAGCACCAAAATCCGGTTTTTTAGTAGTTCTTTAATATCTGCCATCAATTTCAATCCATTCTTGGTTAAATCCAAAATAAAGTATGTTTGAACAATTACTTTTGTTGCCTAAAGGCCAACACGTGATAACTCAGTGTTAGTTTAAAAAATCTTGCTTATTAGAGTTCATCAAGTGGAGAAATCCACTATGCTCATCTGCTCCCATATAGTTGGGATAGAATTTGGCACCTTGTAAGCACAGGTTGCCAAGACTTCATTGGGTCTATTCCCTCCGTCTTTCTTTATAAGCGATACAAAAGTCATTAATTAACTGGTGAAAACCAAACGATTTTGTTAAAAAAGTGTAGCAATCCTTGCTATTTAATTTATCACAGGTTTAAATTTGAGGTATTTGTGTTAACATTAGGTGTTAAATGGCGGAAGTTAATGTTAATTAATTTGATGAAATGACTAGGCTGTTTGATGATGGTGAATGAAAATTAATATTCGGTTAATATATTTTATTAAATTTTTATTTAATAAATGCTTGTAATTCAGCGTTAAAGTGAATAAATTGTTAATCAAATGTTATTTAACATTTACTTAACATTGGATTAATATTTAAGTAATCTTTTTCTTTCTCTTTTGTGTTCGAAAACTTAGCCATCCAAGGAAAAATGAAAAGGATATTTTTTTTACTAACAACCGCGGCATTTTTAACATCATGTGGCGGCGGACAAAAAGCGAACACAAATAGTAATTCTGGCAGTCAAACCGGAAGTGTTAAAATTGACGGATCAAGTACTGTTTACCCAATTTCAGAAGCAGTTGCAGAAGAATTTAGAGGAGTGCAATCAGAAGTGAATGTTACTGTGGGAGAATCGGGAACAGGTGGAGGATTTAAGAAATTCTCAAGAAATGAGATTGACATCAGTGATGCATCTCGTCCAATTACTGCAGAAGAAATTGAAGCTTGTACTAAAGCCGGAATTAACTTTATCGAAATTCCGATTGCGTTTGACGGTTTAGCGGTAGTAGTTAGTAAACAAAACACTTTTATTGATCATCTAACGGTTGCTGAGCTTAAAAAGCTTTGGGAACCTGCAGCTCAGGGAACAATTAAAACTTGGGATCAGATTCGTCCGACTTTCCCTAAAGAGCCAATCAAATTATACGGAGCAGGTACTGCCTCGGGTACTTACGATTACTTCACCGAAGCTATTTGTGGTAAAAAAGGTGCTTCTCGTGGTGATTATACTGCTAGTGAAGATGATAACGTGTTAGTACAAGGAGTATCTCAAGATAAAGGCGGTTTAGCTTATTTCGGTTTAGCTTATTATGAGCAAAATCAGGATAAATTAAAATTAATTCCAATTGATGGTGGAAACGGACCTGTTTCTCCTAGTCAGGAAACTGTTGGAAATGGAACTTACCAGCCTTTGTCTCGTCCTATTTTCATCTATATCAACAGCAAATCATGTGAGCGTAAAGAAGTAGTAGATTTTGCTAAGTTTTACGTAGAGAACGCCGGTCGTTTGGCAAAAGAAATTGGTTACGTTCCTTTAAGTGCAGAAGAATACAAACTGATTCAGGATCGTCTAAACAAAAAAATTACAGGCACAGTATTCGTTAACGGAAAATCTACTGTTGGAACAAAAATGGCTGACCTTCTTAAAATTGAAGAAGGAAAGTAATTCAGTTTTTTAAACATATTTAATTGTAAGCCCCGGAATCTGCTCATTATACAGGTGTCGGGGCTTACATGAGTAATTGGTTCAAACATAATCTATTAAATGCAAAAGGTTAAAGAGAAGATAATTGAAGGAATACTGTTGTTTTGCAGTTCCGTCACTATCTTAACCACATTAGGAATCATTATTATCCTTACAATTGAAACGGTCCAATTTTTCAAAGACGTTTCAATTATTGAGTTTTTTACCGGTACAGAATGGACTCCACTTTTTGCCAATAAAAAGTTTGGAATATTACCCTTGGTTTCGGGTACTCTGTTAACAACCTTTATTGCTATTTTAGTTGCCTTACCACTTGGCTTAACTATCGCTATTTATTTAAATGAATATGCTGATAAACGCTTTAAAGCAATTATCAAACCTACGCTCGAAGTGTTGGCTGCTATACCAACGGTTGTTTACGGGTTCTTTGCCTTAACTTTTGTTACTCCAATTTTGCAAAGCTTAATTCCGACGCTAGGAGGCTTTAACGCTTTGTCGGCAGGTTTAGTTATGGGCATTATGATTATTCCTTATGTATCATCATTAAGTGAAGATGCATTGAGTGCGGTTCCTAATTCACTGCGCGAAGCAGCTTATGGAATGGGATCCACCCGCCTTCAAACGGCATTCAAGGTTATGTTACCTGCTGCTTCGTCGGGTGTTATCGTTTCTGTTATTTTGGCTATTTCAAGGGCCATCGGCGAAACAATGATTGTGGCCGTTGCCGCAGGACAAGAACCTCGGTTAACTTTAAATCCTTTAAATTCAGTAGAAACCATTACAACTTACATTGTTCAGGTAAGTATGGGTGATGTGCCGCAAAACTCAATTGAGTTCCGTTCAATTTTTGCGGCCGGAATTACATTATTTGGTTTAACCTTTATCCTTAACAATGTTTCGTTTTGGATGAAACGTAAATTTCAGCAGAAGTATGAATAATGCACGTAAAAACGAGCTGAAAGACAACGCTTTTAAAATCTTTGCACTTGTCTGTACTTCAGTAGGCTTAATTGTATTGGGCTTATTGCTTTATAATATTATTTCGGTAGGGGTAACCCGTATCAATTGGGATTTTATTACCAGCCTTCCTTCGCGTCGCCCAGGAAAGGCAGGTATTTATACTGCTTTAATGGGTATGATCTGGGTGGTTACTTTAACCTTGATGATTTCTTTCCCAATTGGTATTGGTGCGGGCGTTTACCTGGAAGAATATGGTAAGAAAAACCGATTTGCCCAATTTATTGAGGTGAACATCGCCAACCTGGCGGGTGTTCCTTCCATCATTTACGGTATTTTAGGTCTTGAATTATTCGGCAGATTGATGAAGCTGGGTAATAGTGTTTTGGCTGCCAGCTTAACCTTGTCTTTATTGGTGTTGCCGGTAATTATTGTGGCTACGCGAGAGGCTGTAAAAGCAGTGCCTAGTTCATTACGTGAAGCGTCTATAGGACTTGGGGCTACACGTTGGCAGACTATTAGCCGCATTGTATTGCCTGCCAGTTTCGGGAGTATTTTAACGGGTATGATTTTAGCCGTTTCTCGGGCAGTGGGTGAAACTGCACCCTTAATTGTAGTGGGAGCTTTGGTATATGTGCCATTTGCCCCTAAAACGCCAATGGATCAGTTTACGGTTTTGCCAATTCAAATTTTCAACTGGACTAGCCGTCCTCAGCAAGGATTTGTGGTAAACGCTGCCGCCGCTATCATTATATTATTGTTATTTGTATTTGTGTTGAATGGTATAGCAGTATTTTTGCGAAACCGTCATAACAAAAGAGTGAAGTATTAATTAGTTTTGAGAATTGCGATATGAAATGCGACCAGTGAGAAAAATGAGGTTCTCACAGCATACATCTCATATCTCGCATCCGAAAAGATATGTATAAATTAGAAGCTAAAGACGTTCAGTTGTTTTATGGTGAAAAGCATGCTTTAAAAGGTATCAGCATGGGTATTAAGGCTAATACTGTTACAGCATTCATCGGCCCGTCGGGATGTGGTAAATCTACTTTCTTACGTTGCTTTAATCGCATGAACGATTTGATCGAAAATTGCCGTATTGATGGGGAGATTTTTATTGACGGTAGAGATATTTACAAAAGTAAAATCAACGTTGTTGACCATCGGAAGAAAATTGGAATGGTGTTTCAAAAGCCTAATCCATTTCCAAAATCAATATATGAAAATGTGGCTTATGGGTTGAGAATTAATGGAATCAATCATAAGAAGTTCATTGATGAAACTGTTGAGCGTTCTTTGCGTCAGGCTGCACTTTGGGATGAGGTTAAAGATGATTTGAAAAAATCGGCATTGGCATTGTCGGGTGGTCAGCAGCAACGTTTGTGCATTGCCAGAACCTTAGCGGTAGAACCTTCCGTGATTTTGATGGACGAGCCCGCTTCTGCGCTTGACCCGATTTCAACAGCTAAAATTGAAGAGTTGATCCATGATCTTAAGAGCAGGTACAGTATTGTTATTGTAACACACAACATGCAACAGGCTGCTCGTATCAGTGATAAAACGGCCTTCTTTTATTTAGGTGAGTTAATTGAGTACGATGATACATCAGTAATATTTACTAACCCAGCAAAAGAGGCTACGCAAAATTACGTTACTGGAAGATTTGGTTGATTTTTAAAATTGCTTTTTCACTGTTGGAAGTTTATAAATTAACTTCTGCTAACAATCTAAAAAACTTACTTTGCGTTTTTAATCGCATTTGCTATGACACACTTAGAAGAAGAATTACAAAAACTTTTCTATCAAATGAACGATATGGCCAGTTTGGTTGAGGGCCAAGTGGAAAAATGTATCGCTTCATTGTTAGACGAGGATAAAGGTTTGGCGAGAGAAGTTATTTTCAATGAAAAAAGAGTAAATGCTTATGAGTTGAAAATTGACAAGGATTGTGAAAACATTTTCACGCTCTTAAATCCTTTTGCCAATGATATGCGCTTTGTTTTCGCCACTTTAAAAATCAATTATAATCTGGAACGTATTGGAGACAATGCTGAAGGCATAGCACATTATGTTTTGGAGGCCGAACGTGGTTTTGATATGCATTTATTGGAAGAGTGTCGTTTTCATGAAATGGCTGAAACGGTTAAATTAATGCTAAATGCGTCCAATCGTGCATACGCGGAGCGTAATGCAAAGCTAGCCCGTACAGTGTTTAGTATGGATAGTATACTTGATGAAATTAATAAATCTGCAACCGATATTATTGCAGCATATATCAGAGGTAATATTGATAACATGATGCAGGCTCTCTATTTGCTGACCATCATTCGTAAGCTTGAAAGAGTGGGTGATCATATTACCAATATTGCCGAAGAAATTATTTTCTTCCTTGAAGCCAAAGTGTTAAAACATGGTAAAAAGTCCAGTTTTATGGAAAACTTTAGTAAGGAAGAGGAATAGGGTTGGAATTTAAAGTATTAAAAAAGCAGGATTGAAATTCTTTTCATCCTGCTTTTTTTTAAAACGATAAGCGTTTCGTTATAAGATCTTCAACCTTCTGGTAAAGCTGTTGTGGTTTTTGCGTTCGCCATCCCAGGTCATCCAGTTCGCCTCCAATATTAACATAATAGTCAATGTTAGTGTTACGCATTTCACTGGTAACATGTTCTCTGAAATTGATCATTGCAATCCATCCTTCGTCAATTTCCTGAAACCATTCTTCATAATACGAATCATCGGATCCGTGAAAGTTTAGGACGTTTTCTCCAATCAATATAAATTTATCAACTCCTTCAATCATGATATTTTCAATAACTTCGCGCTTAAGAAGCATTATGTCGTTATTTATGCAGTCATTCCATTCTCCAATTAACTCAATAATGCAACAGCCTATTGCATAATCAACAAACAGAATTTTTATATAAAGTGTGTTGGAGCCGAAGAAATCCCATTGCGGGTGAATGTAGTAGTTGTAAACAGTTTTGTCGTAGTAGAACTCGCTGTACTCACGATTATAGAACGGAGACAATTTATCCTCAGATGCCACGTAATAATCACGCCAATTATAGTAAGGTTCTATATCGTGCATTTCAACCTCAGTTTTTATAGTTCTCTACAGCCTTTCGCACACTGCCGTATTCATTCAGAAGCTTTTCGGCTATGTCACGATTGGCACCAGTAGCATTCATTACCATGTTTATACCACGGTCAATCAGCTTATTGTTACTTAACTGCATATCAACCATTTTGTTTCCTTTAATACGGCCAAGTTTGATCATTGCCGAGGTGGAAATCATATTTAATACTAATTTTTGAGCAGTTCCTGCTTTCATACGGGTAGAGCCGGTAACAAATTCAGAACCTACCACAACTTCAACCGGATATTTTGCCAAGGCGGCAATTGGGCTTCCTTCATTGCAAACAATGCAGCCTGTAAGTACGTTGTTTTTATTGGCCTCTTCCATGCCCCCAATAACATATGGGGTGGTGCCTGAAGCTGCAATTCCGATTAAGGTGTCTTTGTCGTTTATTTTGTACTGCGAAAGGTCAAGCCAAGCTTGCTCGGTATCATCCTCTGCAAATTCAACAGCTTTGCGTATTGCAGAATCTCCGCCGGCAATAATGCCAATAACTAAATCAAAAGGTACTCCAAAAGTAGGAGGGCATTCAGATGCGTCAACAATTCCTAATCGGCCGCTGGTGCCGGCACCGATGTAAAATAGCCGACCGCCTTTTTTCATGCGAGCAACAATTTGTTCTACTAAGGCTTCAATGGCAGGTAGAGCTTTTTCAATGGCAAAAGGAACAGTCTTGTCTTCGTTGTTGATATTTATAAGCAATTCGGCAACCGACATTTGCTCTAAATGGTTGTATTTTGAATCCGACTCGGTAGTTCTATGCATAAAATGGGTCAGGGTTATATCTGCAACAAATTTCTGTATTGATTCATTTAAATCATAATGAAAATGAAGCTTATTTTCCTTAAATTAAGAAATACATAATTAAACGTAAGCGAAATATTACTATTTCTTTTTGTATACAAACAACAGCGGAACGCTAATTGTGTTAATTTGTAAGAGAGACAGATTATATGGGTACGACGAAAAATAATTTACGTTTTGCTTTACTTGCCGCTGTAATGATGGCTATTGGGATGCTAGTTGGCTCTAAGATGAGTGATTCCTCATCGGTAGAGTTAAACTTTAATTTCCCTTTTACTTCCCGTTCAACTGATAAGATGGGGCGCATTTTGCAGGTGATACAAGATCGCTATGTGGATTCGATTGATATTGAAAAGCTGGAAGAAGAGTCAATCAACGGAATCATGTCGAAATTGGACCCTCACTCGCAGTATGTTCCGCCTGATGAATACCGTGCCTTATCTGAGTCGCTTGAAGGTAATTTTGATGGCATTGGCATAGAGTTTTATATGCTGAAAGATACACTTTTGGTTGTGAATGTAGTGTCTGATGGACCTGCATACAACGCCGGTTTAGTAGCTGGAGATAAAATCATAACAGTAAATAATAAAAGTATAGTCGGGCTAAAAAATAGCGAGCTGATTAAACAGCTACGTGGTCCTTCAGGAACAGTTGTTAACCTGGGAGTAAAAAAAGTATCTGCTCATGGGGAGTCATTGACGGATGTTAAAATTGTAAGAGGTAAGGTGCCTTTTAACAGTATTGAAACTTCCTATATGTTAAATGCGGAAACAGGATATATTAAGATTATACGTTTTGCGGCTACCACCCACAAAGAGTTCTTGAAATCTATGAATAAACTCAAGCAGCATGGGTTAAAAAGTTTGGTGCTTGATTTAAGAGGTAATGGAGGCGGGTATTTGCGAGCAGCTATTGCAATTGCTGATGAGTTTTTGCCAAACGGACAACTGATCGTGTATACACAAGGGCGCAAACAAGGAAAAGAACAATATTTTGCGACAGGTTCAGGTGAGTTTGAAAAAGGTAATTTAATAGTCCTGATTGATGAAAACTCGGCTTCGGCAAGTGAAATTGTTGCAGGAGCATTGCAGGATACCGAAAGGGCTACAATAATAGGTCGCCGTTCATTCGGAAAAGGCCTGGTGCAGGATCAGGTTGCATTTTCTGATGGCTCAGCTTTGCGACTAACCGTTGCCAGGTATTATACCCCATTAGGTCGTTGTATTCAAAAACCATATGCAGAGGGTATTAATGTGTATAAGAATGAAGTTGGCGAGCGTTTAAAGCATGGGGAGCTTTATAGTGCGGATAGTAATAAGATTGCTTTTTTAAATGCCCCTAAGTTTGTTACCCGCTCAGGTAAAACGGTATATGGAGGAGGTGGGATTATGCCGGATGAATTCATACCGATTGATACTTCTTCGAGCTCAGCGCTGTATAGCTACATAAGCTATAAAGGGCTTATTGTTGACTATACTTATGATTATATTGAAAGAAATAATTTAACCCAAAACTCCTACAGCTCATTAACTGATTTTGTTAATTCGTTTGAAATGAGTGATAATGAATTAAAGCTGCTGTTGAAGATGGTTAAAGATCAAAAAATTAATGTGAATGAACCTGACGTTAAAAAAAGTAAGGCATTGATCAAAAATCAGGTGAAAGCCATAATTGCTCGAAGATTTTGGAATGATGAAGGTTTTTACCGTGTCCTTAACACCCGCGATCAGATAGTACTTAAGTCTGTAAGTAATCCGGTAGCAACAGTGGCCGGAAATATAAAGTTGAAATAGTTAATGGTAGATACAAAAAAAAATCCCGAAGCGATTGACTTCGGGATTTTTATTACTTGAGTTAGAATTACTTCTTAACAGTATCAACAGCAGCTGAATCAACAACAGCAGTAGCAGTGTCAACAGCATTAGCTAATGAATCAACAGTAGCAGATTGAGCAGAATCAGCAGCTACTGAATCAGCAGTACCTTCAGCTTTTTTACCTTCACCACATGCTACAACGGCAAATACACCAGCCGCTAATAATAATGCAAATACTTTTTTCATTTTGTTTTCTTCTTAATTAGATTTTTAAAACGTGTGCAAAGGTAGAAATTTCTTTTTTAATAAACCAAAAATATTTTCACTAAGTTTCTGATGTTTAGTTAGATACTGATCAAATGGAATGGCTTTAGTAGTTGAAAATCAGCATGAAAAAAGGGTAAAGAAAAATGCTTTATTTTCTTTACCCTTAACTATTATGAATTATAATTTATTTCTGACGGAAATAAATGGTTACTGGTACTCCTGTAAAATCAAAATTTTCACGCAACTGATTTTCCAGATAACGCTTATAAGGATCTTTTATATATTGCGGAAGGTTGCAGAAGAATGCAAATGTTGGCGCAACACCAGGAAGTTGTGTTATATACTTAATTTTTACAAACTTGCCTTTTAATGCAGGTGGTGGATAATGCTCTATAACTTCAAGCATTACATCGTTCAATTTAGAGGTGGCGATTTTCTTAGCTCTATTATCGTAAACCTGCTGGGCAACTTCTATTGCCTTAAAAATACGTTGTTTCTCTAAAACAGAAGTGAAAACGATGGGAACATCAGTGAACGGAGCAAGTTTTTCTTTGATTTGCTCTTCAAACTTCTTCATTGTTTTGTTGTCTTTCTCAACCAAATCCCATTTGTTCACCAAAATTACAATGCCCTTGCGATTTTTTTCTGCTAAATGGAAAATGTTGATATCCTGCGATTCAAGACCTGTTGTTGCGTCAACCATCAGAATGCAAACATCGGCTTCTTCTAAAGCCTTGATGGTGCGCATTACCGAGTAAAATTCAATGTTTTCTTTTACTTTGGTTTTCTTACGTAATCCGGCAGTGTCAATCAACATGAATTCATGACCAAATTGCTTGTAATGAATATGGATTGAATCTCGTGTAGTGCCGGCAACAGGAGTGACGATATTGCGGTCTTTACCTAAAAATGCATTGATGATGGACGATTTTCCTACGTTAGGGCGGCCAACAATAGCGAATTTAGGTAGGTGCGACGTGGTGTCTTCCTGTTCTGGTTCAAATTTCTCAATGATGGCATCGAGTAATTCTCCGGTTCCACTTCCGGTCATTGACGAAATGTTGTAAATATCGCCTAGGCCAAATGCATGAAATACTGCTGATTCGTGAACAAGTTTGGTGTTGTCAACTTTGTTGGCAACAACAAATACTGGCTTTTTAGTACGACGTAAAATATCAGCAATATCATCTTCTAAATCAGTGATACCCGTAGTAACATCAACCATGAAAATGATAGATGATGCCTCTTCAATGGCAATAAGTACTTGCTCGCGAATGGCCGTTTCAAAAACATCGTCAGAGTTAGTAACATAGCCCCCTGTGTCAATTACCACAAATTCACGGTTCAGCCATTCTGCTTTGCCGTAATGCCTGTCACGGGTAACTCCGCTCATGTCATCAACAATGGCTTTGCGGGTTTCTGTTAATCTATTAAATAAAGTGGACTTCCCCACATTAGGGCGTCCAACTATAGCTACTATGTTGCTCATGTTAATTTTGAGTTTTGAGGAATGAGTGTTGTCATCCAATCACCCACTCTGAATTCTATATCGATAGAATAAATTTAGTACTTGGTCTATTTCTCGTATCCAAATCTTTTAAGGTAATTGTCTTTGTTGCGCCAATCGTCCAGCACTTTAACAAATACCTCAAGAAATACTTTTTTCTGCAGGAAAGCTTCAATATCGTAACGGGCCGCGGATGCAATTTTTTTCAACATTGTTCCACCTTTGCCAATAATGATTGCTTTTTGTGTTTCGCGTTCAACAATAATTTCTGCACTGATACGATGCAGATCTTCTCCTTCCTTGAATGAAACGATTACAACTTCAGAGCTGTATGGGACTTCCTTTTCACAGCATTTGAAAATTTGTTCACGAATCATTTCTGCAACAAAGAAGCGCTCACTTCGATCGGTAAGTTCCTCCTTGTCGTAATAAGGCGGGTGTGCGGGTAAATTTTCTCTGATGAATCCCGTAATTGCCTCTATATTAAATTCTTTTAAAGCAGAAATAGGGATAATAGCAGTTGGGTTCAGCTCTTTTTGCCAATATTCAATCTTTTGAGAAACAAGATCTTGGTTGGATTGATCTACTTTATTAATTAATACCGCTATCGGCCCTTCGTACTTTTTTACCTTTTCAACCACATCAGTCTCATCGTGCTTTTCGTTAATGTCAGTTACAACAAGTAAAACGTCTGCATCGAGGAATGATTCATTAACTGCCGACATCATTGATTTCTGCAATCCATATTTGGGTTGAATGATTCCGGGAGTATCGGAGAAAATGATTTGTGTTGATTCGTCATTAATGATTCCGATGATACGGTGACGAGTGGTTTGCGCCTTGTGAGTGATGATTGACATGCGTTCGCCCACCAGAATATTCATCAAGGTTGATTTGCCGGCATTAGGTTTTCCTACAATGCTTACAAATCCTGCTCTGTGTTCCATTTCTTTTTGTTTAAGGTGATCTCAATTGAACTACTCAATTGACTTGAAAATTAATCAGTTGTGAAATTCGTACCTTTGTTAAGGTATTTAAGCAATTCCGGGTGCAAAGATACAGTTTTGATTTTTTTTAAATAATTTTTGTGGAATTAATTATCATTCTTATCTTTGCAGTCCCAAAAGGGAGAGGCGGGTAATGAACGCCAAACAAATCCCAAGACAGTGCGGGGTGGAGCAGTTGGTAGCTCGTCGGGCTCATAACCCGAAGGTCATCAGTTCGAGTCTGGTCCCCGCTACCCAAGAAAAAAAGGTCGACAGTGTGTCGGCCTTTATTTTTCAAAATTACAACAGTGCGGGATGGAGCAGTTGGTAGCTCGTCGGGCTCATAACCCGAAGGTCATCAGTTCGAGTCTGGTTCCCGCTACCCAAGAAAAGGTCGACAGTGTCGGCCTTTCTTTTTCAAATTTACAACAGTGCGGGATGGAGCAGTTGGTAGCTCGTCGGGCTCATAACCCGAAGGTCATCAGTTCGAGTCTGGTTCCCGCTACCCAAAGAAAGGTCGGTATGAAAATACTGGCCTTTTGTGCTTTTAGTGAAATCTCCCTTCTGGTTATTAAATCCCTTCTTTTCTTGAAAAGTTATCAGTTAAACTAGTGATAGTTTGCGTTTTTTTGCTTTTTTGTAAGGTTTGCTTACTAGTATTGTAGTTTGCGTTTTTTTGCATGATTTTGATATTTATTGCGTCAATCCTTTCTTTTAACGCCTTTTATGGAGTTTTATCGGTTGTAATCATTTTGTTACTTGCGTGTTTTTGCATTTTTTCAGAATAATATTTTATGTTTGGAAGGGTGAAGTTTGCATTTTGTAGTCGATTGATGTAATAAACAAACAAAAACAATTATGAGGCGTTGTGCTCTACTTTTATCGTTTTTATTAACTACGTTATTAGGCTATGCTCAATTAAAGCATAAAAACGACATTGTCACCGGTGCAGACCAAACAGAAAAGTATCTCCCTCTATTAAAAGGCAAACGAATAGGAATGGTTGTAAACCAAACCTCTATCATTGGAGATAAATTAAGCGTTGATAGCCTGAAAGTGTTAGGTGTTAATGTTGTTAAAATATTTGGTCCTGAACACGGTTTTAGAGGAAATGCTAGTGCTGGCGTTCATGTTGTCGACACTATTGATGGCCAAACCGGAATAAAGGTGATTTCCCTGTATGGCAAAATGAGTAAGCCAAGCAAAGAGAGCTTAGAGGGTATTGATGTAATGATTTTCGATATTCAAGATGTTGGAGCTCGTTTTTATACCTACACTATTACTATGCATCGGGTAATGGAGGCGTGTGCAGAAAACAATGTTGAGCTGTTAATATTGGATCGACCTAATCCTAACGGCTATTTAATTGATGGGCCCATCCTGGATATGAAATATAAATCAGGAATAGGGATACATCCCGTGCCTATTGCCCATGGAATGACGATAGGGGAGTATGCTCAAATGATTAATGGTGAAGGGTGGTTGGCAAACAAGGCAAAATGTAAACTAAAAATAATTCCGGTAGCAAATTACAGGCATAGTATGCTATACAAGTTGCCGGTTAATCCGTCCCCCAATCTTAATTCCAATCAATCCATTTTATTGTATCCTTCTATTTGCCTGTTTGAAGGCACCATTGTCAGTCAAGGCAGAGGAACATATTTCCCTTTTACGGTTCTGGGAAATCCTGATTTGAAAGGCCAATATGGTTTTTCATTTATGCCTAAGAGTATCAAAGGGATGAGTGAAACTCCGCTTTTTCAGGATAATGAATGCTACGGTTTGGATTTGCGTGAATATGATGTTAAAAAGCTAATTAAAAGCAAGCAGATTAACATTAGCTGGATAATGGAATTATACAAAGCCTATCCACAAAAGGAGAAATTCTTTGATGCAAAGCAAAGCAAAGAAATTGGAAATATCGATAAGCTGGCCGGAACGGATTTGTTTAAAAAGCAAATTACAGAAGGCAAAAGTGAAGCAGAAATTCGCAAAAGCTGGGAACCTGGCCTCAGCAATTATAAAAAGATGCGAGAAAAATATTTACTGTATAAATAGCAGTAAATGCTTTTGGAAATAGGAGCCTGAATGTCTTCAAGGTTCCTTAAATAAGGTTTTTTTAATCAAAAACATAAATCGTCAAACTTAAAAACTTAATCAATCCAATTATGAAAAAAAGACTACTCACTTTTTTAATGAGTTTCGTCTTCTTGTCGATGCATGTAGCCGCACAGCAAAAGCTTGTTAAGGGTACTGTTACTTCGGCCGGAGACGGTTTGCCCTTGCCTGGAGTTTCTGTTATTGTTAAAGGTTCCACTAAAGGTGCTCAAACTAATACCTCTGGAGAATATTCCGTTAACGCTGGCGCAAAAGATGTGTTAGTGTTTCAATTTGTAGGGTTTAAAACTGCTGAAAGGACTGTAGGGTCAAACGCTACAATTAATGTTCAAATGGTGGAGGACGCCAAAGCATTAGGGGAAGTAGTTGTTACTGCTTTGGGTATTAAACAAGAAAAAAGGGCTCTGGGATATTCTGTAACTGAAGTTAAGGGAAAAGCGATTGCAGAAACTCAAAGAGAAAACTTTGTAAATGCCTTGCAAGGACGTGTTGCTGGTTTAACAGTAACTAATACCTCTGGATTGCCAGGTGCTTCTGCATCAGTAACTATTCGAGGTATTAATTCATTAAGTGGTAGCAATCAACCATTATTTATTGTTGATGGGTTGCCGATTGATAACCAAACGTTTAATACTTCAGGTTTTGTTTCTGATCAGAACTCGAATATTATGTTTGCCAATCGTTCTTTGGACTTTACAAATCGCGGAGCGGATATTAATCCTGATGATATTGAGTCAATTACGGTGCTAAAGGGGCCTGAAGCATCTGCGCTTTATGGTATTGATGCGGCCAGTGGGGCAATTGTAATTACTACAAAACGAGGTAAAGCTGGTCAATCTCGTGTCAATTACAGTAATGATTTCCGGTTTGATAAAATCAATAAATATCCGGTTGTTCAACAAGTTTATGGCCAGGGAATATTAGGGGCTTCGGATCTAAATACATTTAACTATTTCGGTCCTAAATATGCAGAAGGAACAGTATTACACGATAACATTAGCCCGTTTTTTCAAACTGCATTTACTCAGCGCCATAACCTGGCACTCGAAGGTGGATCTGAAAGGCTGACTTATCGTGCATCCTCTAGCTATACAAATCAAAGCGGAGTTGTTCCAGGTTCTGCTTTAGATAAGATCAACTTGTCCTTAATGACTAACGCTAAGATTTCAAAATTCTTTAGTAGTGATCTTTCTTTCAATTATACCAATTCTGATAATACGCAGGTATTTAAAGGTGGAGATGCTATTAATAATAATTATGGGCCAATGTTAGGCTTGTTATTGTGGCCTAGTACTGATGATGCAAGTGTTTATCTTAATGCTGATGGTAGTCGTAAGTTTTTGACCAGTAATTTTGCCTCTGAAGCTGAAAACCCTTACTTCAATGTAGATAAGAATAAAATACAGTCAAAAACCAACCGTATTGCTTCGAACTTAGCGTTAAACTTCTCTCCATTGCCATGGTTAAAAGGAGTTGGTAATATAGGATTTGATATTTACACGACTGAAAATCAGGTATTGCGCCATCCTCAGTCAAATTATGCTGCAGCTAACGGTGGTATATTGGATAACGCAGTAAGCAATACCAAAAATCTGAATATACAATATTATGTTACTGCAGATAAAAAGTTTGGTAAGTTTAGCGGTAACGTAAAGTTGGGAAGTGCATTAAACAGCTGGAATACTTTTAATACTGCTGTAAGTGGCATTGGCTTCCTTGATCCGGAGTTTGTATCCATTAACAATACGGACATTACCAAACAAAGAGCCGTTACGCGATTAACAGAGCGACGTTTGATGGGTGCATTCGGCTCTTTCTCGCTAAACTATAATGATCTTGTTTATTTTAGTGCTACTGGCCGTAATGACTGGTCTTCTACCCTGCCAATCAAGAACCGTTCGTTCTTCTATCCTTCGGCATCATTAAGCTTTATATTCACTGAATTACCTTGGTTGAAAAACAATCAAGTCTTGTCTTATGGTAAACTAAAAGCTTCTGTGGCACAAGTTGGTAAAGATGCGCCTCCTTATAGTTTGATTCCTGCTTTGGAAAGCCAGCCTACCACTGGCGGAGGGTATGGATACGGGTTTACAGGCCCAAGCCCTAACCTAAAGCCGGAGAAAACAACTTCATATGAATTTGGAGCAGAGGTTAAATTTTTCCAAGATCGATTGGGGATGGATGTGGCCTATTACCGCTCTGAGTCTTCTGATCAAATAGTAAAAGATTTACGATTAAGTTATGCTACCGGGGCTGTATTGCGTGTTCAGAATGGTGGTAATTTAGAAAATAAAGGTGTTGAATTGCAGTTAAATGGTTCTCCTGTTAAGGGTAAAGATTTTACTTGGGATGTGCTGGCTAACTTTACCAAAACATGGAATAAATTACTAACTCTTCCTGCCGGATTACAAGAGTATTACGTTTCTGATACCTGGGTGTATGGAAACGTCAGAAACGGAGCTGTTCCTGGTCAAGCAATTACTACTTTTTCAGGGTTTGCTTACCAACGTAACAATAAGGGAGATATTCTTATTAACCCATCGACAGGTTTGCCTTTACGTCAAAGTGTTTGGACGCCTGTTGGTGATCGTAACCCTGATTTTACCGTTGGTTTGACAAATACATTTAATTATAAAAACTGGGGCTTGAATTTCCTTTTAGACATTCGTAAAGGTGGAGACATCTACAATGCAACAGAGCACTTATTAACAGTAAAAGGATTAAGTAAGCGCACTCTAAACCGTTATGAGCCGGTTGTTTTCAAAGGCGTAATGAAAGATGGTTTGGAGAATTCTGAATTCCCTACTCAAAATAATATTAGCATTATTCCAGCTAGCAGTTCAACTGATTATTACTCTGCAACAGGTGCACTGAGCGAAGCTGACTTCATTGAGAAGGATATTAATTGGTTGCGTTTAAAGGATATCACCTTAAGCTATACTGTGCCACAAGCGAAATTAGCTAAAATCAAAGGAGTTAAGTCATTAGGTTTCTTTGTTACCGGTACTGACCTATTTATTATTACTAATTATTCAGGTTTAGATCCAGTTGTTAACGGAAACTCTGCAGCAGTGGGTGGTAGTGGAGCTACGGGCTTTGATTTTGGAAACTTCCCAATGCCGCGTGGTTTTAACTTCGGTGTGAAGTTGGGGTTATAATTTGTTAAATATTAAATCTGAAATTAGAAAATGAAGAAAATATTCTATTCAATCATAGCAGCTGCCGGTATTATGGTTACTGCAACCGGTTGTGAAAAATACCTTGATGTAAATGAGAACCCTAATGGACCTCAGTCGGTATCTCCCAATTTGTACTTAGCTTCTATGGAATCCAATTTGGCATTGGGTGTCCAGTATGATTCACGATTCTTGGGTAAATACGTTCAGAATTTTGTATCAAATTCTGCAGGTGATACTTGGGATCGACATGGTTACCAGGCCGCAAGTGATAACTCAGGGCAGCAATGGCGTAGTGTTTACTGGAAGATGGGTATTAATCTTCAGGATATGATTAACCTGTCATTAGCTCAAGAGCGCTGGGACTTGGCAGGTATTGGTTATGCCTTAAAGGCATGGGGATGGCAATCGTTAACAGATTATCATGGTGAAATAATTATCAAACAGGCTTTTGATCCAAAACGCGATGTGTTTGATTATGATACCCAGGAGTTTGCTTATTCTGAAGTGAGAAGACTGTGTGATTCAGCTATGGTTTTATTAAATCGAACTGATGGAGCAATCTCAGCTGATTATGCCGCTAAAGGAGACCTGATGTACAAAGGGGACCGTAGCAAATGGATAAAGTTTGTTAACGGGTTATTAGCCTTAAATGCACATCACCTATCAAACAAATCAAGTTATGATCCTGCTAAAGTTATTGAATATGTGGATAAAGCTTTAGCTTCAAATGCTGATGATGCCAGCGTGCCATTTAATGGAAAAGTGAATGATGATACCAATTTTTTTGGCCCATTGCGTAATAACCTTGGCACATTCCGTCAGTCAAATTTTATACTTAGCCTGCTAAATGGTTCTGTTTTTGGAGGGGTTACCGATCCTCGTTTAGCGTTAATGCTTTCATCTTCTCCTGATGGAGCATATTATGGTTTGAATCCGAATGCTGGTTATGGGACATTAACCACCAATCAAAGACCAAACACACTTTGGGGTACGGCTGCCGCCACTACTGTTGGGGCGGGTAAATATTTGTTTAACAATGATGTTCGTTTTCCATTAATGACCTATTCTCAGCTACAATTCATTAAAGCAGAAGCGGCATTCTTGAAAAACGACAAGGCAACGGCATTGGATGCTTACAAAAAAGGCATTGATAGTCATATTGACTTTGTTAACCAATACACTTCTGTGGCAGCAAATCAAATTAAAGCAGCTGATAAAAGCACTTTTCTTGGCAAAACAGCAATTGTGCCAACAGATGCTAACAGCTTAACATTAAAAATGATTTTACTGCAAAAGTACATTGCTCAGTTTGGTTGGGGCTTTACTGAAACCTGGTGTGATTTACGTCGCTATCATTATGATAGTAACGTATTTACAGGATTTACTCTTCCTGCATCTTTATTTCCTGATAATAACGCCAAACCCGCTTACCGTTTCAGACCTCGTTATAATTCAGAGTATGTTTGGAATGCAGCAGCCTTAAAGGTGTTTGGAGGGCTAGATCTTGATTACCATACTAAAGAAATGTGGTTTTCTCAGCAATAATGAATGTTAACTCGAAAGATTAAAATCATGAATAATTTTAAAAAGCTATATATATTAAGCCTAATAGCGGGGGTGTTTGTTAATACTTCTTGTAAAAAGGACGGTATAATTGATCGTGCCGAATCAGTAAATGGCAATGCATTGTTGAAAATCTATCACTTATCTCCAGATGCACCTACATTGAACTTTTATGCCAATAATCAAAAGATTACAGCAGTAGGGCCGAACACAGCTGGAGCTGAGCAGGGGATTGCCTTTTCAAGCATTTTTCCTGGCAAAGAGTATTTCGCTTTACCGGCAGGTACATCTGCATTTAAAGCTGTTGTGCCGGCTTCCTCAACGGTTTTGCCTGGAGCGGTATTAAACCTTGGTTCTGCCGAGTTTAAAGCCAATTCGCGTTATAGTGTGTTTGTTATAGGTAAAATGAGTGAGGCTTCCACTTTAATTATCGAGGATGATGTAAATGTTCCAGATCCAACTAAAGCTTACATCAGGTTTATAAGCACTATCCCAACAGAACAAAAGTTGGATGTAACCTATACACAAACTAATGTAACTCCTAATGTAAAAGGAACTGTTTTTTCAAGTGCATCCTATAAAGAGATTAAGGGTTTTCAGCCTATTGAACCCAGCGGTGTTTATACTTTGACATTGGACACAACTGCTACTACAGGGAAAGTTTTAGGAACCTTCAAGGATTTTGTGCCGGTGGCAGGACGTAAATACACGCTAATTTCAACTGGAATATTAGGAGGGACTGGTTCCCAAGTGCCTAACTTAATTAATAGTACCAATAAATATTAACGGTATCTTAATTAATAAGATTTCTTAAAGCGCCTCAAACTTCGGTTTTTGGCGCTTTTTACTTGTGTTTTTACAGTTGTTTGGGCTCATATGTTAAAGAAAAAGCATAGAAGTTTTCTATATTAATGAAATGAAATTCTGGATAGTAACAATTTGGACTGCTTTTTTAAGTATTTCGACCTTTGCTCAGTCGGTCAATAAATTCAATACCAGTGATTTGTATATTGAGTGGAAATTGATTGATAATAACTACAAAGGTCAGGTTAAATCGCTGTGTCAGTTTGAAATAAGTAATAATGGCATTGAAACTCTACCTAAATCTGGCTGGAATATTTATTTCAGTTATATGAAAACCATTGATATAAACTCTGTGGATAAAAGAGTTAAGGTTGAACGTGTTAACGGGGATTTATATCGATTGTTCCCGTCAGAATTTTTTAAATCTCTTCCTCCCAAAGATAGTCTCCATATTTCTTTCGTAACCAATGGTCAGTATGTAAACTTTACAGATGTTCCGGCTGGTGTATACTGGGTTTGGGATTCTGATAAAACTAAAGGCATAGCATTAAAAAAATTTAAGGTTTTACAGCCAACAGAAAATAAATTATTTCAAAGTCCAGAAGTGCTTTATGAGCAAAATAAATCAATTGAAGTGCTTGATGCGGATCACTTAATAAAGGTTTTCCCCAGTCCGGTTTCTTACAAGGAAACAACCGGTAGCTTTTCATTAAGTAGTGCTTCGGGTATTTTTACGGATGCAACATTTCGTAATGAGGCTGAATATCTGGCAAATGAGATCGAGAACTTAACCGGCAAAAAATATAATCCTTCCGAATCAGCAGTGGTAGGAAAAGCTATTCATTTTCAAAAGGTTGATGGTTTGCCAAGTGAGGCTTATCGTTTAAATGTAAGTGCTGAAGAGGTGAAAATAGAAGCTTCCTCAGCTTCAGGCGCTTTTTATGCAGTTCAGTCATTGAAAACATTAATGCCATCAAATGCATGGAAGCAAAAACAATCAAAGCTCAATATTCCCCTGGTTTCAGTTATTGATTCTCCGCGTTTTGCCTACAGGGCCTTTATGCTGGACGTTGCCAGGAATTTTCATGCCAAGGAAGAGGTGTTAAAAGTACTTGACTTAATGGCCCTGTATAAGTTGAATATACTGCACTTTCATCTATGTGATGATGAAGCCTGGCGGTTGGAAATTCCTTCCTTGCCAGAATTAACACAAATTGGTGCCAAGCGAGGTCATACTATTGATGATAAAGAAATGCTTCGTCCAGTATATGGGGCTGGTCCGGATGTTAATGAAGGTTTAAATACCGGGTTTTATAGTAAATCTGATTTCATAGAAATCCTCAGGTATGCAGATGAGAGGCATATTCAGGTAATCCCTGAAATTGAAACTCCTGGTCATGCACGAGCTGCCATAAAAGCTATGGATGCTCGCTATGAGCGTTTAATGAAAGAAGGTAAAACGAAAGAAGCTGAAGAATTCATGCTGCGTGATGTGAATGATAAATCGGTTTATCTTTCTGCCCAATATTATAATGATAATGTGATGTGTGTAGCCATGCCTTCGGTTTATCATTTTCTTGGAGAGGTGGTTGAGGAGATCAAAGAAATGTATATGCAGGCTGGAATTTCATTAAAATCCATTCACTTTGGAGGAGATGAGGTTCCTGTTGGTTCGTGGCAAAAATCACCCATTGCCCAGCAGTTAATTAAGAATACTCCCGGTATGAAAACTACAGACGACCTATGGTATTATTATGTGAATAAGCTTGATGAGTTAGCCAAATCTAAAAACATAATATTGTCAGGCTGGGAAGAGATTGCTTTACGAAAGACCGCCATCGATGGCAAAAAACGATTTGTTCCCAATCCCCAGTTTAGCGGTAATAATTTTCAGGTAGATGTATGGAATAATGTGATTGGGGGTAGTTATGAAGATTTACCTTATCGACTGGCTAACGCCGGTTACAAAGTGGTACTCGCCTGTGTAAGTAACTTTTATTTTGATTTAGCTCATGTTAAATCGGCTGACGAGCCCGGTCACCGATGGGGAGGTTATGTTAATATTGATAAACCATTTGGTTTTATTCCTTTTGATTATTACCGAAATTCCACGCAGGATGCTAATGGTAATCCGGTTAAGCAAACGTTGTTTGTAGGAAAAGACCGTCTTACAGATTATGGGAAATCAAACATCATTGGCATTAAAGGCCTATTGTGGACAGAAAAAATAAAAACTCCTGAACGATTGGAATACATGCTATTGCCAAGGCTGTTAGGATTGGCAGAGCGTGCATGGGCTCAGGATCCTCGTTGGGCTCAGGTAAAAGATAGTGTCGAATTTTACAAAATGTATAATCAGGCATTTTCTACGTTTGCTAACGTAATAGGAAAAAGAGAGTTGCCCAGGTTGGATTACTATTCAGGGGGGTATCAATACAGAATTCCTCCTGTGGGGGCAGTAATTCAAAACGGAAAAGTAATGGCCAATATTCAGCTTCCCGGCTTTAAAATAGTGTATACTACCGATGGTTCAAATCCTAATCAGAAGAGCGCTGTGTATAATCAACCTATTGAATCCAAGGGTACTATTAAACTTCAGGCCCTGGATTCTAAGGGACGTGGTGGAAAAATAACAACGCTTGTGAATAACTAATTTTAATTAGAATGAAAAAGTATGTATTAGTTAAACAAGTCGCAATGTTGATGATAGCAATCCTTCTTCTATCATTTAAAAATGACGACGATACTAAAGAATGGATTCGTATCAATCAACTGGGCTATACTCCATTAGGTGTAAAGGTGGCAGTTTGGGGATGTTTATCTCAAGAAAAAATTGACGAGTTCGAGTTGGTGAATGCTATTGATGATAAGACGGTTTTCAAAAACAAGGCAGGAAAGGCGTTTGGTGCCTACGGTCCGTTTAAGGAATCATATCGATTGAATTTTACTTCATTCAAACAAACCGGTAGTTTTTATCTTAAGGCAGGAAAAGCCAAATCTCCTGTATTTAAAATTTCTTCTGATGTGTATAAAGGAACAGCTGATTTCGCTTTGCGCTACATGCGTCAGCAACGAAGCGGTTTTAATCCTTTTTTGAAAGACTCTTGCCATACTACTGATGGGTATACAATGTATGGGCCAATGCCTGATTCTACGCGCATTGATGTTTGGGGTGGCTGGCATGATGCTTCTGATTATTTACAATATGTAACCACATCGGCTAATGCTACCTATCATTTGTTGGCGGCTTATCGCGATTTTCCTGCTGTATTTACTGATAAATATTTGGCCAACGGGATAGATGGAACAAACGGAATAAAGGATGTATTGGATGAGGCAAAATGGGGGATTGATTGGCTGTTGAAAATGCATCCACGTGCTGATTGGATGTTTAATCAATTGGCAGATGATCGGGATCATCAAATTATGCGTTTGCCAAATGAAGATAAAATTGACTATGGATTAGGAGGAGGAAAAGGTCGTCCGGTGTATTTTGCAACAGGTAAGCCTCAGGGTTTGGGTAAGTATCAAAACAGGTCAACCGGAGTGGCTTCTACTGCCGGAAAATTTGTAAGTGTTTTCGCTTTAGGTGCACAATTGTATAAGGGAAAGGATGCTCAGTTAGTGCAGTTATTGCAAGAAAGGGCATTGTCGGCGTATTCTCTTGGTGTTCAGAAGCCCGGAGTTTGTCAGACAGCTCCAAATAGGGCACCTTATTTTTATGAAGAGGATAACTGGGTTGATGATATGGAATTGGGTGCTGCAGCTCTGTTTCAACTAAATGGAGTTAAGAAATACTATAACGATGCTTGGAATTACAGCATGCAAGAAAAAGTTACTCCTTGGATGGGGGCAGATACGGCCAGGCATTATCAATGGTATCCGTTTCATAATTTTGGACACGCCGAACTTGGTAAAAAAGCAAACGCTAAGGATCGTGCGATTTTAACAGATTACTACAAACAGGGTATTTTGAGAGTTGCTGAAAAAGCCTCCCAAAACGCTTTCAACAGAGGGATTCCGTTCATCTGGTGCTCAAATAATCTAACCACATCTTTTGCGATTCAATGTTCATTGTATGCAAGATTAACAAATGATAAGTCATTTGCAGAGTTGGAGCAAGCCAACTTCGATTGGCTTTTAGGGTGCAATCCATGGGGAACTAGTATGGTTTACGGGTTGCCGGGCAATGGTGATACTCCTAAGAATCCTCATTCAGCATTTACACAACAGCATGATTTTCCAATTGATGGAGGCTTGGTGGATGGTCCAGTTTACGGGACAATCTATAAAGGTTTGAAAGGGATAAAGCTTTATCAGCGGGATGACTATGCAGTTTTTCAATCGGATTTGGCTGTTTATCATGATGATTATGGTGATTACAGTACCAATGAGCCCACAATGGATGGGACAGCATCGTTGATCTACTTGCTTGCCGCAAAAGAACAAGGGGCTCAGGAGGAGTTCCTTAGAAAAAAGTAGTTGATACCTATGGAGCAATAATAAGGGGTGATACTTTAAGGCATGAAATCGCACTGGTATTTACCGGAGATGAATACGCCGATGGAGGTAGTTTTGTACATAAAACCTTGCAAGATGCCAATATTAAAGCTTCGTTCTTTTTCACGGGACGCTTTTACCGTAATCCGAAATTAAAATCGTTGGTAAAAAGATTGCGGCGTCAGGGTAATTATTTGGGTTCGCATTCTGATGAGCATTTGTTGTACTGTGATTGGATGAAACGAGATAGCTTGTTGATTAACTATAAAAAGTTTGTTGATGATTTGACAAATAGTTATGTAGCTATGGCTCATTTTGGAATTAGTAAAGATGATGCAAAATTCTTTCTGCCTCCATATGAATGGTACAACACCTCGATTGTTCATTGGACTAAGGAGGAAGGGTTGCAGTTGATAAACTTTACACCTGGTACACGATCTACGGCTGACTATACCTGGCCTGAAATGGGTAAGCAGTACCTGAGTTCAGATGAAATTTATAAATCAATTCAGAAAAAGGCTGCTTCTGAAAATGGATTGAATGGTTTTATACTGCTTATACACATTGGAACCGACCAAAGAAGAACAGATAAGTTCTATCATTATCTGCCAGGATTGATAAATGAGCTTGTAAAAAGCGGCTACAAATTCGTTCGTATTGATGAGTTGCTATGAAGTTAATTACATAGATAGTTTAAGTGTAAGTTGAATTGCGGTTTTGTGCGTTTTTATTTTAATGAAATGCATAAAACAAAATTTAATTTTTACATTTGTCATATTGAGGGCGTATTGATGCAAATTAAATAAGTGAATAGGCGTTAGTTTGCGTTGTTTTGCAGGTAAGAGATTAGACGTTTTGAAGTAGGGAAGAGCTGGGCGGCTTATTGGATTGTTTAAAAAACGAATAGTATATAACATACAGAAAGTATGAAGAAAAAATTGATGTTAGGTTGTATGGTAAAGCAATGTTTATTTATTGTTTTATTTTTTTGCACTACTGCTGCCTTCGGGCAGCAGTTTTTGCAGCCTTCTCCAAGGGGCAATTTTTGGGTAGACAGTGTATTCAAAAAACTGTCTAAAAAGCAAAAAATAGCCCAGCTTTTTGTTTTGAGAGCCTCTGAACGTAAAGGCAAAGAAGTTGTGTTTTACGAAGAAGACATCGCAAAGCATATTAAAAAATATAAAATAGGTTCTGTTTGCCTATTTCAGGGAATAGCCGAGCAACAAGCTGAGTTTCTTAACAGGATGCAGGGAATTTCATCGATTCCATTGATGGTTTGTGTTGATGGGGAAACTGGAGTAGGAATGCGCTTTTCTGACGTGTCTCCATTTCCGGATCAATTAACGATTGGCGCTGTTGCCGATGCGGCAGTCGCTTACAAAGTGGGGAAATCCATTGGCGAACAATGCAAGCGTATTGGTATTCATGTAAACTATGCCCCGGTTGTGGATATCAATAACAATCCGTTAAATCCAGTTATCAACTTCAGGTCATTTGGTGAAGATAAATATAAAGTTGCCCTGTTCGGTACCCAGTTGATGAAAGGTATGCAAAATGCCGGCGTAATGGCCTGTGCTAAGCATTTTCCAGGCCATGGAGATGTTTCAGTTGACTCACATTATGATTTGCCAGTAATCAATAAATCATTTAATCAGTTAGATTCTCTAGAGCAGTATCCATTTAAAAAGTTGATAAATGAAGGTGTTGGAAGTGTGATGGTAGCTCATTTGTACATTCCTGCAATTGATACTACTAAAAATCAGGCAACTTCACTTTCTCAAAGAAACGTGACCGGTTTGTTGAGAAATCAGCTTGGATTTAAGGGTCTTACTTTTACTGATGCACTTGAAATGAAAGGTGTGGCTAAGTTTTATCCGCAGGGCGCTGCCGCAGTGCAGTCATTGATTGCCGGAAATGATATGTTGTGTTTACCGGGCGATATAAAAGGAAGTATTAAAAGCACTTTAAAAGCCATTCGTCAGAAGAAACTTACGAAGGCAGAGGTTAATGAAAAGGTTAAAAAAGTGTTATTGGCTAAGTATAATTTAGGGTTAGATACCTTAAAACCTATTCAAATCGCTCAGTTAAAAGAAGATTTGAACAAAGATGTAGCCGTAATTAAGCAAAATGTTTACAGGCAGGCAATCACATTATTAAAACAAACTGATTCCTCGTTAATTCCATTGAATAAAGTTAAAAGACTTGCTTACGTAGGATTTGGCCTTTCTCAATCAAATTCCTTTGCAGAGCAGTTACAAAAGGAGTTTAAAGTGGATTGCTTCTACTTCGACTATCAGGCAAGTGAAGAGCAAGCAGCAACGCTTATTCAAAAACTTGCAAAAGGTTATGAGGCAATAGTATTAGGGGTGCATCAATACAAAAAATACCCTGCTAATAATTTTGGAATCAGTAATGTGGCTTTGTCGTTATTAACCAAGCTTCAACAGCAACCTAAAACGTTAAGTTTGGTTTTTGGTAATCCGTATTTAATTGCCAAAATGCCCGTTGCGCAAAATTTGGTGGCTTGTTATGAGGATGATCCTCTCATGCACCAGGTTGCAATTGATTTGTTAACAGGAAAGATTACGGCCAAGGGTAAATTGCCTGTAACTGTTTCAAATGAATATGTTTATGGAAGTGGAATTACCAATAATTACTACTTTCCTGTTTCAAGTCCTCAGGAAGCAGGTTTAAACCCCAAAACGCTAACAAAAATTGATTCTATTGCAGCAAATGCAATTGAAAAGGGTGCAACTCCTGGTTGTGTTGTTTTGGTGGCCAGAAAAGGCAAAGTTGGGTTTTTAAAAGCTTACGGAACCACCAATTACAACTCAACTGAAAAGGTAACTACCGAAACGGTTTACGACTTAGCTTCGGTTACAAAAACCACAGCAACTACCATGGCTGTGATGAAGGTTTATGAAGAGGGTAGGTTGAATTTAGACGCCCCCATTGGTTTATATGTTCCTTGGCTAAGTAATGCTGAAAAGGCGAAAATTAAAGTAAAGGACCTTTTATTACATCAAGCTGGTTTGGTTTCCTTTATACCGTTTTATAAAGAAACCTTAGATGCATCAGGTAAGCCAAAGTCGGGTTATTACAGCAATTCTCCATCAGAAGCTTATAGTGTGCGCATTGCCGAAAATATGTACATGCGTAAAAGCTATTTAGATACTATCTATAGTAGAGTTGATAACAGTAAACTTGGTGTGGCAGGTAAGTACATCTACAGTGATAATGATTTTATTCTACTGGGTGAAATTGTTGCCAGTATTACTAAGCAATCGCTAAGTGATTATGTCCGCAATACGTTTTATCTGCCAATGGGTATGACGAGTACTTCATTTTCGCCATTGCAGCACTTTCCTGTAGAGGTTATTGCTCCAACCGAGAAGGAAAAGTATTTCCGTTTGCAACAATTAAGAGGTGATGTTCATGATCCCGGAGCAGCTATGTTCGGTGGCGTTGCCGGTCATGCCGGATTGTTCAGTAACGCTTATGATTTGGCACAGGTTTACCAAATGCTGTTAAATGGAGGCGAGCTAAATGGCATACGATACCTTAAAAAATCGACAATTGATTTATTCACTTCATATCAAAGTGAGATCAGCAGAAGAGGATTAGGGTTTGATAAACCTGAAAAGGACAATGCCACCAGTAAAGCTCCCTATCCATCGTTAAGTGTATCACCGTTAACCTACGGGCATACAGGTTTTACGGGCATTTGTGTATGGGCCGATCCAAAATATGATTTGTTATACATTTTCTTATCGAACAGAGTTTGCCCTGATGGAGGAGATAATAATAATTTGGGTAAGCTGAATGTTCGTCCTGATATACAGGAAGTGATTTACCGTTCCTTAGTGAACTGAAATAAAGAATTTTAAACGATTAATTACGAAATCTTAATAGTAAAGCAATGGAGTTGACGACAGAGAAAGATTCAAATTACAATCATTTGGAAAAAATGACCATGCGCGATATCATGGTTAATATCAATAATGAGGACAGGTCAGTGCCAGATGCTGTGGGTAAGGTAATTCCTCAAATTGAAAAGCTTGCAACTGTTACCGCTCAAAAGATGAAGGAAGGAGGGCGTCTGTTTTATATTGGAGCGGGTACCAGTGGGCGTTTAGGCGTTCTTGACGCATCTGAATGCCCTCCAACATTTGGTGTTCCGTTTGATTTGGTTATAGGAATTATTGCCGGAGGAGATAAAGCAATTCGTAAAGCGGTTGAATTTGCTGAGGATAATATCGAGCAAGCTTGGAAAGATCTTTTGGAGTATGATATTAACGAGAAGGATGTGGTTGTTGGTATTGCTGCTTCAGGAACAACACCTTACGTAATTGGCGGACTGCAAACTGCTAACAATGTGGGTATTTCAACCGGATGCATTGTTTGCAATATTGGTAGTCCGGTTGCTGCTCTTGCCAACTACCCTATAGAGGTTGTCGTTGGGCCTGAGTTTGTCTCAGGTTCCACACGCATGAAGGCCGGAACAGCACAAAAGCTTGTTTTGAATATGCTTAGCACCTCTGTTATGATTCAGCTGGGAAGGGTTAAAGGAAACAAGATGGTTGACATGCAGTTTACCAACCATAAGCTTTATAATCGCGGCATCAATATTATCATGAAAGAAACCGGCTTGAACAGGACGGTAGCAGCAGAATTGCTTGAAAAACACGGAAGCGTACGTAAGGCAATTAGTGCTGCTAAATAGGGCAATCATCAATCAGGTGTTAGTTTAAAAGAAAAACAATTTATTATGTCGTCGGTAGCTTTGCTTTGCTTTCTGATAGGGTATTTTTTGCTCTTAACAATTATCTCTTATGTAACTTCAAAGGGCTCATCAGATAATTCGAGTTTTTTTATTGCCAACAGAAACTCAAAATGGTATTTCGTTGCTTTCGGAATGATTGGTACCGCTTTATCAGGAGTGACATTTATTTCCGTGCCAGGAGCGGTACACAACAGTGGTTTCGGTTATTTTCAGTTTGTTCTGGGAAATGCAGTTGGATTTATACTTGTGGCAACGGTTTTACTCCCATTGTATTATCGTATTAATCTAATATCGATTTATACATATTTGGAAGAACGATTTGGTTTCTGGAGCTATAAATCAGGAGCAATGATTTTCCTGATATCACGAACAATAGGTTCAGCCTTTAGGCTATATCTTGTCGTTATCGTTTTGCAGAAGTTTATTTTTGATGCATGGAATGTTCCGTTCTGGGTAACTATTGCCATTTGCTTGCTTTTGATTTTTTCTTACACTTTTAAAGGCGGACTTAAAACAATTATTATTACTGATACTTTACAAACCGTTTTTCTTTTATCATCAGTAGTCTTATCAATTTACTTTATTTCAATAAGTCTCAACCTGAATGTTGCTCAAACAATTGAAACTGTAAAGAGCAGTACATATTCTCAATTATTCTTCTGGGAGGATTTCATGGGTAATAAGAATCACTTTTTGAAACAATTTTTAGGCGGAATCTTTATCACCCTAACCATGGTAGGGCTTGATCAGGATTTGATGCAGAAAAATCTGAGTTGCAAAAACATTGGTGAAGCTCAAAAGAACATGCTCACCTTTACCGGGATTTTTGTGATAATGAATATCTTCTTTTTAAGCGTGGGAGCATTGTTATATACCTATGCAGAGGCCAATAATTTATCAGTTGCTGCCTTAGGGACTCCTGATCACCTTTTCCCTGAAATAGCCTTAAAACATTTAGGAGCATTGCCGGCAATTGTATTTATGCTGGGTTTAACTGCAGCCACTTTCGCTACTACTGATTCAGCTTTAACGGCTTTAACCACTTCTTTCTGTGTTGATTTTTTAGGTTTTGCTAAGAAAAAGGATCAGGACGAAAAAAAGCTGGTGAGAGCTCGTCATACAGTGCACATTGTTTTTTCAGTAATTATGCTACTGGTTGTATTAATATTTAAGGTGCTGAATGACGATTCTGTAGTAAATGCAATATTCAAAGCTGCAGGATATACATATGGGCCCTTGCTTGGCTTGTTTGCATTTGGTATGATTACCAAAAGGTCTATTGCCGATAAATGGGTTCCGTTTATTTGTATTGGTTCGCCGATTATTACTTACCTGGCGGAACAATTTGCCAAAGCTTATTTCGGGTATTCAATGGGGTTTGAGCTAATTGTAATTAACTCATTGGTTACCTATTCTTTATTGTTGATGATAAGCCGTCAATCTAAAGCAGTATTTACAAGCAAAACTATTATTACTCAGGAAGTGGAAATATAAATCATTAATTTTATCAATTAGTTAACAATAATTATTGATTTAGCAAACCAATTGAATGGAGATTGGAAAAGAATTAGAGTCGATTTTACCTAAAGATCGTATTAAAACCCGTCTTATAGATTTGGTTTCTTACGCCTCTGATGCAGGATTTTATCACCTGCAACCCAAAGCCATAGTATTGCCGCAAACTGAATTGGAAATAATTCGTTTGTTTGAATTTTCTCATCAAAATTCAATACCGCTAACTTTTCGTACTGGTGGCACCAGTTTGTCAGGCCAGTCGATTACAGATGGTATTTTGGTCGACTTGAGCCAGTATTGGGATAGGGTTACTATTGAAGAAGATGGGATAACGGTACGGGTACAACCCGGTGTGATAGGTGCAATGGTAAATGCCCGTCTTAAAAACTATAAAAAGAAAATTGGTCCGGATCCATCAAGCATTAACTCTGCCATGATGGGTGGCATTCTTTCCAATAACTCTAGCGGAATGTGCTGTGGTGTGGTTAACAATTCGTATCATACTACAAAGTATATTCGTTTTATCCTTCCTAATGGAAAGGTGTATTCTACAGAGCGAAAGGAAGACTACGGCCGATTTGAAATTGAGTGTCCGGAGATTTACGAGGGTATAAAATCATTACGTCAATCTATAGTCGGGAATGAACGGCTGACGGCCTTGGTGCGGAGAAAATATAAAACTAAAAACACAGTAGGCTATTCTGTCAATTCATTTATTGATTACAATGAACCACTGGATATTTTAGCCCATCTTTTAATAGGGGCCGAAGGTACTTTAGGGTTTATTGCAGAAGCTGTTTTGAATACTATTGCTGATTACCCGTATAAAGCTACTTCTCTACTTTATTTTCAAACTATTTACGATGCCTGTCAGGCCATTGTTCCTTTGACTGTTGCCGGGGCAGAGGCTGTTGAGCTGATGGATCGTGCTTCATTGCGGTCAATAGAGCATATTAAAGGAGTTCCTGAGCAATTAAAATCGTTGCCAGAAACGGCCGCGGCATTATTGGTTGAGTTTCAGGATAACAGCCAGGATGAATTAAAAAGTAAAGTCGATAAATTTTTAGCAGTATCATCAGGAATATCACTGATTAATGCTCCTCAGTTTACAACCAATCAGACTGAGCAAGATTTTCTTTGGAAATTGAGAAAAGGTATGTTCCCCGCTGTAGGAGCAGTGAGAGCTAGCGGAACTACGGTCATTTTGGAAGATATTGCATTCCCAGTTGATAAATTAGGGGACGCTATTCTCGACTTGCAGCAGTTATTTACTGAGTTTAGGTATGATAATGCCATTATTTTTGGACACGCCAAAGATGGTAATATTCATTTTGTTGTAACGCAGGCGTTTGATTCGGAAGCGGAGATTGAACGTTATGATCGCTTTTTAAACAAAGTGGTTGAACTTGTGGTGAACAAGTATGACGGAACATTGAAAGCTGAACATGGAACGGGTCGTAATATGGCCCCATTTATTGAAACTGAATGGGGGGGCGAATTGTATGAGGTGATGAAGCAACTTAAATCAGTTGTCGATCCTCATAATTTGCTCAATCCCGGAGTTATTATTAATGCGGATAAAAAAGCACATATAAAAAATCTGAAAGACCTGCCGCAAGTTGAAGAAGAGGTAGATAAATGCATCGAATGCGGCTATTGCGAGCATAAATGCCCGAGCAGAAACCTCACAATGACTCCTCGCCGGAGAATTGTTGTTAGAAGGGCACTGCAGAATTTGAAAAAGTCGGGAGATAGTGGATCATATCAACAATTGTTGCAGGAATATCAGTACGATGGTTTGGATACCTGTGCTGTTGACGGATTGTGTGCAACTGCCTGTCCTGTCGATATTAACACGGGTGATTTAGTGAAGAGACTTAGAAGGGAAAATCATGGAGATTTCTCCAATAGCATAGCTTTGTTTTCTTCAAAGAATTTCACAACGGTTAGCACTTTGGTAAAGGCAGGGCTAACAATAGGAGATGGGGTAAATAAGGTGTTTGGAAAAACCACTATGACCAATCTTACTGGAGCCATTAAAAAAGTGGTTCCAGCAATGCCATTATGGTCAGAGCAACTTAAGGTTAGTAATTCAGCATCTTATAAGAATAAAAGCATTCAATTGGACAATGGAACAGTTGGAGTAGTTTATTTTCCAACTTGCATTTCAAGAGTAATGGGCGCTTCGGTTGATGGAAAAAAAAATACCATTGAGGCATTTATGAGTGTAGCTCATAAAGTGGGTATAACTTTGCATATTCCTGAAGAAATTGAACACACCTGTTGTGGACAGATTTACTCATCCAAAGGATTTGCAAAAGCTTACGAGCATAAATCAAATGAGATGATTGAAGATATTTGGCGCTGGACTGATGGCGGCAAATGGCCGGTTGTGCTTGATATAAGTTCTTGTACTTACACACTTCACCATTGTCGGTCGGTGTTGACTGAAGAGAATAAGAGAAAATTCGACAAGTTGAATATTATTGACAGCGTTGATTTTTTGGCCGACTACGTTTTACCTAAAGCACAGATAGTAAAGAAGAAAAAAGAAATTGTTTTACACCCTGTATGTTCGCTGCAAAAAATGGGTTTGGTAGGTAAGTTCCAGTCAATAGCCAATCAATTGGCCGAATCTGTAACAACACCATTATCAGCGGGTTGTTGCGGTATGGCAGGCGACAGGGGCTTTTTATTTCCTGAATTGACCAAATCTGCAACTCATATTGAAGCTATAGAAGTAAAATGCAAGGAATACGAAGGCTATTATTCAAGTGCTAAAACTTGTGAAATGGCTATGTCAGAAGCAGTTGGTAAAAACTATGAATCAATCGTTTATTTGTTAGACGAATGTTTGTAAAACGCACCCATAATTAAACCTTAATAAAAACCCTCGGACTTAAGCCGAGGGTTTACTTTTTATAATACTTCCACAGAAGCTGAATAGCCTTTTAATGCGTTATTCGTCACGTCTAAATCAGTAATTAAGTAGTGAATGGCATTTAGGTTACAAACCTTCAGTTTTTGTGTTGACTCTAATTTTTCAGCAATACTTACAATTGCAGTTTTGCGGGCAGCCTTTATCATGGCTTTTTTAACCTGTACGGCTTCCCAATCTGAGTCAGTAAGGCCATTTTCTAGTGAGAGACCGTTTGTTCCTAAAAGGCAAAGATCCACCTGGATTTCGGAAAGCTGATTGATCACTTGAGATCCTATGGTAATATGAGCACTAGGAGATAGGTGGCCGCCAATGAGTATTACATCACTTGTCGACCCTTCAACCAGTTCAAGCGCTACCAAAGGACTAATGGTGAAAAAGGTGCATTTTATGTGTTTAGGTATTGCTCTGGCTATTTCAATCATAGTAGTACCACCACCGGCTAAAATAACCATTCCGTCTTCAATCAGGCTTGCTGCTTTTTTTGCAATTATCTTCTTAGCTTCTTTGGCATAGGTTTCATTATCGGAAAACGGGAAGTGGAATGATTTTGATAAGGCTCCTCCGTAAACTTTAATAATCTTGCCATTTTCGGCTAATTCATTTAAATCTCTTCTTACAGTATCTTCCGAAACATTCAGTTGCCGGCTTAGATCTGTTGAAAGTACTTTATTGTGAAGGTTGATCTGCTTTATTATAAATGCCTGACGTTCTTCTTTTAGCATGCTATTCTATTAGTTTAATGGATAAATATAATTGAAATTTGACAATTACAATTCTTCCTTACTTCTCCTACTGTCAATCTCAATCACCGTGGGGCATTAGTTTTAATGAATGGTTTCATTTTAATTCATTGATTTTTAGTGTTGTATTGCGATTCTTTAAGTTTTTATTTAGGTAGCTGTAGCATTTTCTTAGGGTTGTGCGTATTGATAAATGTAGCCGCTGATTTATTTGCGCGGAGTAGGACTTCGGTTACATGCCTTCTGTCGACAGGTTGGTGCTCTCCCCGGAATTTTCCGGAAAAAATTAAGAAACATAATTCTGATTAAGAGAACAACATGAAAACAAACTTAATAGCCATAGCAACTATAGCTTTTGCCTTTACGGCATGTAACGATAATGATGATGTAAAACCTGAAGCAGAAGTACCTCAGGGTTCATGGAAGTTAAAAGCTTTGCATCATTTTGATAAAACCGGGAAAGATTCAGCCATAACCAATTTGCCAAACAGTACGGTGTTAATTTCGTTTGATAAGGCTAATAACCTGGCCGCTTTTAATGGCAAACCTGAACAGGTTATCATTAACGGTTCATATAAAATGGAGGGCGATTATAAACTTGTTCCTGGAACTGTTTCGTCTGATAAATCAGCCGCTTCTGAAGGAGATATAAAAACGATCGACTTTTTGAAGACTGGTTACAAATATGATGTTAAGAAAGATTCAATAATTATTTACGCAAAAAATAAGGGTTATATGGTTTATAGTGCCGTAAACCCATTAAAATAATCGGTTTAGATTAGTTGTAAGCAACGAAGGTTGAGCATTACAGATGACACAGTCTTTCATCCTGCTTAAAAAGATGATTGTCAATATTTTGTTAGCGTGAGCAAAATGTTCGTCTGTGTGCTCAATACTTTGTTTCTTTGCACCGGTTAATTAATTAAGGTAGAGATTTTTAGAATGATTGTTTTATTTACAAGAAATACACCTGTTTCTTAGCAGTAGTTACTAAATGATTAAACTGAACCAGCTTACAGATTCGGAAATCATTGAACGTTGCTGCAAAGGGGATGCGCGGTATCAGGAAATGCTTTACAAACGTTTTTATGGCTATGCAATGGGCGTATCCTTGCGCTATAGCATTGATCGTGAGGATGCTTTGGAAGTTGTAAATGATGCATTTTTGAAGATTTTCGATAAGCTGGCTCAATTTGATGCTCAACGTTCATTTAAACCCTGGCTTCGTAGGATTATAGTTAATCAAACCATTGACAGAAAACGCAGCCTATTGAAAAAGGAGGCTGAACAACCGATTGATGAAGTTGCAGAGCCGTTGTGGCAAGATGCCGATGCAATCAGCTCGCTCGGTTATAAGGATATTTTGGAAATGCTGGATAAACTGCCTTCAATACAATCTGTCATATTCAATATGTATGAAATTGATGGGTACACGCATGACGAAATTGCGGAAACTGTTGGAATTACAGCAAGTAGCTCTAGAGTTTATTTGTCGAGGGCAAAAGAAAGATTAAGAAAACTTATTGGAGAACTTAATACGGAAGGCTATGGAAGAGCGGTTTGATAAGTTATTATCGGAACAAATTCGTTCTGTATTTGATCAGTATGATGATGGTTTAGCTAACGAAGGGTGGAATAAACTGCTTGAAAAGAAGCAGGCTGCCGAGCGAAAAAATAAAAAGGTGGTGCCACTATGGTTGTTAAGTATAGTTTCAACTGCTGCTGTGCTGACTTTTTTTGTACTAAATCTTAATTATCTAAAAAATGATAAGGTAAATGCTCCAAATAATGCCTTTAATACAAAGCATGTTACTAAAAGGGAAGTAAAGGCTTTGACTCAAAATTTAGAGGAAGGGTATAGTGAGAAAATAAAGACCTTTACTAATGAAGAATCAGTGCTAATAACCAGTTCATCTAATTCAAAAGCTAAAGTGCAAAGGTCTAATGGCTCTTTAATTGAGAAATACAATGAGCCTGAGGTTTTTAATAAAGCTGATGTTGTTGATGAAAGGTATTTCCTTGTTTCTTTAAGTCCGCAGCCTCTTGCAAATGAGCAATTGCGAACTCCTGAAATTATCCAAAGAGAATTGAGAACAATCTCTAAATCACCCCAGCCAATCGTAACCAATAGCATAAAAGAATATATTGCGGGAGAAACTAAGAACAAAGAAGGCGTAGATTTTTCAATGATGGCAGGCTCATTTATGAGTTATGCCAAAGGATCTTCGGGGAATAATTTGGGCTACAGAGCAGGTTTCGATGTTGATATTCCAATTTCTCCTAAAGTTCAGATAAATACTGGTCTTAGTTTGGGGAACCAGTCTTTGGCATTTAATACCACTAATACCACCCATTCATTGCCAGCCGCAGTGGAAGCAAAAGCCTATAAAATCAATACGGTTTCCAATGTTTTATCAGCCCCAGAGAGTTATAAAACGAGCATGTTGGCCGTTGATTTGCCAATAAATGTAAAAATCGTTTTTCCAGAAACAAAGTATGCATGGTTTATAAGCGGAGGGTTTAGCAGTTATACTTATTTAGACGAATCCAATTCAACAGTTTATTCCGCCTACCCATTTGGTGCCGCATCTGCTTTTGATGCAACATCTAAGTTTGAGACAGAAGAGAATACAGGGAAAGTTTTTTCTCGATTTGATTGGTTTAAAACTTTGAATCTTTCATTTGGGGTTAATTATGCACTGAAAAACAGTAAGTTACAGGTTGAGCCGTTTGTAAAATACCCACTTTCCGGTATCGGTGCAGATCAACTGAAATGGAACTCTGTTGGGTTGAACTTAAAACTTTCGTTTTCAAATTAAGTCAACCAATAGTTATTTAAACTAGCTATTTATTACAAATCATTCTTATGTACATAACTTATTTGATGTGACTTATAAAAAGGTCATAAAAGCTTATCTATCTTGTTGATAGAAGCCAATCTTCCCGTGCCAATAGAGGTTGTTCTCATTAAATTATTATGAAATTATTAAGAAAATAACATTGGTGTTTCAGAACTTATAGTTTTAAACCAGGTCACGGTTTTGATAATTTTAGGGTAAATAAACTTCTTCGAATTTTCATTCCTCTTATACTTTTAAGAAACATGTTACTTAAAATTTAAATTGGTATATAAATTGATTATACATAAACAAAAGCTTATGTATTAAATCATAATCAAATACCATGAAATTTACGCGCATTCTATTCTCCAAAATTCTACTCTTTTTTACTATTGGCATAACTTCATGCGCTTCAACTGAGAATATCCCTTATTTTAAGGGTGCAGGGATCGATTCAAAAGCAACTCAACAAGCGATAAATAAATATATTCCTAAAATTCAGCCAAATGATATTCTTTCAATAAGTATTACCAGTTTAAATGCGGAAGCAACGAATATGTTTAATCCGCAATCTGTCGTTGGGAACTCAAATTCACTTGAACTTAGACAAATAGATGGTTATCTTGTAGATAGAAGCGGCTCTGTTGAAATTCCTATAATTGGCAGAATAAAGGTGGAAGGCTTGTCTACAGATGAAGCAAATGAATTGGTAAAATCAAAATTGGTTGACTATTTAAAAGAGCCATCTGTAAAAGTAAAGTTCTTAAACTTTCGTATCTCAGTATTGGGAGAAGTTGCACGTCCAGCGATTTATAATATTACTAATGAAAAAGTAACATTGACTGAAGCATTGAGTATGGCCGGAGACATAACCATTTATGGTATAAGAGAGAATGTTTTGATAATTAGGGAAGAAAACGGCGTACGGCAATTCGGACGTCTTAATCTGAATCAAACTGATATATTTAACTCACCCTATTATTATTTACACAAAGGTGATGTAATTTATGTTGAACCAGGTCCGCGTAAAGTATACGCCAGTGAAAACAGGACCTACCAAATGTTAACGATTTTAATTGGGTTGTTAAATGTTGTTGCGATATATGCTCTTAAGTAATTAATATCCTTGTAGTTTTATCTAAATACGCTCAAAATGATTTTTAACTCCTCACAGAATAGTGCTGAACCTGAAATTGGATTCAAGGATTTTTTTGAAAAATGTCTTAAGAAATGGTATTGGTTTGTATTATCTGTTTTATGCTGCTTTATATTGGGATGGAGTTATTTGAAAATTACACGTCCCCAATACCAAATCACCAGCTCAGTGCTTGTTAAGCAAGAACAAAAAAGTTCAGAAAAAAAAGAAAGTGTTCTTGAAGAATTAAACGTATTTAACGATAGTAAGCTCATTGATAACGAGATGGAAATTGTTAAGGCTCGATTGTTAATGGAAAATGTTGTTAATGATCTAAACTTAACAGTTAACTATTATTTGATAGAACCTTTTACCTGGGAACGTTTCTTCAAAGGGCCATGGAGAAGTAGAGAAATTTATAAAAATGTTCCGATAAAGGTAATTCCTCAATCTCTTGAGGATTATGCCTATGAAAATGAATTGGAGTTGGTAGCTATTGACAGCTCCTATTTTAGGATTTTAAATGGAGGCGGAAGTTCACTTTATAAATTTGGCTCAACTGTTCATAACGAGTTTGGTAGATTTAGAGTGGATCGGGTTTTCTATTCTGCCGATGCATTTAAAAGCTTTCGAATAAGATTCAAATCCAACGCCAAAACTATAGAGGATTATCGGGATAAATTGTTAGTAGCTCCAGCAAGTGAAAATGCCACGGTGTTTAATATCAACTTATCTGAGTCACTTCCTGATAAAGGGATTGATATTGTTAATGCCTTGGTTCAGGAGTATAATAAGAAGAAACTGGAGGTAAAGAAAAGAGAAGCATTAAAAGCACTTACTTTTCTGGATAATCGATTAAAGCTTTTGTCAGGAGAGCTTAAAAATGCCGAAGAGAATGTTGAGCAGTATAAAACAAGTAAAGAAATTACCAATATAAGTTCAGAGTCGGCTATATTATTAGAAAAAGTAAAAGAAAATGACCTGATGCTAAACCAAGTTGATAATCAACTTAAAATGTTTGATAATATTGGATCTTCCATCAGTTCCGGGCAACCAATCCCATCATCATTATTGTCTGATAATAAGGTGTTACAAGATAAAATTGGTCAACTTAATACCATGGAACTGGAAAAAGCCCGTCTTTTGCAGAGCATGGGAGAAAAAAATCCTTTAGTTGAGACAGTTAATGAACAAATAAAGAATAGTCGTGAAAGCATAGATGCTGATATTCAGCAGATAAAGAGGGAACTGCAGATAACCAGAAGTAATTTACAACGAAATAATTCCAAATTTGATGCTTCTATTCGTTCAGTTCCCCTGAAAGAAAGAAATTTGGTAACTGTTGAAAGGCAGAAAAACCTAAAAGAAGGACTTTATATTTACCTTCTCCAAAAGAGAGAAGAAACTGCATTGTCTTACGACACAAAAGTGTATGATAGTAACCTGATTGACCCTGCGCACAGTAGCATTTTACCAATTAGTCCGGTTCCGTTGAAAACCTATTTGATCGCGTTTGTTTTAGGGTTAGCCATTCCAGTGATAAGTTTTTGGTCTAGTTCATTGATTGGCTCAGAGAAGGTAACAGATCAAAGATTAATATCAAGTATAACTCAAGCGCCTGTGTTGGGTGTGATTGGTAAAAATCATTCTAAAGACAGATTGGTGGTATGGCCTGGAAGTAGAACAGTAATTTCTGAGCAATTCAAGTTTTTAAGAACCAATTTACTTTATGTAAACAAAGGGCTTGAAAGAAAATTTATTTTAGTAACTTCTAGTGTAAGTGAAGAGGGCAAAAGTTTTGTTTCTTTAAATCTTGCCGCCAGCATTGCTCTTACTGGTAAGAAAGTTATGTTGATTGAATTTGATTTGCGTAAACCAGATTTAAGCGCGGATGTAATAAAAGGATATACCAAAGGGATATCTGATTATTTGAAGGGACAGGCTACTAAAGAAGAGATTATTCAACAGAGTGACCGATTTGACGACCTATTTTTTATCGGTTGTGGAACAATTCCTAATGATCCTGCTGAATTATTATTAAATGACCGGTTGAATGATATGATGAAGTATTTAGAAGAACGATTCGATTGTATTATAATGGATTGTTCGCCAATAGGGTTAGTATCAGACGCGATGGTTGTTGAAAAGTTTGCTGACATGTCGTTGTACATAATTAGATATAATCATACCTATTATCAGCAATTAAAGAATATTACTGAATTATACTTATCGGGTAAATTCAAAAATATGGGCATTGTTTTTAATTCGGTGGATACTAACAATGGATATGGCGGTAATTATGGTAAAAATTATAAAAACTATTACTCAGAAGATCCGAGTCATAAAGGGTTATTGGAACGATTTGTTTCATAGTCCATATACAGAATACAGGTGTTATTGGTAATAATTAAAACCAGAGATTGTAAAGTTAATTTATGAATATTTCAGACTCTAAAATTGCGATTATTGGATTAGGCTATGTAGGCCTGCCTCTGGCTGTAGAATTTGGAAAACAATATCCTACCGTTGGATTTGATATTAATACAGAACGAATTAATGAGCTTAACGCAGGCCATGATAGAACTCTTGAGGTTGAGGGAGCTGAACTTAAGGAATCAAAAAAATTAAAGTTTGCATCAGACCTTAAAGAGATCGCAAAGTGTAACTTTTTTATCGTTACAGTTCCAACGCCGGTAGATGAGTTTAAAAATCCGGATTTAAGACCACTATTAAAGGCAACGGAAATGATTGGAGGAGTTCTGAAAGCAGGTGATATTGTTGTTTATGAATCTACGGTTTATCCTGGCTGTACGGAAGAAGACTGTGTTCCGTTGTTGGAAAAGGTTAGTGGATTAAAGTTTAATACAGACTTTTTTGCCGGATACTCACCTGAGAGAATTAATCCTGGGGATAAAGTGAACACACTTCGTACTATTAAAAAGGTGGTAAGTGGAAGTAATCCGGAAGTAGCCCAAAAAGTTAAAACATTATATGATTCTATAATCGACGCCGGAACATTTTTGGCGGCATCAATAAAAGTTGCCGAGGCGTCAAAAGCAATTGAAAATGCTCAACGTGATGTTAATATTTCATTCGTAAATGAGCTTTCATTGATTTTTGATAAAATGGGAATCGACACTCACGATGTGTTGGAAGCCGCAGGTACCAAATGGAATTTTCTGAAATTCAAACCAGGACTTGTTGGTGGGCATTGTATCGGTGTTGATCCATATTATTTAATGCACAAGGCCCAAAGCTTAGGGTATTATCCGCAAGTAATTCTTTCAGGAAGAAGGATTAATGACAATATGGGCATGTTTGTTGCCAATAAAGTAGTAAAGCTGATGATCAAGAAAGGTCATAAGATTGATGGATCAAAAGCCTTGATTTTAGGAATAACTTTTAAGGAAAACTGTCCGGATATAAGAAATTCTCGTGTTGTTGATATTTATAGGGAGTTAAAGCAGTTTGGTCTTTCGGTTGATGTTTATGACCCTTGGGCTTGTAAATGTGAAGTATTAGAGGAATACGGGGTTAGACTTTTAGAAGATTTAGATGGGAAAAATTATGATGTAATAATACTTTCTGTTGCTCATGAAGAGTTTAAATGTTTAGAATATAATAATTTAACGCATAACAAATCATCTGTGATTTTTGATACCAAAGCATTTTTAGACAGAGAATTGGTTGATGCTCGCTTGTAAAATTTGATAAACTTAATACGCTCTCAATTATGAACCCAATTCAAATGGTCGATTTACACGGCCAGTACTTACGCATTAAACCTCAGATAGATGCGGCCATTAATGAATGCCTTGCTGAAACAGCATTTATTAATGGGCCACAGGTAAAAACTTTTCAGGATAGTTTAGCGGCTTATTTACAAGCTGAACATGTGATAGCTTGCGGAAATGGAACCGATGCCCTCCAAATTGCAATGATGGCTTTGAATTTATCTGCGGGTGACGAAGTAATAGTTCCTGCATTTACTTACGTGGCTACAGCAGAAGTTATTGCCTTATTGGGTTTAACTCCTGTGATGGTTGATGTTGATCCAAATACGTTTAACATAACTGCTGATTTAATTACGCAGGCTATAACACCAAAGACAAAGGCAATTGTACCCGTTCATTTATTTGGACAATGTTGCGATATGGAGTCAATTATGATGCTTGCCAAAGAAAATGGCTTGTATGTAATTGAGGATACTGCTCAGGCCTTGGGAGCGAAGTATACTTTTTCTGATGGAAGAGTGATGTATGCAGGGACTATTGGTGATATTGGCTGTACCTCTTTCTTTCCTTCAAAAAATTTAGGATGCTTTGGCGATGGAGGTGCATTGATGACTAATAATGCTGATTTAGCTTTAAAGATTAGAAAAATTGCAAATCATGGCCAGGCAAAAAAATATCATCATGAGATGGTAGGCGTTAACTCTCGTTTGGATACCTTACAAGCTGCTATTCTTAATATAAAACTTCAATATCTTGATGAATATGCTAGTGCCCGAAATTTTGCAGCAAGTTATTATGATCGGGCATTTGAGACATTAGAAGGAGTTCAAATACCAGTTCGTCAAGTAAATTCTACTCATGTTTTCCATCAATATACTTTGTTGTTAGATAATGATATTGATCGTGAAAGTTTAAAGAAATACCTCGAATTAGCGGGTATACCATGCATGGTTTATTATCCGCTTCCGTTACATAAGCAAGAAGCCTTTAAATCGGAAAGATATAAAGACGGAGATTTTTCAATAGCTGAATCATTATGCAATAGGGTGTTATCATTACCCATGCATTCAGAGTTAGAAGAAGATCAATTGTCTCATATTACGAATAAACTCACTGCTTATGTTAACTCAATTAAACAACTTGCCTAAGACAGAAAATGATTTTTTTGTTCATGAATCTGCCATTGTTGATCCTGGTTGTGAAATAGGTTCAGGTACCAAAATCTGGCACTTTAGTCATATCATGTCCAACTCTGTAATAGGAGAAAACTGCAACATCGGACAAAATGTGGTTGTTTCACCAGGTGTGGTTTTGGGTAAAAATGTTAAAGTTCAAAATAACGTTTCAATCTATACCGGGGTAAACTGCGCCGATGATGTTTTTTTGGGTCCATCAATGGTGTTCACCAATGTCATAAACCCCAGGAGTGCCATTAATAGAAAAGATCAGTATTCAAAAACCAATGTAGGAAAAGGAGCCTCAATTGGGGCCAACGCAACCATTGTTTGTGGCCATGATATTGGAGAATACGCTTTTATAGGAGCTGGAGCGGTGGTGACCAAAACAGTGCTCCCTTATGCATTAGTTGTAGGTAATCCGGCCAAACAAATTGGTTGGGTGGGAGAATATGGTCATCGATTGGTATTTGATTCTAACGGAATCGCCACCTGCCCGGAAAGTAATCAGCAATATAAATTTGAAAATAATTATGTAACACGTATCACCTAAACAGAAACTTATGTACGCTCTCGATCAAAAAATTAAGTTTGCCGTTGTAGGCTGTGGCCACATTGGTAAACGTCATGCCGAAATGATACTCCGTAATCAGGAAGCTGAATTAGTAGGCCTTATTGACGTAAGGCCCCCTGAATTAATTGGAGTAGGTAAATTTAACGCCCCTTTCTTTACAAGCCTGGAAGAGTTTATTCTTTCAGGGATTGATGTCGATGTCATTAACATTGCCACACCTAATGGATTGCATGTCCAACAAGCTTTAAAATGCTTGGAAGCTAAAAAACATGTGGTTGTTGAGAAACCCATTGCATTGCGCAAAATTGATGCTGAAAGATTGATTTATAAAGCGTTGCAGGTAAATCGTCAGGTTTTTGCTGTAATGCAAAACCGTTACTCTCCTCCTTCAGAATGGATCAAGGAAGTTGTCGATTCAGGAATTCTTGGTGAAATATACATGGTACAGCTTAACTGCTATTGGAACAGAGATAACAGATACTACACATCAGAAAGCTGGCATGGAACCATAGACCTTGATGGCGGGACACTATTTACTCAGTTTTCGCATTTTATTGATATCATGTATTGGATTTTTGGTGATATCAAGAACATGCAGGCAAAGTTCGCCGACTTTAACCATAAAAAATTGACTGATTTTGAAGATAGTGGTTTTATCTCTTTTGACTTTGAAAGAGGAGGGATGGGATGCATAAACTATTCAACTGCAGTTTGGGATGAGAACCTGGAAAGTAGCATGACCATCATTTCCGAAAATGGTAGTGTAAAAATTGGTGGTCAATACATGGATAAAGTAGAGTATTGCCATATTAAAAATTATGAAATGCCGGAATTAGCTCCCACTAATCCAGGGAATGATTACGGTGCCTATAAAGGATCTGCTCAAAATCATCATTATATTATCGAGAATGTTATTAATACATTAAAAGATAAGTCAACTATTACAACCAATGCCCTGGAAGGATTAAAAGTAGTGGAGATAATTGAAAGGGTTTATGCTTTACGCAAAAAAGAAAAGGTTAGGATTAATCACGTAACTGATGAAATGCTGAAAGTAACTGAATTGTAAAAAGTTAATTTTATCAGTAATGCAGGTTGTTATTCTTACGTCTAGTAAAGATGTTAAATCGATTGTACAGGCATTGTTAAACTCGAAACATACGGTTGTTGGCATTATACAGTCTTGTGTTCTGCCTAAGAAGAAAAAAAAGGTTTTTAAACTACTCACGCAGTTTAAAAGGGTAGTTAAAGTTCTGTACAAAGGTTTTAAAAGTGACTTAATTCTTTTTGCAAAGAAAAAGAATATACCCTACTTTTTGTTAACAAAGCACAATAAATCTGAACTAGAACCCTGGCTAAAAGAACTGGATGCGGGTTTGATTGTGGTACGGTCTAGTCATCACATGTTATGGAGCAATATTCTTGAAATTCCCAAACATGGAGTTATTAACGTTCATCCTTCATACCTGCCAGAATATAGGGGGGCAAATCCAATGTTTTGGGCTTATCATGATATGGAACTGAATCCTGGAGTTACGGTGCATTATATAGATGAAGGAGAGGATACAGGTGACATTATTTATCAGGAACGGTATTCATTGAATGTGGGCAGTAAGCTGGATGAGGCGGAAAAAAACATGGGAAAGGTTGGAGCAAAGTTGCTTTTACGTGCAATTGATGATATAGAAAACGGAACGGTTATACGGGTAAAGCAAGAAGAAAGTAATAGCAATTATAGGGCAAGAAAGATAAAAGAAAGTGAAATAGCCTCATTAATTAACTGGAACGAATGGCCAGTAACCAGAGTGTATCATTATTTGAATTACAGAGATAATGTCTCTAAAGTTATTTCAAAATCTGCCACTAAAGCAATAGGAGTGCTTTGGGAAGTTACTGGATATAAATCCATAAAAAAACAACGGCATATAAATCACAAACCGGGGTTGATAATTAAAGAAAATGAAAAATACAAGCTAATATGTAAAGATGGAGATGTGCTCATAAGAAGAAGATTTAGCGTTAAGAGATTATTTCAGGATTTAACTCACTTAACGATGATTGTAATACAAGTTCAAGATCTTTATAATAGTATTTATTTGGGTATTAATTCTTTATCTTAAAAATATGAACATCGCAATTCATCAGGATAAGCTTGTAAAGACATTTCATGATAATTCAAATCTTCAAATGAAGACTGATAAAGAAAAATATAGAGCTATTTGCAAGATTGAGCGTATTTCCCTTTTCTCTATGGACTGGTGGTTAGATGCAGTTTGTGGAGAAGACAATTGGGAGGTGATATTGATTGAAGCAAATGATAAAGTTGTTGCGGCATGGCCTATCTATTTAAAGCGAAAAATTGGTTTTACGGTAATTACACTTCCACCAATGACTCCTTTTGCAAGTATTTGGGTTCATCAACCGGAGGACCAAAAATATAGCACCAGATTGAGTCGTGAAATAGACATTTACTCACAACTTATTAAAAAGTTGCCAAAATTTGACTCCTGCTCAGTGTCATTTGATTATGACTTTAATAACTGGATGCCTTTCTACTGGAATGGTTTTAGACAAACCACAAAATACTCTTTCGTAGTTGAGGGTATTTCTAATCAAGAGAAATTACTTCAAAATTTTTCAAAGGAGTATCGGAGCCGCATTAAAAAAGCGGAACAGAACCTTCAAATTAAATTTGGTCTTTCACCAGAAGCGTTTTATGCCCTTCATGTTAAAGTACTGCAGGGTATAGGGAAAAAGATTAATTATTCATTTGATTTACTTCAGAGAATCTATAATGGTATTAAGGCAAATAACTGCGGAGAAATTCTGTATGCACTTGATGAATCTAATCAATTAATAGGAGCTTCATTGATAGCAAGGGATAAAAATTGTGCATATGCTATAACGGGAGCTTACGATAGAGAAAGTAATTCAACAGGGGCTTCAAGTTTATTATACTATGAAGCTATGAAATACAGTTCGGCATTTGTGGACAAATATGATTTGGGTAATACGATGATCAATTCCCTATCACTTACAAAAAGGCATTATGGCTCAGTTCAGGTTCAGTCGCACAGGATATCAAAGAACAATTCGAAACTACTAAAGATACGTTCGTTTATTATGAATGACTTATTTGAATAACAAGTTTTGCTGTCAGAGTTGAGTAAGAAATAGTTCAATACTAGCTTAATTAAGAGAATAATGTGGTTGGTTAATGATTTTAAATCAAAATCTGGTTTTAAGAAAAATTTCATTACTGTTTTTACAGGTACCACTATATCTCAGGTCCTACCAGTACTGATAAGTCCAGTTTTAACCAGATTATATTCTCCTCAGGAAATAGGGATATTTACGCTTTATAATAGTATTGCGCTAATTCTTGCAACTTTAATAACAGGCAGATATGAGTATGCTATTTTATTGCCGAAGGAAGATGTTGAGGCCCGTGAAGTTGTTATGCTTTCCGTTATTAATGCGATTATAGGAGCACTATTCATTTTTGTCCTGCTTTTATTTTTTGGTGATGATTTGTCACGTTTATTTAACATAGAAGTTAATCATGAACTAATCTATTCTTTGCCACTTCTGTCTTTAAGTTTGTCTTGCTTCCAAGTTTTTAATCTTTGGTTAAATAGGAAAGGTGATTATCCGTCGATGTCAATAGGTAAAGTTGGACAGATGGCCATTATGTGCCTGGGGCAATTGCTATTTAGTGCTCTTGGCAGCATTGCTTTAATAGGAAGTAAAATACTCGGACAAGTACTTAGTGCAATATTTTATATTAAAAAATCAATTACTTCAAATGGCTTTACTTATAGCAAGGGTGTAGAAAATAAAAGAAGGGTTAAGGAATTACTAATAAAATACAAAGATTGGCCCTTGTATTCTTTGCCCAGCGCCTTGTTAAATCAATTTTCAGGGAATTTGCCTGTATTTCTATTAGGTAGCTACTTTAATCTTCATGTTTTAGGGTTGTATTCATGGTCCTATAGAATAGTTCAAACCCCTATGAATCTAGTAACTTCTTCTACACAGCAAGTTTTTTTGCAGGAGGCAAACAGATTAAAGCATGAGAACAAGAGCTTGTTACCATTGGTGTTAAAGATTTATAAGAAGCTTTTTGTGGTAGGATTGCCATGCTTCGGAATCTTAGGAATATTTGCGCCAAGCATTTTTGGAATAGTCTTTGGCGCTAAATGGGAAGACGCAGGGGTTTATACACAACTATTAATTCCTGGTTTGTTTTTAGGATTTATGAATGCTCCTATCATTCCAATTACAGGGGTTTTAAATAAACAGAAAGAACGACTTAGATATGAATCAGTGTTGATTGGTTTTAGATTCCTGGCGTTGTTTTTAGGATATTATATCTGGAAAAGTCCAATTATCTCGGTGGCGCTTTTTGGCCTGGTTAGTTTCATCTATCATATCTTTTTTTCAATCTTTCTGTACAAGATTGCAAAAGAGGATAGCAAAGTTGTTGAAACAAGTATTAAAAGAAATTTAACCTTGGCTAAAGAAGGATATTAAATAGGTAAAGTAGAGCAATTATTGAGATAATGGTTTCATTTTAATCTATTATTTATCAAAGGGAAGCCCCCATTAGCAGTAAATTACCATGGAAAGTATCAGTAAATCAAAATACAGAGAGCTTTGCAAGCAGGAATCATCCTCCCTTCATGTTTTCAATCAGGCTTGGTGGTTGGATATTGTATGTTATGAAGGTTACTGGGATGTGGTAATTGTTGAAAGAGATGGAGTTATAATGGCAGCATGGCCATATTATTTCAAAATTCGCCATGGGGTTAAAGTTATTACCAAGCCTAAACTAACACAGTTTACAGATATTTGGATCAGACCGCTTCCCGATCAAAGTCATGATGAAAGAGTTTTCTTTCAAAAAGAATTGTTTAGGGAAATGATTTCAAAGCTGCCTGGTTTTCAAAAATTTTATCAATCGCTTGACTATAAGCTTCAGGAGAGTCTGTTTTATAAAGATTGCGGATTTAAATTGTCAACAGCTTATACGTATGTGATTGAGCCTATTAAGAATATCGATATGGTAAGAGAAAACTTTGATTACAATAAAAGACAGCACCTGAACAGGGCCCGAAAGGAACAGCTTGAAATAAAGTATGACCTTTCTGCCAATGATTTTTATGAATTCTATTGCAAATCTTTGCTAAAAAGGAATAAAACGATCTCCTATTCAAAGGCTCTATTTATTGATTTATACAATGCTGCTTACGCTAAGAATTCCGGAAGAGTTATTTATGTTGTTGGTCCTCAGGGTGATATTCATTGTGCTGAGTTTTTAGTATGGGATTCGGATCGGGCATATTATTTGATAAACGCTATAAACCCTGATTTCAAAAATTGTGGAGGGGCCACATTGGCCGTCTTGGAGTGTATAAAGATTGCGAGCCAGTATTGTAACACTTTTGATTTTGAAGGAAGTATGATTGAAGAGGTTGCTGATTCATTTCGTCGGTTTGGTGCTATTGCGAAACCATACATCAATTTATCAAAAACAAATTCTAAACTGCTCAAAACATTCAATTTTATTAAAGAGGAGTTTTTTTATTAATTAAAAAAGCTATGATTATTACAGACTGTCAAGATAAAAGGATTGAAAATGGGAAGAGCGAGGCTAATAGGACACATCAATTATCCTTGACTCCTAAAGAAGAGTTTAGCAAGCTGTGTCAACAGGAAGACTCGATTCCTTTATTTAATAGGGATTGGTGGTTAGATATAGTATGCGGTGAAGGTAATTGGGATGTGGTATTAACAGCATCTGAAGGGGTTATACAGGGAGCTTGGACTTACTGTGTTCAGCGAAAGTTTAATCGGGTTGTAAGCAAAATGCCAAAGCTGACTCCGTTTCTTGGGGTATGGATCAGACCTTGTACTTTAACCATGAGCTATAAACAAATACACCATGAAAAAAAGGTCTGCAATGAGCTAATAAATAAGTTGCCAAACTTTTCATTCATCAGTCAAAAATTTGGAAGCCAGTTTACAAACTGGCAACCCTTTTATTGGAAAGGATTTAAGCAAACAGTGAATTACTCTTACTTTATAGAGGACATTCTGAAATGGAAAGAGGCTACAAGTCACTTGTCTGTGTTAAAGCAAGTACAAAATTCAGAGTTCAATGAAATCAGACTTGGACTTCCTTCCCCTCAGGATTTTAATGATTTAAAAAGAAAGCATAATGGGGCAAACATAACCTTGCCCTCGTATTTAATGCTTAGTGAGGTTCACAAAGAGCTAAAGCGTCGAGGTGCAGGTGAGATTATTTATATTGTAAATCATCTAGGCAAGATTAATAGTATCATATTTACTGTTTGGGACTCTATTAAGGCATATACAATAATATGGAAAAGTAATGATCCAAACGAGACAATCCACTTGTTAAATAAGGCTGTTGATTTGGCCTCATTTAATGTAAATAAAATGGAGCTATTCGAAGTGACTGGCAATGAAATTGAGCGACATTTACTAAAAGGAGGAGCATGTCAATTGGCATATCATTCTATTTTTAAGGCAAATAAATTTATTTACAGGTTGGCATTATTTTTAGGGTTGAGATCATATAGTACAATGTAGTATTCTGAAAATTTTCGTTATGAGTGCGTTAATTATAAGATTTCCCAATTGTTACGAAATAGAAAAGCAATACATATGTAGCGTTATTTTTAATGATTTTTTAGGAATTGAATTCGAACTTCTTTTTGAAGAAAACAGAAAGGATATAGAAATAGGTATGCAAGGGACAAATAATAGTAGTATTATATTTCCTGAAGTTCTATTTAGTACTCCCTTGGAGAAATGGTTGCATCCATCTACCTTACCATCGCTGCCTTTAAGAGTCAGATCACTGCAAGATTTTCCATCAAACTCCTTTATCCAACCATCAGTTCCGGTCTTATTTGGCGATAGTGGGCCAATCGAATGTAATTTGGAAGAAAGACAAACTTATTTTGACATTGACCTATTGGGGGGCATTTTTTTCTGCTTAACGCTATATGAAGAAGTGAATGCCACCGCAAGTGATAAGCATGGCAGGTTTCCGGTTAAAGAATCTATTTTGTATAAGGCCGGAATTTATGAAAGACCAATAGTGAATGAGTATGTTGAAATACTCAAAGAACTTCTTCGGTTGAAGTTTAATTTGCTATTTAAAAAGCCTAGAAAATATAAGCTGGTTTTGAGTCATGATATGGATTTTTCATTAACTCATGAAACAGATTTTATTCATTTTCTCAAAAGTTGTTTAGCTGATCTGATCTTTAGGAGGTCACCTTCTTTATTGCGTAGAAGAGTGTGTTCAAGGGCATTAAAGAAAGAAAGCCTGGAAAACAATCCTGATCCGATGAATAACGCGGATTTTATAATGGATGTCAGCGAGTCTTTGGGAGTAGTGAGCGAATTTAATTTCATAGTGGAGCAGGGCATTGGTACAAGTGATGTGCGTTACGATATTGAAAAAAAATTCTATAAAGATTTATTAGTTAGAGTACGGGAAAGGGGACATGTAATAGGTTTGCATCCAAGTTATCACACTTATTGTGATTTAAATAAAACAGACAAGGAGTTTAAAAAAATTAGAGCATTGTGTGATGAATTAGGCATCCAACAGGAGAGTTGGGGAGGTAGGCATCACTATTTGCGATGGAAAAATCCAATTTCATGGCAGATTTGGGATCAGATGGGCGCAGATTATGATTCGTCTGTGGGAGCAACAGAAGAAATGGGGTTTAGAGCAGGTACCTGCTACCCGTATACTGTATTTGACCTTATCGAGCGAAAGAGTTTGAAACTGAAAGAGCGTCCACTAGTGGTGATGGATCATTCAATATTTAAAATCGAAAATAAAGCAGAGGCGCATAATAAGGTAATTCATTTAAGCAAGGTCTGTAAGCATTTCGGAGGCGAGCTTAGTCTATTATATCACAATAATTATATTGTAACAACAGGGCAAAAAAGAAACTATTATGAGCTTGTGAAGCAACTGACTTAAATATCTGTTGAAATGTTAAGTAATAATTTACGTATTCTCTTATTCACCTGCTTTTATATTTTGACTCTAAAATCAGGGTACGTTAAATGGATTCCTATTTGGTTCATTGAGCCGGTGTACGTTGGCATCTTAGGTCTTGGACTCCTATTCTTTCTTACGCCCCGTATTATACCTGTATCCAGAACTATTCAAAGTATATTATTTACCGTTGTGTTGGTATTGTTATGGATAGTATTTTCGTGCATCTACACTTCTTCTCCAGAGATTTACAAGCATAAGTTTGAAAAAACCATTTTGGCCTTTTTATTATTCTTTATCCCATTCCTTTTCATAAGAGAAAAAAAAGATTTAAGGTTTTTCATTCCAATCTATAACACATGTGCACTAATCGGGGCGCTACTGGTAATATGGGCATTTATTACAAATAAAATGGATATGTTCATTATCATTGAAAAATCTGATGAAAGTACAGTACCTAATTATTTGTTTTTGTCGATCTTCCTTTGCAGCGCTTTAGTCCTGAACCTTCCTAATAATAAACTTCCGGCAATCCTGTTTAAAGTATTGCTGTTTACTTCAATGATAGTTTTGGGGGCTAGGAGCCCAATTCTATTTGGTTCCTTAATAATGATCGTTTACTATTCTGTTAAGTACATAACCAGCATAAAAAAGATGGTTTTGTTTTACACTCTAGCAGTAATTGCAGGTACGGGTTTTTTTTCATGGAAAGGAAGTGAAAGATTGTTTGATCGCTTTGAGAGTATTAGCTCAGTGCGCGGAAACCGTTCTTTTGATAATCGAGTCTATTATCAGCAGAAAAGTATAGATATGATTTTTCAGAGACCTTTTTTAGGAACTGGCTTTGGCTCATTTGCAAAAGAAATGAAGGGTAAGGATATTATTGATTCGCCTCATAATTTATTTCTGGAAATGGGATTTGAAACAGGTATAGTGGGTATGCTTTTAATGATTTTGTTCTTTGTTTTTACCTTTCGTTTTATGATAATGATTATCAGGCAAACAGGTGATTTACAGTTAAAAGACTTAATCTTGAGGTTTGGATTGATTATTGTTTACTTCTTTTTAACAGCCTTCGTTTCTCTTTATTTAAGTAATAGCAAAGACATTTTTGGCCTGATAGGCTGTTTTCTTGCATTAGGTAATGCAATAATCTATGAGGAAAAATGTCAGAATAAACAACAATTGGAGTCAGGGGATGAATTGAGAGTAATGACTTGATTTTAATTGTTTTAAGTGTAAAAATCTGACTATGTAAATTAGTTACAATCGTATTTAATATGATAGCTCGACATGATAGAAAGGTGTGTCATTTAACCTCAGTTCACAGGCGATATGATATGAGAATCTTTTATAAGGAGTGTCAGAGTTTGTATAATGCTGGATATGATGTTAACCTGATCGTTGCAGATGGAAAGGGGGATGAAGTGAAAAACGGGGTTAAAATTTACGATGTGGGGGGGTATAAAAATCGTGTTCAACGCGTTTTGAGCATTGGTGAAAAAATATATAGAAAAGCGTTGGGGATTAATGCTGAATTGTTTCATATCCATGATCCTGAACTTTTGGTGGTTGGCTGGTTACTGGTAAATAAAGGAAAAAAGGTGATTTATGATGTTCATGAAGATTTGCCACGTCAAATTTTAGCGAAGGCCTATATTCCAACAATAGTAAAAAAATCGTTGTCAATTATCGCTGAGAAATATGAGAACTTTATTTCTAGACGAATGACAGGAATAATTACGGTTACACCATTAATTAATGATCGATACTTAAGATTAAATAAGGAAGTTGTTGAGGTTAGAAATTACCCAATGATGTCCGAAGGTGTTAGAAAAGCTGATTGGGCAACAAAAAAAGAAGTGTTGTGCTACATTGGCGGGATCTCTGAAGTACGAGGAATTAAGCAAATGGTTCAAGCTATGAAGTATGCAAACGGATACAGGCTTAATTTGGGAGGAGTATTTGAATCAGCTTCTTTGCGTGAGGAAGTAACGACTTATGAGGGATGGTCAAAAGTAAATGAACTGAATTTTTTAGATAGGAAAAGTGTAATTAGGGTATTAGGAGAATCGAAAATTGGTCTTGTTACCTTGCAGCCAACGGAGAATTATAAAGACTCTTTACCGGTTAAGTTATTTGAATACATGCTAGCTGGGATTGCGGTAGTTGCCTCAGATTTTCCGTTATGGAAAAGTATAGTGGAAGGACATCAGTGTGGTATTTGTGTAGATCCAACAAACCCGGTACAGATAGCTGAAGCGATCAATTATTTAATGAAAAACGATCAACTTGCTAAGGAGATGGGAGAACGGGGGTGCCGAGCCGTATCGATGAACTATAATTGGTTAAATGAAGAAAGGAAAATAATAGATGCATATGATAAATGGATAAGTATTTAGTGAATCTAATTCCATTTAAGAAGTGATACGATCAGATTTATAACATTTAAATTTTACTCTCTCTATGTTAATTGACATCATTGCAGGTGCTCGTCCGAATTTTATGAAGATAGCACCAATTATTAAAGCCATTGAAAGCGCTCATGCTCAATGGGAGGTTGACCTTCAATATCGTTTAATACATACAGGGCAACACTACGATAAAAAAATGAGCGCAGATTTCTTCGAACAACTAAATATCCCAACTCCTCATATCAATTTAGAAGTTGGCTCAGGTACTCAAGCTGAGCAAACGGGTAAAATTATGTTAAGGTATGAAGAGGTACTTTTACACGAGCCTTCCGACCTTTGTATAGTTGTGGGAGATGTAAACTCTACCATGGCATGCGCCATCGCAGCAAAAAAACTAAACATAAAAGTGGCTCATGTCGAAGCCGGCATCCGCTCAGGAGACATAACAATGCCTGAGGAGATTAATCGAATTGTGACTGACTCCATCACTGATTATTTCTTTACAACTTCTGAAGTTGCTAATCATAACCTGCGACATTTAGGTATAAATAATGATCGCATCTTTTTTGTTGGCAATACAATGATTGACACCTTATTGAGTCAATTGCCAAATTTTCGAAAACCCCATATATGGGAAATTGCAGACCTTAGAGAACGTAATTATTTGGTCATGACCCTTCATCGACCTTCAAATGTTGATGATCCTTCGATTTTTAAACAATTGATGAATGAGATAATAGCATCGGTCCGTGGTCTACCAATAATCTTTCCTGTGCATCCCCGTACCAGAAAGATGCTTGCCAATCTGGATATTAAGGTGCCCAATTTATATCCAATTGAACCACTTGGATATTTAGAGTTCAATTATTTGGTTAATCATGCCAAAGTTGTTATTACCGATTCTGGGGGTATAACAGAAGAAACAACAATTATGGGAGTTCCTTGTATGACATTGAGAAATACCACCGAACGACCTGAGACATGTACAATTGGAACAAATCTATTATTAGGAGATGATCCTAAGGCGATTAAGCCTGCAATGGATATACTATTTGAAGGAAACTGGAAAAAGGGACATATTCCTGAGCTTTGGGATGGTAAAACTGCTGAACGAATTGTAGATGTAATTATTCAATTATTTAACAAAAGCAGCAGCGTTTCTTCAATTGAGAATCAAGTAGTGGAAAGTAAATAACTCCTGTTGTTAATCAAATTTTAGATTTATGCTCAAAATTGTTTATTTCTATCAGTACTTTTCTACTCCTAAAGGATCTTGGAGTACGCGCGTTTATGAATTTACCAAATATTGGGTGGAACAGGGGTATGATGTTACAGTTGTTACCAGTATTTTTGCCAAATCTGACCTAAAAGCCTCAAGTTTTATAGAAGATCAAATTATTGAAGGCGTACGCGTGAAAGTAATCAATGTGAAAATTGATAATAAAAAGACATTTTTTACTAGGGTATTATCCTTTTTAAAATACTGTTCTGTAGCATCTTTTTTTGCTTTATCTCTTCCGGCAGATGTTGTTATTGCTTCATCAGGGCCGTTAACGGTTGGAATTCCAGGGCTGGTAGCCAAGTACATAAGACGAAGAAAACTGATTTTTGAAGTGAGGGACATATGGCCAGATGCCATTATTGAACTTGGAGGATTAAAAAATAAGTTCAGTCGAAATCTGGCATATAAATTAGAGAGAGCTTGCTATAAGGCTGCTGACTTGATTGTAGCCTTGTCCCCCGGCATGCAAGAGAATATTCAAAAGCGTTTTAATATTGGGAAAGTTATTTCCGTTACAAATTCGGCCAATATTGATCTTTTTGCCACGCCTGCATTCTCCCCAAAAATGCCTGGTTTTTTTAACACGCATAAGGTGGCCATTTATACAGGCAATATTGGTAAAACTAATAATTCAGAACTACTGTATTTAGCGGCCAAAGAATTAATGATCAGAGGGCAAGATCATATTAAGGTTGTATTGGTAGGTGATGGGCAACAAAAAGAAATGTTAAAGAATAGGGCAAAAATCGAAGGTATCCATAACTTCATTGTTTTAGATTTGATGCCTAAAACAGAGCTGGTGGCTCTGCTTCAATGTTCATTTGTATCTTTAATTCCTCTTGCTAGTGCACCACTTTTAGATACATCCTCTCCTAATAAACTTTATGAAGCCCTGGCTGCAGGTGTTCCTGTGATCCAAACTACTCAAGGGTGGATTAAAAGATTTCTGGATGACAATAAATGCGGGTTTACTATTTCTGCATCAGATCATTACGGGTTAGCCACTTTGCTTAACGAGTTGTCTTTAAATCATGAGATTATAAAATTGTATGGTGAGAATGCAAAAAGAATTGCTATTCAGCAGTTTGATAAAAATATTCTTGCTGAAAGGATGCTTGATGGCATACTGAGTGTTTGTGAAAAAGGAAAATTAAGTACTGTTTATAAATTTTAATAAAATTATTATAAATAGGAAAAGCCTTTTGAAGACGTAATGATGATATGATTCAGATGGTGGTTAAATAGTAAAAAACCGGTCTCAAACCGGTTTTTTACTATTCCTAATAGCTGTGTATTTACATACTTGATGGGCCTGGATTTACAGTTGCTATTGAAGTATTGTAAGTATTTCCGGTACCGATAAACACTTTGGATGAAGAGCTGAATATATTCAGCGCCGATGCCTCAGATTTGTGAGCAAACTTATTGTTTGAAATGTAAACACCTTGCGTAGGAGTACCACGAACGGTAATAGCTCTGTAAGCTGTCATGAAAAAAATGTTGTCATGAATCTTTACATAATCTCCAGCTACATATTGAGAGCCATCTCCTCCGTAGCCATGCATGTCAAATGAGTGTGCGGTTGCATGAGAAAGTACTACATTGTAGGCTGCTTCATAACCGGAACCTGCAATACCTGAACCCGCAACAGCATGGCGGTTATAATCAAAATAGTTATACATGATTTTAGCAGTAGCTTTGCTCATGCTAACTCCGTATCCTAAACCATTTTGTTGATTATGGTGAAAGTAACTGTGGTGGATATAGGAGTTATATGCGCCATCAGCTAAATAAATACCGGCATGATTCCATCCATAGATCTCACAATTATCAACCTCTAAATTTGAGTAATTTGAATAAATTCCACGGCAATAAGTAGAACTTCCGCTAGTTCCAGTAGAGGCTCCTCGAACACGTAAGCCAATGAATTTAACACCAGTTCCACCTGCCTTGAGCATAATGCCATGGGCAATGTTGGTAGTATAAATTAGGCCGCCTAAAGTTGAGCTGGTTTTACCGCGCCCACTTTTTAAAGTTACTCCAGCCGGTACTGTTAATGTACCTTTGTCAGTCATATTGATTTCTGCATTGTCTGCAACATAAACTACTTGGCCAGAAGTCGCTTTGCTTAATGCTGATTTTAGTTGGTCATAAGTGCTTACCAAATAGTTATAAGATCCACTACTTGGCGGAGTTGTCGGCTCTGTTGTCGAAGGTGGGGGAGTCGGTACAGGCGTTGCTGGTGGAATTCCTGAAATAATAGTGTCTCCCGGAGTCACAATTGCAACGTCATCTTTTGGAGTAATTGCCTCATCCTGTTTACAAGAAATTAAAGAAGTGAAGCTAAATGCTATTAATAACGAAAGCACTGTTGTTTTTTGGTTATTTTGGTTTAATTTAAAAAAAATCTTACGCATTTTGGTTTGTTTGTTTTTTAATTTTTGATTTTGGAATTGATTGTTAATCGAATCTTTTAATAGTCGGTTTCATAAATGGAAGTACTTAAATTCATGCTCTTTGTTTTCGCCTCCTTTCTTAAAAGTTTAAATCTAATTCCACACACTTATCTTATGCTTGTATAGTATAGTGCAAGGCTACACGATTGACCTGCATAATTTTAACCTGCTACATAAAAGAGAGCATAGTTTTCTTATACTTCCATAAGGACTAATCGTATTAAATAAATTTAGAGGAGCGTGGAAAGCGTGTTGGAAACATTAAGTCAATGTTTTTTGCCCGTTTATTTCCGCGGAGAAAATTTGCAACTCGGGTGCCAATGCCAAAATAGACTAATAATGAATGGATTATGAGTTAATTTTCTAGTCCATAACGAAAGGTTTAAATGATTTTCATTTATATTCTTTGTTGGTGGGGTAGATAATTTAATTAAAACTTACTGTTTATGTAGTTTTTATGAAATTCATAATTTTGATTTAACTTGTTGATCTGCCTTTAGATATTTGGTCATCATTCTAATTTTTTTGTGGAAATGGGGGAATATAAAACTCAATGTGAGATTTTTTGACTCTCATCATTATATGATAAATCCATAAGTAAGAGTTAGGTCAATTATTGATTTTAATCAATTCGAATTAAATGATAAAGAGATCCAATAACCTTTTAGAGTATTATCCACCAGTGTGTACAATAGTGTTCATTTATCTGAAGAGACATGATTCATTTATGTCAGATTATTTAAAGTTTATGTTTTTTAGGTTAATAAAATAATTGACTATTTTATTTCATAATGGTCTGTTTCTTTTATAAGAACCTTAAATTCACGGTATAATATTTGTAATTTGAACTATGTCCTAAATCATAGAGGATATGTGACTAGTCATTTTGTTTAGTTTAAATAATCAGAAAATGGATTAAAAAGCATGTAGTATTTATACTGATTATCTATGTTTACGCTCTCTCTCTCAAAAGTAAAAAAAGTAGCTTTTTTTACTTTAAATAGGTCGTTTCCTATAATTGGAATTCGATCCACGGGTCTATGCACGATCCATCGGTATTTTACTTCTCAGATAAAGAGATCATCATCCTGGAATGATCCTTTCCTCATTAAACATCCTAAAGATAAAGCCGTTTTTTATCCAATTTCTTTGCGTCACTTCTGTTTAAGAGCCAATTTACTCAGGATTTCGTACTGATGATGTATCCAGATTAATTGATACCATAACATTACTGCATATGTGAACCTTAAACTTTTATCCATGAATTATTCTCTATCTAAACGCGCTCTCGATCTTGCCATTGCAATACCTGCATGCATTGTATTAGCACCTGTTTTTATTTTACTTTCCATCCTTTTAATGATCGTACTGAAAGGTAATCCATTCTTTGTTCAATCCAGACCTGGTAGGTATGAACAGCCCTTTAAGATGATTAAATTCAGGACAATGAGCAATGCTCGTGACAAAGAAGGTAAACTCCTCCCCGATGAGATTCGATTATCCAAAATTGGGGAATTTATTAGAAAAACATCTCTAGATGAGACCCCGCAATTATTCAATGTTATTTTAGGAACAATGAGTATTGTTGGCCCTCGGCCATTAATGAGGGAATATTTGCTGTTTAGTGATGATACGCAAAAGTGCAGACAAAACGTGCTTCCTGGAATTACTGGCTGGGCTCAGGTGAACGGTAGAAATTCATTGACCTGGGATCAAAAGCTTTCTTATGATATTTGGTACGTTGAAAACGCAAGTATGGCAACAGATATTCGAATTCTATTGAAAACCTTTAAGGTGGTATTATTAGGCACTGGTATAAATCAACCAGGTTGTATAACTACCGCTCCTCCAACTAAGGCCCCGGTTGTCACCTCTGTTACTGAAAACCCTCAAACAGAAGTCTATCAACCAACTTATGCAAGTTTGAGCAACTATTCAAATATCAAAATTAGGTTCAAAATTCAATTTAACAATAAAACAAAACTTGGCCAGAATGTCGATTTTTCCTCAATAAGTCTGAAAACTAAAACAGATAATCATACTGATGATGCTTCTGTTACGAATGATTAAGTATCAGCCCAGTTGAGTAAATAATCGATGGCTTTACGTTGCCCTGCCCCTGCATGTACAAATGATGGAGAACAATCCAAGCCGTTCTAAATAACTTTGGTGGCACAAAGACTTTGCAGATTTGGCGGTTAAGTTTGGAATAGAAATGTTTGGAGTGATTTCTACTGATAAGTTGTAAAAATGGTTCGGTTATTCCGAGGCTTAGAAAGCAAATGCCAAAGGTGGGCCAGTACTGTTAGAATTGGTTATGGAATCTCATGTTAAAAAATAGTTCAGAAAATGAAGCAAATTGTTCAAGCGTTTAAGAGTAAACATCCGTATTCGAATCACAAGATGGAGTTGATAAGTCAACGATAGTGAACTGAAGATTATAAGGAAGGACGATCCAAAAGGTATAAAATGAAAAAAACCGGGCCAATAACCCGGTTTTTTTAACTTTTTACTTATATCCTATTATTACATAGTAGCAGGACCTGGATTTAAAGTTGGAGTAGCAATACCATAGGTGTTGGTTGAAATGGTATTGTTAGTCGCATATAAGTTTAATGCTGCTGATTGTGATGCATGCACAAACTTGTTGTTCTTAATGGTAGTACCTTGCTTAGGAGTACCGCGCACGGTAATTGCATGGAACTTACCATTGTAGAAGGTGTTGTCGTGAATGTTTACATAATCACCTGCAGTGTACTGAGCTCCGTCGCCACCGTCTCCATGCATGTCGAATGAGTGTGCCCAAGTAGCGCTCGTATTTGGCATTACCACGTTGTAAGCCGCTTCATAACCTGATCCAGCTATACCTGAACCTGCGATACAGTGACGGTTGTAGTTGAAGTAGTTATACTCAATCTTAGCATAAGCCTTGGTCATTGAGACGCCATAACCTAAGCCATCTTGTTGGTTGTGGTGGAAATAGTTGTGGTGAATATAAATATTGCTTGCACCGCCTGACAAGTAAACACCTGCATGGTTCCAGCCAAAGATCTCACAATTAGATACCTCAAGGTTGCTGAAAGAAGTATAAATACCACGGTTATAAGTTGAGCTACCGCTTGTGCCAGTTGACCCACCGCGAACACGTAAACCTACTACCTTAACATTTGTTCCACCAGCTTGGATTAAGATACCATGTGAAAGGCTTGTAGTGTAGATCATACCTCCCAAAGCACCGTTATCACCACGACCACTCATTAAAGTTACTCCGCCAGGGATTTTCAATGTACCCTGACCAGTGAAGTCGATTTGAGCACTATTATCTACGTAAATCACTTGTCCGCTGGTTGCTTTTGAAGCCGCTGCTTTTAACTCTGACACAGTCTTAACTAAATAGTTGTATGACGGGTTTGTAGGAGTAGTAGGAGCAGTAGGAGCAGTAGGAGCAGTAGGCTCAGTAGGAGCAGTAGGCGCAGTAGGCGCAGTAGGCTCAGTTGGAGCTGCAATGCTTACAACTTTCATTGAGTTTAACCAGTAAGAACCCGATGAGATGTTGTTTTTTGAACCTTTAGAAACTTCAATCCGGATTTTACCTGATGAATTTGGTTTTATAGCTTGTGTAGTAACAACTTTTGAAGTGTTGTTCGCTGCCTCAAGTAATAAAGTTTGAGTACTAGCTCCAATAACTTTGTACTGAGTTTCTAAGCTGGTAGTACTGTTTACGCCCACTCTTGAAGCGAAGAACGATAAGTTGTATTCAGTTGCAGGATCAAGATTTGCAAGTTCCAGTACTGCACGGGTGCGAGAAGTAGTGTTTCCGTAGCCAGCATCAACTGCAGCAGCTTGAGCAAAACCTAAGGTTGACGAATAGGTTTGCGAGTTTGTATAAGTACCAGCGAAGGGTTCAACAGTTGCAAGCGTAACTTTGGTCGCCGCTCCACTATTAAAATCAGCTAGAGTTTTTGTTCCAACAGCAATAGAACCACTATTGTATTTTGTTGCCAGAGTGCTACCGCCAAAGTCAACACGCACATCCAATGCAGTAGTTGTAGTTGTTAAGGCCTCAACTTGTGGGCTGGTTTCTTGAACTGTTGCTTCACTTTGTTGTTCTGTTGGGGTAATTGCTTCATCTTCTTTACATGAAACTAATGATGTAAAGCTAAAAGCAGTTAAAAGGGTAAATGCAGCTATTTGGTTTTTGGTCAGGTTTAAATTAAAAAATTTCTTATGCATACTATGAATTTTTTTGGTTTTCAGATTTTAATTAATATTTCAAGCTACTTGCTTGAGGTTTTGGTTTGTTGTAATTGAAGGAAACTTTCCATCACATTAATTGAATTCATACTCTTTTCTACTGAGCCTCCTTTCATTAAGGTTATTTACAATAACTTCTACAATAAGTCTTATTATGTTATGCTAGCATAGTTTTATTGCTGGGCATATTTCTACCTCCTGGCTTTTCCCATGCTTAACATTATTCATCACTTTGTTGTGAATAATTATTTGAGAGAGAGCGGAAAGTTAATTGAAGGCAGGTTTTTGGTTTATTCGGTTTAGTACCCACATTCGGCAAGAAAATTTGCAACTCATATGCCATCGAAAAAAAACAAAGGTGAATGGTTCAGTTCCCAGTTAATAAGTCTGTTCTTTTGAGGAGCAGTTATAAAAGATCTATTTATTTTATTTGTGGGAATTACTATAAAAAATAACTCAAGATTAAGATTAACTTGTGTATTATAAATTTTACAATTTTATTTAACTGGTTGATTTTGAGTTATATGTATGAACATATGGGGAATTGCAGGAAATGATATTGGGGAAAGTGTGGAATATGATTCCCGATTCGGGGTTTTTGTATCTCTTAAAAGTTTTAATAAATGATTAATAATTAGACTGTTGAGTTGATTTTGAGAGTAGAATGTCAATATTTTAATCCTATTGATAAATAAAAAGCTTTGATTAATAGGGCTTTTTCATCAATCATATAATCTATGCTATGATTATATTTTAGCCTTTTGGGGCTTGTTCAAGTGGATAATGATTCTCTTTTCGAATAAAATTGAATTGCGCCTTATATCTAATACCTTTTCGATTCAATTTTCTACTGATTCATTCAATTTGTTAGAAGGTCAAAAGGTCAATAAATTATGGCACAAGAAAAAATAGCTGTGTAAACAACTAATCTTTTTTGAGTTAAGTAGTAGCTTAATACAATTGTATAAAAGCTTAAAATAAACTTATATGGTGAGTATGCTTACTGAGGAGTAAATCAGTATAGTGATAAGATAAAAATATAAGTAGATAGAATTATTTTGTAACTATCTCCAGAATAGGTGTTTTTATTTTTTCGTACAGGTTCTTTTTACGACTGTTTTTTTAAATAGTTTCAAAAAAAACAAAAAAAATAGGAAGGCCCTAATTAGGACTTTTAAAATAGGTTACAGGGGGATTATTGGTGGTACGTTGCAATTGCCGGTCAGGCAAAAGTTTTTATTTAGTAATTGAAAAAGGCGACCCATAAGATTTTTTGCCAATAACAATTTGCGTGTAGTAAATTCCTGAACTTAGTCCATCCAAGGCATATTCACGACTAACTGGGCCACTGTAGTTCGTCAACGACTCCGTATAAAAGATCTGTCCAATTGAATTGATAATACTTATATGTACATCATTGGGCTCCCAAACGTTAAACTTTACATTCAAAAAATCATCTGATGGAACCGGATATAATTTTAATCCGATATCAGAAGGTACAAAAGGGAGACTAAAAAATAGTTCATTAGAAGTAGCCGTGCAACTATCAATCAATTTAACAGTATAGGTTCCGGTATATGAAGGTGTATAGGTGTTTGAGGTAGCCCCTTCAATGGGACTTCCATTTAAAAACCATTGATTGGACACCAATGAATTTGAGAACAGCACGCCATTCTTTTCTTCTATTGTCAGGTTAATTACATCAGTTGATGAACGTTCGCTAATACATCCCAGAGGTTTTACGCTTAAATCATAGAAATAGTACCAATAATTTTTATAGTCTACTCCTGCACTGGAAGTGGCTGTATTGCCTGTTACCGACAATAGCCCTGGTATGGTAAACGGATACGGTAGTGTTGCATTATCCTGCCTATTTCTGAAAATTGTTGCATCGCCTTCGTAATCAATATTAATTAAGTAATTTCCGGCAGACGGTATTTTCAGATTTAAATCATAAACCATTCCCTGGTCATTCACATCAATTCCTTGTGATCCGGAAGCTTCAGGATTTCTTGTGGCCGTAACATCTAATTTAACTGATGAAACTTCTTCTCCTGATTGCTCATTTGTAACTGTAAAACGAATTACTCCAGAATGGCCAATGTATAATCGTGCACGCTGCAATTCAATTGGAGTCATGGCTGTAATTTTTACCGATGGGGTAAACTGATTGTAGACATTGGTTGTTCCGCCATAAATAGTGCGATCTTTAGGCCCAATTGTTCCTTCAAAAGTATTTAATGAACCGTAAACTTTGCTTATGGATGCATTTAAGGCTGTATTATTTCCGATGGCAACTGGAGTTGTAGCATTTGCTGAATCATACCAGATTACTGTTCCATCAGTTGTGGGCGATGTTAAGAGGATTTGATTATCATCACATTTAAAGGCTTGTAAAACCGGAGCAGTCGGATTATTGGCAGTATTTACCGTTGTTTGCAACGTGTCATTTCCAGGAACCTGATCATTGGGAACTCGACTAAAGCACTTGATGACATAGGAAATACCAGCAGAGCTGGTAAAAGTTTCTTTAAATGAATAAGTTATTGATTTTCCAGGTTGGATTGTCTGATTAACATTTTCTGTTATGGTTTTTAATAAGTTGCCGTTTGAGCGAATTTCTGCAGTTACAGGGATTGAGTTTTGACTGCTTTTTCCATTGTTCGTAATTGTAACTGCTATTTTTTGGGTGAATGTTGCACATGATAAATTAGTCGGAATAACCAATTCATTAACGCTGCAATCTACTTCAGGTTGATTTACTTTTAATATGTATTCTTCGGTTTCACCATTGGCATATTGGCCACAAGAATTTAGTTGATTAGGGTCATTGGTTTCCATTGCAATGATCCGCATTCGGATTGCATTGCCAATTGCCACAGAAGAAGGTACATTGATTGAGGTTGAGAATGTAGCAGGTGCAATCAATCCGTTACTGGTTGCCAATAATTCTCCTGAATCATTAAAGTTTCCATTTGAGTTCCAATCAACATAAACTTTTAAAAACCCATTCGATTGAGCGCCGCAATTACCCAGGGTGACATTTAATGGAATAGCCTTTCCTGGTTCCACACTTATCGGGGTGGTTAAGTATTTATTATTTCCATTACAGGTTGAGGTTGGATTGGTAAAACTTCCTGCTTGTACATTATTGATTTTTATTCCCGTAGTTGATGTTGCCCCTGATAAACAATAGCTGTTGCCACCAATTCCGGAAGCAATAAGGGAGAATGTCTGGTTGCCGTTGCTTAGCGAACCTTTATGGTTAATACGTATGGTATAAACCTCTCCAGGTTCAGGATTTTCAATGAATATTTTTTCAATATTATCTCTAAAATTGTCACCGTTGCCTGCCGCTTTTGACGGATCTGATGGGTCTAATATCCAAGGAGAAAAGATGGTGCCATTTTTAATAACTCGAACATCAAGGTCATTTATAAGTTTTAAATTAGGGCTGTCTACCGTTCCATCAGGGGTGACTGGTCCTACCGGGTCGGTCCAACTTAAGGTTACAATTAATGGTTCTTTACCTGAGGCGATAACATTCTGTTCAAATTGTTGTCCCTGTGATAATGTGGCTTCCTTGATTAAGCTGTTTAGGTTATTTTCACTGATAACTTTGGTGGCCTTATTGGTATTCATTAATCCCCAGCCGAATTTGTAATCGGGGCCGGGGGCAGGTCCTGTTTCGTCAGTGGTATGCGTAATTAAGCCTTTTAATGTGGCTGAGCGCATAAAATTGTTATTATTCAAGTTTGAATAATGCTGTTGTAAAAGCAGGGCAGAGCCGGCAACAGAAGGAGCTGCCATTGATGTGCCGTTTAAAGTACCATAGGAATCATTGGAGCCAGCATATGTTGAGAGTACATTGACGCCGTTTGCAACAACATCAGGCTTTATTCGTCCATCATCAGTGCCTCCCCAGCTGCTAAAAGGAGCCAAAGAAATATCATCAACTTTAGTGTATCCATTAGCAAGCCCGCTAATTGCCCCTACAACTAAAATATTTTTAGCGTTTGAATTGGTGGAAAGATTATCATAAGAATCATTGTTGGAAATGGCGCCTTTCTGTCGGGCAGTGCGCAAGGCGAAAACTCCGGATGAATTACGCTGATAATAGGGTTCACCTATGGCTGGCCCGTTTTGATTTTGATTGTTTCCTGCTGATTTAACTATCAGATAATAAGGAGCATTAAACGCTATTTGATCCCACATTGCAACGTCTGCATTGTAGATTCCAAATTTATAGTCCTCAAAGTCTCCATCATTGCCCCACCATTCCCAGTTTGGGTCGGTTGCTGTTCCTGCTCTGCTATCATTAAAGCGCCAGCCTGCAATATTACCATATGAGTGGTTAGATACTAATAAGCCATATTTTGCGGCTGCCTCGGCCATTTCAGAATTGTCGTTGTCAAAATCAAATGCAACAGCACCCTGAAGTTGAAATGCCATTCCTTTTGCGGGAGGACTAATGCCTCTGGCCATTAAAGTACCGGCCACATGGGTACTATGATTTTGGGCATCATCTCCTTTATCTCCAATAGTAATTCTGTTTTCGAACTCACGATGTGTTAAGAGGGGATGGGCGCCATCCCATAAAGCCAATTTGTTTGTTATTTGAGCTTTATTGCCGCTTAAGTTCAAGCCTGATGTGCCTCCAGGCCATACTTTATTAGTTCCGATAGTCGCTGCTGAAATGGCATTGTTATGCGTTGTCAGGAATAAAGGCATTCCATTGTTGTCAAGGCCCTGAAGCTTAATAATATTTCCAGATTTATCGACCCAGAGAATAGGAAGGTTGTGTTTTTTTGCAAATTGTTCTGCCTTCTTAAAATTTGTCTTGTGGGTATCCTTTATTTTTTCTGCAAGTAGTTGTAAAGTTTTCTTTTGCTTTTGTACAGCTTCCGAATAAGTTTGGGCATATAGTAACGATGGGGAAAAAGTTAGGAAGACAAGTAACTGCAAAAGGCTTTTTTTCATGAATTTAAGCAGGACAAAGTATTTGCTTTAAAGTTATTCTTTTTTGGTTATCAATTAGAAAAATTGTCGACTTTAATAAATTGTTAACCAGTATTAATTAAATCAGTTTTTGCAAGGCTTATAAGGTCACTTTTTAAGATTAAAATAAGTAGATTTAGTTATGAAATCTATCGTTTTTACTTTTTACTGTACGGTTTTGCTGTTGTTTAGTATTGAAGAAAGTGCTAATGCACAAAGCCAAACCGGGGTTTATGGAATTGTCGTTTTTAAATCAGGTAATCAGATGCCTTCTCCGGATATTCCTAAAGAGCAACGAGGAGGCAAAGCCGTTCGTCGTTCTATTTATATCTACGAGCTGACTAATGTGAACGAAACTAAAGCAGAGGGAGTTTTTTATAGTGAACTAAAGACGAAATTGATAAAGCAAGTAAAGTCTGATAAAAACGGTCGCTTTAGTGCCAAATTAAAACCAGGGAAATACTCGGTATTTGTAAAAGAAGAAAAAGGATTGTTTGCCAATATGTCTGATGGTGATCAAAACATTTGCCCTATTATAGTAAAGAATGGGCAAATGACAGAACTGAATTTGGTAATTGATTATAATGCAGCTTATTAGTCAATTTCGTGGTGGGCAGAAAACTCTTCTTCTAAAATCTGACGGGTAAGGGGTTTTCCTAAAAACTTCTTAACAAATTTATAATTTGCTATACGTTCGTGGTCAACCGGGTCAAGAGAAGAGGATAACATATAGATTTTGCATTTTTCTAAAATTGAAGGATTCAGTTGCTCAAACATTTTGAGAAAATCAAAACCATTCATTTCAGGCATTCTTATGTCTAAAAAAATCAATTCAGGAAGCTCGGCATTATTATCCAGCTGATACTGTAAATAATCTAAACCGTCCTTAACCGAAACCACACAATGAACATTCTTTACAAAATAATAATTCACTAGAATTTTCTTGTGTATCAGGTTGTCAATAGTGCTATCATCAATAATAAGCGCTGAATTAAAAATAAAGTGCTCCATCCGCTCGAATTCTGGTATTGGTTGTTTATACGTAAATGCTGACAATAAAGTTCTATATTATGAAAAAAAACTTCAAAATCAAAGCGTTCTACCTTAAATTACCAGCTAATAATTTTAAACCAATTTCAGCAGTTTTGGCTTCGAACTGGGCGTTTATATATCTGAAGTCTGCAATGATATAGTTTTGTTGTGCCTGGCGCATTTCAACAGCTGTAATGCTTCCAAGCTTGTATTTTTCGTAAGTAATATCCTGGTTTTGACGGGCAATTTCTCTATTGTTAGCTTCAACTTTTACTAATGACAAACTGTTTTGATAGTTAATATAAGCCGTACTTAATTGCGCATCCAAATCTTGCTTTAATTGTTCATATAATAAATTGGCCGTATTTATTTCGGTTTTTGCGTTCTGTTCTTTTTTGTTTTGGATTAACCCACTAAAGAGATTGACCGAAGCTGTGGCGCCATAGGATAGTCCTGAACTTGTGTTTTTACTCGCAAACCCAAATTCTGATTCTGAGTGTGCAAAGTTATAGCTGCTATTAAGTTTTACTATCGGAAACCGGTCTCCACGGATTTCTTTATAGGTTAAATTTGATATATTCTGATTAAACTTAGCCGCCTTCAGCTGAGGATTGTTTGTCAAAATATTTTGTCTGACAGTTTCATACTTTAAGTTATAGTCTATTATGATAGTATCAATTACTGTAAAGTTTGTAGTTACATCGCGGGCCAAAAGTTGGTTTAATCTGATTTTTGAAGATTGTAACGCTTCTAGCTGACGCATTAAATTAGTGGTGTCGGCGTTTAAATCAACCTGAGAATTTAATACGTCTAATTTGGCCGCTCGACCTACTGAGTATTTATTTTGAGCATCATTAACTCTTTTTCTTGACAGTTCAAGTGCATCTTCCAGACTCCTGGTTTGATGTTGCTGACTGACCAAAGTATAATAGGTAGAGGTAATGGCATAAATAGTTTGTAAAACGGTGATTTTTGCGTTTTCCTCTCCTAATTTTTCGAATTCTTTATACTTATCATAAGTAGCAAACATTCTCATGCCATCAAAAACAGTCCAGTTCAAGCCTACATTAGCATTTGAGTTTGTCGAGTGCGCCCAATTAAAATCCCGGGTTCCACTACTTGTAGTTTGGGAAGTATTGGTTCTGCTGCCATTCGTACTTGCAGAGGCAGAAGCAAAAGGTAAAAGTGATGCATACAAATCTCTTGCATTATTTCTGCTGATTGTTGCATCGTTACTGGAAATCCTGATAGCATAATTGTTTTCTAAACCTATTTGGATAGCATCATTAAGATTTAATACTTGCTGAGCTTTTGCTCCAAAAGAACATATTAAGGTTAGGGTAAGAACAATACTTATTTTCTTCATTCTATAGTTTTTAAAATGATGTTATGGATTTAAGCCTCCGTAACAACAAGTTTAGGCTCAGTTTCTTCTTGTGTAAATTGTTGATCAGGATGTGGTTTATGCTCCCTTGATAGGAATGAATAGATGGCTGGAATCACAAACAGGGTTAATACCAACGAGAACAATATTCCTCCAATAACTACTATACCCATGCTCATACGGCTCTTAGCCGCATCTCCTAAAGCCATTGCGATAGGCAGAGCTCCCAAGGAAGTAGCCAAGCTGGTCATTAATATAGGACGAAGCCGTGCAGCTGAAGCATCTCTAATTGCTTTTTGTAAGGGAACGCCACGTTCTTTTAGCTGATTAGCAAATTCGACAATCAGGATACCGTTTTTAGTTACTAAACCAACCAGCATGATGATGCCAATTTGACTGAAAATGTTAATTGTTTGGTTGAATAACCACAATGATAATACTGCTCCGGCAATAGCAAGCGGAACTGTTAACATAATGATGAACGGATCAATAAAGCTTTCAAATTGAGCTGCCAAAATCAAATAAATCAATATCAGGGCAAGTATAAATGCAAACATGATATTTGATGAACTTTCGGCAAAATCACGGGAAGCACCGGTTAAAGAAGTTTGAAATGAATCATTCAAAACTTTTTTAGCAATCTTGTCCATTGCTTCAATTCCATCACCAATGGTTTTGCCCGGAGCCAGTCCTGCAGATACAGTGGCTGAGGTGAAACGATTAAAGTGATACAATTGAGGCGGAGAGCTATTTTCCTGTGTTTTTAACAGGTTGTCAAGTTGAATTAGTTTATTTTCATTGTTACGTACAAAGATGGAGGTAAGATCCAAAGGGTCATCCCGGTCTGCGCGATCAAATTGACCAACTACTTGATACTGCTTACCATTCATAATAAAATAACCAAAGCGTTGACCACTTAAGCCCAACTGTAAGGTTTGCGCTACATCCATGAATGAAACACCAAGGCTTTTAGCCTTATCTCTATCAATAGTAATATTGAGCTCCGGCTTGTTAAACTTCAGGTTTACATCTGTCATTGTAAAGGTAGGGTCCTGTTGTACCGCTGCCATGAATTTAGGCAGTATCTCCTTCAGTTTGTCAAAGTTAGGGGCTTGCAAAACGTATTGAACGGGTAACCCTCCGCGTGCCCCGCCCGCTGATATTGTTTGTTGCTGAATTACAAATGTTCTAGCCTCAGACATTCTGGAGGTTATTTTAGTCAAATAATCTGCAATTTGCTGCTGAGAGAGGAGGCGCTCATCAGGGTATGTTAAGCGCAAACGCGCAAATCCGCTATTGGCGGCTCCCGAACCCAAAAAGCTTGGTGCTGTTACCGTTAAGAGTACCTTCTTTTCAGGAATTGAATCAATAACAGTTTGTGTTACCTTTTTTATGAAGTTGTCGGTATAGTCAAAAGATGCTCCTTCAGGGGCGGTTACCTGTAAACTGATAAAGCTGCGGTCGTCCAAAGGTGCCAGTTCAGATTGGAGGAACTTACCGAAAAGGAAAATCATTCCAACACAAAGTATAACAATTGGTATTGCTACCCATCTATGTAATAAAAAATTATTCAGTGAAGTTCGGTAGCTTTCAACCATGTTAACAAAGAAAGGCTCTGTTGCTTCATAAAAGCGACTTTGTTTTTGATTTTTGCGGATCATTTTGGCATTAAGCATTGGAGTTAATGTTAATGATACGAATGCCGAAATCAACACTGCTGAAGCGATAACAATACCAAACTCTCTGAACAATCGGCCCACAAATCCTTCAAGGAAAATGATTGGCAAGAAAACGGCCGCCAGTGTAATGGAGGTTGAAATAATGGCAAAGAAGATCTCATTTGAACCCTTAATGGCAGCCTCAAAGGGAGAATAACCTGCTTCTACCTTTTTATAAATATTCTCAGTTACTACAATACCGTCATCGACCACCAAGCCCGTTGCTAAAACGATGGCAAGTAAGGTTAAAACATTTATGGAAAAGCCCATTAGGTACATGATAAAAAAAGTACCTATTAATGAAACCGGAATGTCAATCAGTGGCCGGAAAGCAATACTCCAGTTACGGAAAAAGATATAGATAATCAGAACTACCAAAAGAAGGGCTACAATAAGAGTTTCACCCACCTCATTAATTGACTTCTTAATGAAAATGGTATTGTCAACTGCTATGTCTGTTTTAAAGTCTTTAGGCAGATCTTTTTTAATTTGTTCGTATCGTTTATAAAACTCATTGGCAATATCTATGTAGTTCGCTCCTGGCTGAGGAACCAAGGCTAGTCCAATCATTGGAATGCCTGATTCCCGTAAAATGGTTTCCTCATTCTCTGGCCCCAGAGTGGCATAACCAATATCGCGAAGTCGGATTATATTTTCAGCTGTATTTTTTATAATCAGATTGTTGAATTCTTCTTCGGTTGACATATTACCCGCTGCGTTAACAGTCAGTTCTGTATTGTCGCCTGTTATTTTCCCTGTAGGTAATTGAACATTTTCACGGTCTAGGGCATTTTTTACGTCCAGCGTAGTAAGACCATAAGAAGAAAGCTTAGTAGGGTTGATCCATAAACGCATGGAATAGCGTTTTTGTCCCCAAATCTGAACTGAGCTTACCCCCGGAATAGTTTGTAAGCGTTCAGCCAAAACATTTTCAGCATAATCACTTACCTGTAATTGGTTGCGGGTATTGCTTTGCAAAGTCATGGAAATGATCGCATCTGAATTGGCATCAGCTTTACTCACTACCGGCAAGCCGTCAATATCTTTCGGTAAGCTTCTGACTGCCTGAGCAACTTTATCGCGCACATCATTTGCGGCATCATCAAGGTCCTTGCTAAGATTGAACTCTACAGTAATATTGCTTGAGCCTTGATTGCTCGAAGAGGAAATGGTACGGATTCCGTCAATACTGTTGATGGCTTTTTCAAGTGGTTCAGTAATTTGAGACTCAATCACATCGGCATTAGCTCCAGGATAATTAGTTCTTACGTTAACAATGGGAGGGTCAATAGACGGGTACTCCCTGACGCCCAAGTATTTAAAACCGATATAGCCAAAAAGGATAATGATTAGGTTCATTACTATGGCCAAGACCGGACGCTTAATGCTCGTGGTTGATAAACTACTCATAGTATAAGTTTGGGCAGTTGGTGCTATTTGCTCCACTGCAAATGCTTGATTATCTTAAATTTATGAAGAAAATAGGAGTAAGACGCCGATCTTGCTCCTAATCTTTTGTGTTTCAGATTATTGTAAAGTAACTTTTACAGGAGTTTCAGGTTTTAGAGACATGATACCTGTTGTGATCACCGTATCACCGGCTTTTAATCCATTAAGAACCTGAACACGAGAACTGGTCCGAACTCCTGTTTCAATAAGGGCATCTGTAGCCATCCCGTTTTTGCTCACAAATACTTTTTTCCCTTTCAATAATGGAACGACCGCCTGAGTAGGGACAAACAATGCATCTTCTATTTCTTTAAGAGCTAGCTCAACTTTTGCAAACGAACCTGGCAGTAAACTGCCATCATTGTTTGGAGCTGTTGCTTTTAGTTGCACAGTTCGGGTCGTTTCATCAATTCTAGGCTCAACAGCGTAGACAGTTGCATTGTAAACACGGCTGGTGCCTTCAACAGTAAACTTAATAGTTGATTTTTGTTTTAGAAGCTGCACATATTTTTCGGGAACTGTAAAGGTTATTTTTGCCGGATTTACATTCACTAATGTGGTAATATCTGTTTGAGGGGTAATGTAATCACCTATTGATACCGATCTTAAACCAATGGTTCCGCTAAAAGGGGCTCTTATTTCAGTTTTTATAATTTGAGTTCGTATTAATTGCGTTTCAGCTTTTAATGCATTCAAATCAGCTAAATTCGCATCGTAATCTTCTTTACTTACGGCCTCTTTTTGTAATAAAATACGGGCTCTATATTCTTTTTCTTCAGCTAACTTTTGGAGAGTGATGGCCTTGGTTAGCTGGGCCTGCAGATCTTTATCATTAATCTTCACCAAGAGCATTCCTTGTTTTACTAGGCTTCCCTCTTTAAAATAAATACCCGTAATCAATCCTGAAGTTTCCGTACGAATTGCAACTTCTTCATTGGCTACGATATTACCTGTAATATTAAGGTTATCAGTGAAGCTTTCAGATTTTACAACAATACCATTTACCGACATCGGTCCACTTGGTTTTCCTCCTCCTTTAGCTCCTGAGGCAGCAGGTCCTTTACCTGGAGTAGGAGAGGCCAGTCTGTTGTAAACGAGATACCCTAAGACAATGGCTATTAATGTGTAAATGATGTGTTTAACTTTCATTGATAAAAGAAGATTATAATAGAATATATGTGATAACAAATTTATTGCAAGTAAGTTCATTTTGTCCTAAATCTGATTACTGTATCAACGTTTTTACCTGTTAAAATTCAAATTGGAGGTATAACTAAAGGGGTGTAAATATTGTATTTAGGTGCAGTCGCTCAGGCTATAGGGGTAGACTGAAAAACTGTCGATGCTTATGTGAACCGTTTTAGAGCATTGAAACTGTCCTATGATGAACCTTCTACTTTAATTGAGAAAGCTCTGCTGGAGCTTTACGGTAGAAAGTCAGGCTGAGAAAGATCGTTACGAACAACTGGCCGTTACCGCTATACTCAATTCTGCATGCACTTTCGCAACTGACTGTACAAATTTAAACACAAAGCTTAAATAGGTTGAATGGGAGGGCTTTAAATAGCAGTAAATTAATAGTTTACTTCCATTCATTCAGATTATGTTACTTGTTTTAAAAGTAATGAGGTTAAGTGTTTTGTGTTTGTTTTAATTTTTAGTTGGGTTTGGATGATTGAAGTTTAATAAAATAAAAGTTGGCACAAATAATGTTCAATACTCTGAAATTCAATTTTTTAAATCATAATTATACTCAGGATATGCAAAGCTGCTAGAGTTTGCAAATTGAGAAATTGACCGTTTTATTCACTTCAAATAATGAATTTTAATACGCTTTCATTCATTTTATTTGTGTGTGTAGTAGTAATATTATTTAATCTTTTAAAAGATAGACATCGTGTTTATCTCTTATTGATTTCCAGTATAATATTCTACTGCTCGTTTTCTTTTTTGCATTGTCTGTTAATAATTGGTATTGTTTTACTCAATTATTTTATTGCGCTAGGCATAAAGAATAATAATAACAAGGGCTATAACAAAACTGTCTATATAACCGGATTAGTTGTAAATGTGGCTATTCTGGTTTACTTTAAATATTCTAATTTCTTTATTGACAATATAAATACCGCCCGAATGTGGGTAGGATGGCCTGGAAACCTATCCCATTTGAATGTATTATTACCCATAGGGCTTTCCTTCTTTACATTTCAATCTATTAGCTACTTAATTGATGTCAAGCGTGGCGGTATCATTGCTGAAAAGAATCTGATTGACCTACTTACTTATTTTCTGTTTTTTCCAAAAATTATTGCAGGTCCTATTGAGCGTTCCGGTCCGTTTCTAAAGCAGCTTAAAGCGTCTTTAGAGGCTTCAGAATCAATGATTCAAAGTGGATTGCTGTTATGTTTAACGGGTTTTTTCAAGAAACTGGTTGTTGCTGATCGATTGGGAGTATACGTCGATAATGTTTATAGTACTCCTGAACTTTTCGGATCCGGAGATTTAATTACTGCCACAATTTTCTTTACAATACAATTGTATTGTGATTTTTCCGGCTATTGCGATATCGGAATGGGAATAGCCCGAATGCTAGGCATAAGACTTACTCAAAACTTTAACCATCCTCTATTTGCAGAATCATTTTCTGATTTCTGGAAACGTTGGCATATAACTCTATCCAGCTGGTTACGGGATTATATTTTCATTCCTTTTTGTGGACGAAGGGCTAAATACATCAAAATATATAGTAGTATCCTTATTGTTTTTTTTATAAGTGGTTTATGGCATGGTGCCAATTGGACTTTTATAGTTTGGGGATTAATGCATGGGACTTTTATAGTTTTTGAAAATATTTATAAACGATTTTTTGAAACCTCTTTAGGATTCAAAGTTCCAGAGTGGTTGCGTAGAGGTTTGTCGATAATTGTAACTTTTATCCTGGTCGCATTTACTCGAATCTTTTTTAAGTCTAATAGCATTGAAGAGGCTTTTGAGATTTTAAAAAGGATTGTAAATGTTAAGGCTCCTCCAGAGTTTTCTGACGGAAGGTTTTTCATTTTTTTAGCCTTAGCGTTTATTCTATTGTATGAAGTGACAACAGAGTTCTTCAAAGAAAGGCTCAGCCTAAATAATGCCACTTCTCAGTTGGTAAAGATGGCATTTACCGTAAGTGTGATTGTATTGATATTGCTTATGGGAGAGTTTGAAGGAGGTAGATTTATTTATTCACGATTTTAAAAATAATGAGGTAATGAGGAGGTTAATGCTTCAGTTAGGATTGATTATTGTTGTGCTCATAATTGTTGATCGGTTTGTTGGCAACACCTTAGATAGTTTAATTCCTAGGCATAAATGTGGGTATTATAAAAAAATAAACACTTACCTTAATTCTGTAAACAATTATGACATTGTCATTTTTGGAAATTCCAGGGGGATGCATCAATATGTTCCAAAGGTATTTGAACATAGTTTAAATACTAAAACTATTAATGCAGGTATTGATGGGGCAGGGTTACCATATTATAAAGCATTAATAGATTTTTATTTAAAAAGGCATAAGCCTAAGTTGATTATAATTGACATAAATAACCGTGAACTAGAGGAATCAATTGTTGGCGATAAATATAATGCAATTAGATTCTTATCTCCATTTTTTACTAATGAACCTGAATTAAAACAAAGTTTAAATCTATCATTTAAAGATAATATCATTCAAAGCTCTGGTTTAGTCAGGTACAATACCCGATTCTATGGTATTATTAAAAATTGCATTTCCTGTAAGGATGATATATCAGAGGGGTACAAGCCTTTTTTTGGGACTGCAAAAAGGGATTTAAGAAATTATAGGGATCCAGTTGGTCCAATTGATAATGAGCGAATCGATGATTTAGAGTCAATTATTGCTTCATGTAAAGAGAAAGGGGTGAAACTACTATTTATATTTTCTCCTAAGCGAAATATTGATGATCGTAAATTTTATTCCAGAAAATTACTGACAAAAATTCTTGAAAAGCATAAGCTGCAATACTGGGATTTTACAATTAGCGACAAATTCAAAGCAAAACAAATTTTTTATGATTCGGCTCACTTGAATCATCAAGGGGCAGTGAGGTTTAGCGATTTCATCTCAAGGAAAATTATCGAAAGTCAAATACTTTAAAAAATGAAGAAATGAGTAACTCAGAAAAACTAATTGGGGCATTCTCAAATGCCCTTGGAATTCAGAGAGAAAAAGTAAATGAACAATTAAGTTATCAATCTGTGAAACAATGGGATTCTATTGCTCACATGGTATTGGTTGCCGAAATAGAGGATTCATTTAATATCAGGATAGAAGATAAGGATATAATGGAAATGGATACCTTTCTCAATACGAGGCAACTTTTGGAAAAATATGATATTCAGTTTGACTAGTGTCTGAATTTATGAAGCTGCTTGAACTTGTTAGAGCCAATAAGAACCTAGGTTTTCACGATTTAAAACAATCGAAAGAAGCTGGAATCGATGATTTGATAGTAAATCTTCCTGGTTGTGGGGATAGTAAGTATTTGGTGTTTCTTTACACCAACAACTCTATAGAATCTTTGCAAGCCTTGTTCAGTTTTTGGAATTGTGAAAAGGCAGTTATTGCACTGTTTGGTGATACTATTTCTGTTGAACTCAAACAGTCACTTGAGCAGCTTTATCGGCCAATGATGATAGCTGATGCCAGTCGTAAGGCAATAGAGGGGTATGAACAGATAGGAACCGAACTTGAGACCACTCTTTATGTTTCATTGCAAAAGTGGAACTATGTGATTGCGCCTGAAGTGAAATTGCTCCTATCAACATCTGGCACAACAGGCTCTCCTAAGCTAGTGAAGCTTTCAGAGCGAAATGTTGTTGAAAATGCCCTTTCTATAATTGACTACCTGCCAATTCAGTTGACAGATAGGACTCCATTGAATTTACCAATTCATTACTCTTATGGCCTTTCAGTTTTGACTACAAATGCAATTGCTGGAGGTACAATTTTTACTTCAGTTGATGACATTTTGAATCGCTCATTTTGGGAGCATTTCAAGCAATATAATTTTACAAGCATTGTTGGGGTGCCGTTTGTTTATGAAATGTTAAATCGATTAGGTTTCTTAAATGAACAACTACCAAGCCTTAGGTATTTCACGCAGGCAGGAGGGCGATTAAGTGAGGATTTGATTGAGAAATTTTATTACTATTCTATCAGTAATACAACTCAATTTTTTGTAATGTATGGGCAAACCGAAGCCACAGCGAGAATGGCGTTTTTGCCTCCCGCAAAAACAGCGGAAAAATTAGGGTCCATAGGGTTGCCTATAAAAAATGGTCAGTTTAGCATTGATAGCGAAACAAGTGAATTGCTGTATTCCGGTCCAAATATTTTTGGTGGTTATAGCGAAGGTTATTCAGACCTTGATTCGTATCATCAAACACTATGGCTTAAAACAGGAGACTTAGCTCGGATGGATACTGACGGTTATGTCTATATAACCGGACGTTTAAAGAGGTTTACTAAAATTGCCGGTAACAGGGTTAATTTAGATGAGCTCGAAAACCACCTGAAACAACATTTTGCTATTTCGTTAATAGCATGTACAAATTTTGAGGATAAAAAACTGTTAATTTTCCTGACTAAAAGTAACGAGACTGAAACAGATCCAATGACTGATTTTATACGAGAGAAATTTGGTATTCACCATTCATTGGTTAAAACTGTTCTGGTAGACGAAATTCCGCTTACTGCCAATGGTAAAACTAATTATCAGTTACTGCAAAATAGTTTTATTGAGAACATTGGCGATAAGATCAGCAAATGAAAGAAGATAAATTGAGGCGAAACTTTATTGATCTTTTTTTGTAATTTATTAAACAAAACAGAAAGCTTATGAATCGGTTTTTTGTACTCTTTATATTACCATTAACATTGACTTTAGTAAGAATTACTCTTGCTTTAATTTGGTTTCTAAGGTCAATTGTAGTAAGATCCAAGTAGGGTTTTTTAATGTTCGGCCGCCTTGAATAAATTAAGTTGAAGTTTATCTGACAGGTAACGAATCGTTTTAATGGCTTTAACACTATTTCCAGCTTCATCTAATGGTGGTGCAAATACGGCAATTCCCATTTTGCCAGGAGCAACTGCAATTATTCCTCCTCCAACACCGCTTTTAGCAGGTAACCCTATACTGTATAGCCATTCTCCACTAGTTTCATATAAGCCATTGGTGGCCATAACTGCTAAAACTTTTGGAATATGATCGGTTTCAATAAGCCGCTCTTTTGAAATCGGCTGTATTCCATTATTGGCCAAAGTTGCAGCCATCATTGCCAGATCCTTGGCTGTTGTCCCAAATGAGCATTGTTTAGTATAAATATCACATGACTCTAAAGGATTGTCATAAATGGCATTATATGATTGTAATAAAATAGCAATGGCTTGGTTATGCTGGTTGGTTTCAGCCTCTGATTGATAGAGTTCGTCAATGACCTTAATTTCTCTCCCCGCTAGTTTGTTGAAGTAGTCATTGATCTTTTTCCATTTTGCAGCACCGTTTTCGGCTTTTACCAAGCTGGTGGTAGCCATGGCCCCGGCATTAACTAATGGATTAACAGCTTTCTTGCCTTGCAGTTCGATCGAGGTAACAGAGTTAAACGGAAATCCGGTAGCATTAACTCCTATTTTCTGCATAATATCTTCAGGTGTATGACTTTGCATTGCAAGGCACAATACAAACACTTTTGAAATCGATTCAATACCGAATTCGAAGTTTGTGTCGCCTAATTCATAAACTTTTCCTTCGGCGGTAACAACGGTAATTCCATAAAGATTTGGGTCAACTTTGGCCAGATAAGGTATGTAATCCGCGTTTTTTCCGCTTTTATCAGCTTTGTAAAGCTCATAGGCTTCTTTCATAATTTTTAGAATGTTGTCGGAGGCTTTCTTTTGAGAAAAAGCAGGGCCAATGAGCAATAGATTAAAGCAAAGAAGAAATAAGAGCCTGTTTAAAGAGCGTAGTTTCATAGTTCGATCGGATTAAATGGAACTAAAAGTTAGCGAAAAAATATGGCAAATTGATGAGCGTCTATTATGCTTCTGTCTGATTCTGAGATATGTCACTTTTTTATTACTTAAAAGTGTGTGTTGAGAGCATTAACATTTTCGTAATATTGTGCCCTTACGAAAGAGAGCTAAATCAATGAAAAAGTTAAGCGCACTTATTTTACTATCCGTATTTTTTATGAGTACAGTTTCAGCTGCAACCAATCCTAAACTAACCTACAAACTTTCATTTAACGATGCTGCCCAGCATTATGTGGATGTCCAAATGGATGTAAGCGACTGGAATGGAAAAGATTTAATTGTAAAGTTACCTGTATGGGCTCCAGGTTCATACTTAGTTCGCGAATTTGCTCGCCATGTTGAGCAATTTGAAGCTTTTTCAGGTTCTACAGCTTTAAAAGCAAAGAAGATTAATAAAAACACATGGAAAATTGCAGCTAATAAGGCTTCAAACATCAGTATTAAATATAAGGTGTATGCATTTGAACTTACAGTAAGAACTAGTTTCATTGATGCTGCTCATGCTTATTTGAATGGTTCGAACGTGTTTATGTATATTGATGGAAAGAAAGAACTACCTTCTACTGTTAAAATAACTCCAAGCAAAAACTGGAAAGAGATTTCTACAGGATTAGAGGTTGTTAATGGCGATAAATGGACTCGTTATAGTAATGATTATGATGTTTTAGCAGATTCTCCTATTGAAATCGGTAATCAGGATATTTTCACCTTTGAAGCTGCAGGTGTTCCGCATGAAGTAGCTATGTACGGTGGAGGAAATTACGATAAAGCTCGCTTAGCAAAAGACTTAAAACGTATTTGTGAAGAAGCAACCAAAGTATTTGACACCAATCCTTGTAAACACTATACCTTTATTGTACACTGTTTGCCAACTGGTGGAGGAGGTTTGGAGCACTTAAACTCAACAACAGTACAAACTGCAAAATTTAGCTTTACTAATGATAAATCATATAAATCATTCCTTTCACTAATTGCCCATGAGTATTTCCACTTGTGGAACGTAAAGCGTTTGCGTCCTGAAGCTTTAGGTCCGTTTGATTATGATAATGAGAATTATACTTCAATGCTTTGGTTTTCAGAGGGTTTTACAGCTTATTATGATAATCTATTGACTCGTCGTGCTGGTTTTTATACTCCTGAGGCATACTTAGATATTTTGATTTCAGACATTAACAAGGTTACCAATCAGCCTGGTAATTATGTGCAACCTGTTGCCGAATCTAGTTTTGATGCATGGATCAAATACTACCGTTCAAACGAAAACTCGGCAAACTCAACCATTAGCTATTATGACAAAGGTTCATTATTAGCACTAATGATGGATATGGAGATATTGCGTAATTCAAAGGGTGCAAAAGATTTGGATGATTTAATGAAGTACTTATATAACGAGTATTATCAGAATGAGAAAAGAGGGTTTACGGATGCTGAATTTAAAGCGGCTGCAGAAAAAATTTGTGGTCGTAATTTAGATGACTTTTTCTCTAAGTATGTTAATGGTACGCAGCCCATTCCTTATAATGACTACTTAAATGCAGTCGGGTTGCAGTTGGTAAACCAAAATGAAGGCAAATCTTCTGAAGTTTTATTCGGAGCCAATACCAAAACAGACAATGGTAAAATTATCGTAACCGGAGTAGTAAAAGAAACTGCCGCTTACGAAGCCGGAATTAATGTTAATGATGAAATAATTGCTTTTGATAATTATCGTGTTGATGATTTGGCAAAGTGGTTAGGGTATAAAAAAATAGGCGATAAGGTTGATGTTTTGGTAAGTCGTGAAGGATCATTACAAACCATACCTGTTGTGCTGAAAGCTAATACTAACGTGAAATATAAGTTTGAGGCTATTAAATCAGTTAATACTGATCAAGCCAGAGCTTATAATTACTGGATGAAATTTGATACTACAGCCATAAGATAGGTTGGGTGACAGGAAAAACGAAACAGCGGATAAGAGTAAAACTTATCCGCTGTTTCGTTTTATGCACTTAGTTCACAACAATTTCACCATTGGCATTGATGTTTGTTCCAAAAGCTGATGACAACTGCTGCATGTGTCTCATGATATCATTATAATCAGAGTTCTGGGCAACATTCGCTTGCATGTTCTCAAGTTTAATTGGTGTCAGCTTCAGTTTCTTGATGCCGTTTTTATCTATTTCACAAGAAAAGAAAAAGGACTCGTTATTTTTTACATTCGGATTTAAGTCGAAATCATCAATTAAATCACCGGTGTCATACATTATTAATTTGCCATTGTAAATTTCAATGCCTTGAAACACGTGAGCTCCATGGCCGTGAATGATATCTACCCCTGAATCAATAATTTTATGTGCAAAAGAAACAAATTCAGGCATCGGCCTGTCAGCAATTCTATCTCCCCAGTGCATACTTAAAACTAAAATATCAACTTTATCACGTATGGAATTAACAACCTCCTGAACTGGTGTAATATCACCAACCTGAACGTAGTTAGTACCAGGCTTATCGACAGCCAGCCAATAAGGTTCATTATCGGTGAAGCCGATAAAACCAATTTTGATATCGTTTTTAGAGATAATGACGGGCTGAGTGGCTTGTTCGATATTATTTCCCGCACCTATATGCTGTATGCCTGCTTTATTCAAAAGATCAATGGTTTCAAGCATGCCTTCTTCATAAAAGTCAAGTATGTGATTATTGGCAAGGTTAACCACATCAATTCGTGCGTCAATAAGGCTCTGAATTGTTTTAGGATCTGCTTTTATGTTATTTCCCCTTCGTCGTTGTTCTTTATTATAATGGGTTAACGGAACTTCTAAATTTACCAGGTTTAAATCGGTGTTTTTAAAAAGTGGGAGCATATTGCCCCAAGGATAATTATAACCCTCTTTTGAAATTTTTTCAGTGACCATTCGACCTAGCATAACATCACCTGCAAAGCCAATAGTTACAGGTGTGTGGTTGTTAAAATTATCAGTTGCCATAGAGTTAACTTAGTTTATAGGTGTGAACAAGAATAAGTAAAGGATTGTTAAAATCTGTTTTACTTAGCTGTACTCATAAATTTAATCAATTTTTGTCATAAACTCTTTAATGTCCAGTAAGTTAAGAGGGCGTTTGCTCTTCTGATTAACTCTTTTTGATGAATGGTTAGGTAGCGTTTTTATCCCATCCTTCCTGGATTGTTAATGCGGTTTTATTTAACTATCTTGTAGTTAGTGGTTTATAATTATATGTTTAAATTCATTGTAAACACAACTTCAGTTTTGATGGATGTTATCATGAGGCGTTATTTATTTTTTATCGCCATTTTATTGAGCTACCCTGCCATCCTTTTTGCCCAAAAAGTAGTAGAGATAAGTATTGATGAAACCATAAATCCTGTTTCGGCGGCATATGTTAGTAAGGGCATTGAGTATGCATCAAAAGAACGAGCTGAATGCCTGCTTATTCAACTCAATACCCCTGGAGGTTTATTGAAATCGACACGGGTAATTGTGAGCGCTATATTAGAATCCCCTGTGCCTGTTGTTGTCTATGTTTCACCGGGAGGAGCGCATGCCGGCTCAGCAGGTGTCTTTATCACCCTTTCAGCTCACATTGCTGCAATGGCACCGGGAACCAACATCGGTGCTGCTCATCCGATAAATATTCAGGGACCGATGGATTCCGTTATGAATAACAAAGCCACCAATGATGCGGCGGCATTCATACGTTCCATTGCCGAAAAACGAAAACGCAACCTGGAATGGGCCGACGAAGCAGTAAGAAAGAGTATTTCAATAACCGAGAATGAAGCACTAAATAAAAGCGTGATTGATGTGGTAGCCAATAATACAACTGACCTGCTCAGAAAAATTGACGGAAAAAAAATTGAAACAAGTGCAGGAGTAAAAATTCTTCATACCAGAGCGGCAAGAATTGAGCCTTTGACCATGAGTACTACCGAGAAAATTCTCAATCTGTTAAGTGATCCGAATATTGCTTACATTTTGTTATTGTTGGGCATGTATGGTATCCTATTTGAGCTCTATAATCCAGGCGCCATTTTGCCGGGTATTATCGGTGTAATTTGCCTCATTCTTTCGTTTTACACGATGCATAGCCTGCCTATTAATTATGCAGGGCTCGCCTTGATTATTTTCGCGATCATCCTCTTTTTGCTCGAGATAAAAATTGTTAGTCACGGCATGCTTGCCATTGGAGGGGCAATCTCATTAATCCTTGGTTCTATGATGTTGATTCGGAGCGATTCTTCCTTAGAGCTTGTTAAAATCTCCCGGGGAGTTATTGTATCATCCACCGCGATTACTACGTTGTTTTTTCTTTTTGTAATTGGTGTGGGTCTGAGGGCGCAACGGGCAAAGCCTGTAACTGGTATAGAAGGTTTAATTGGAGAAGTTGGTTTATCATTGGAAACACTTGACCCCAGAGGCTTGGTACGAATGCATGGAGAAATATGGAAGGCCGAATCAATCAGCGGAAAAATTGACAAGGACAGTAAGGTCCGCGTGGTTGCAATGGAACATATGAACCTAAAGGTTGAATCACTATTGAACGGTTGAATTCATGTTATAGAAATTAAAAACAATACTTATGGAACCGGCATCTATTTTAATAATTGTTGTTGTTGTATTTGCCATCATTGTTTTGGCAAATGCCATCAGGATTTTACGCGAATATGAACGAGGTGTTGTTTTCCGGCTTGGTCGTTTGGTGCCAGCTACCGGATCTAAAGGACCGGGTTTGATATTGCTCATACCCATTATAGATAAAATGGTGAGAGTAAGTTTACGAACTGTAGTTATGGATGTTCCTCCTCAGGATATTATTACTGAGGACAATGTTTCCATAAAAGTTAATGCAGTGGTATATTTTCGTGTTATTGAACCGCAAAAGGCTATTGTGGAGGTAGAGAACTACTTGTTTGCCACATCACAACTTTCACAAACAACCTTGCGAAGTGTTTTGGGGCAATCTGAATTAGATGATTTGCTATCTCAGCGAGAAAAGATCAATCAGAAGTTACAACAAATTATTGACGCTCATACAGAGTCATGGGGAATTAAGGTTTCTAATGTTGAAGTTAAGCAGATTGATTTGCCTCAGGAGATGCAGCGGGCAATGGCCAAGCAGGCGGAAGCTGAGCGTGAACGTCGTTCAAAAATTATTGCCGCCGAAGGGGAATTTCAGGCATCTCAACGTTTGGCCGATGCTGCCAAAATTCTTAGCGACCAACCTAGTGCATTAACACTCCGGTATCTTCAAACGCTGCGGGAAATTGCGACAGAAAATAATTCAACTACAATCTTTCCTGTTCCAATAGATTTGTTAACACCATTTTTAGGGGCTAACCAAGAGAAGAAAAACTATGGCAGCCCATCATCGTCTTCGGATATAGTATTATAAGTTGACTGCAGCTTCTATACCTTAGTCTTCACTTTATCCCATCTCTTAATTTGCCAGTTCACCTTGGCAGTGCAAATAAGATTGTTCATATTATCATATACCGGTAGCTCGAAATTTTTGAAAACAGCGTCTGTAGAGAGCAGTTCATTATTGATAACAGCGGCATCATTGTCCGAAAACTTAAAGTTTACGGTAACATCCGTTTTTCCTTGAAAATGGTATTCCATTGTCAAATCTTTCATTATAATGCGATAGTTGGCTGCACCCAAAATGTTCATCAGCTGTAAGCCGCATGCATATTCACAAAGAGTAGCCAATCCACACGCGTGCAATCCCTTAATGTGATTAAGATTTTTACGGATGTAAGGCATTTTAATCTTTACATTTTCGTTTGTTATCTCAGCTATCTCAAATTTATGCGGGCTGTTAAATGGTATAGCTCTCCATAAAACCCTGTTTAATACCCAAAGGTTAAATGAAGAAGTTTTGGCTTTATTGATGAGGTTATTTAGTTGTTTCATTATTGTACAAGAGATAGGAATAGGTTTAAAGTTTTGCGATTTTATTTAGACAGATTGACAGCTAATAACTCTTGTTGTAATAGTTCATAGGCTTCATCCAACTCTCGGAGTAATCTTTCAGTAATCTCTTTGGTTGGTAAAATATCATTAATAAGCTCTACCGATTGACCTGCACACCAAAGGGTTTTATAATTATTAGGTCGTATTGCATCTTCCAGCTTTTTCATGCCATTAATTTGCACAAGCATTTTAAAATATTTTTTGGTGGTCTTATTGGTTGATAATAGCTTTTCAAACCAATTTTGCTTGTAACCTAATTTTTTTGCGTAAGGTGTATTGATAATATTGCAAGGCGTGCCTGAAAGCTTTTCCGTAAGCACAATGTCTTCCATTTTAGCATCAATAATTCCTTGTTTGTATGCATTGCTTACCGAACTTTCTGTTGAGTTGATGAAACGGGTTCCAATTGAAACCCCCATGGCTCCTAAGCTAAGAGCTGATAAAATGCCCTTGCCATTGGCAATGCCTCCGGCTGCTACAATTGGTATTTCTGGAAAATGATATTTTAAAGAAGGTACCAGTAAATGGAGTGGACTAGGACCTGCATGGCCTCCAGCACCTTGTCCTACTGCGATAAACCCGTCGCAGCCAAGTTTGGCGCATTTGGTAGCATGATCAATATTGGTGACATCGCAATATACTTTGGCTCCATAAGAGTGTGCTAAATCAATAACAGGCTTGGGGTTGCCTAAGGATGTAATGTAAAAAGGAACCTTATGGTCAATACAAATTTTTAAATGCTTTTCATATAATGGATTAGATCGTTGAACGATAAGATTGACGCCATAGTTTCCACTGAACTCAGGGTGTGTTTCTTTATACTCTTTAAGGTTATTTAAAACATTCTCCAATTCGCCTTCATTCCTAAAATTCAAGCTAGGGAAAACACCCATCATGCCACTTTCAATAGCCGCTTTCATCATCGCTTCATTAGAAACAAGAAACATAGGAGCCATAATGATAGGCTGCTCTATATTAAGTTCTTGCGTCATTTTATTGCTTATCTTCATAACTTTTGAGCTTCCGCAAAGGTTGGTTGTAAGGTTTATAAACGGCAAGATAGGGAAAGAAAATACAATCTCAAAAAATTATGCATGCATAATTAAATGCATGGTGATTAAATTTGTAAAATGGGCAACAATCATCTAAAAAGTCGTATTCTTGCTAATATTAAAAATTATAAATCTTAGTTAAAGTTGTTGCTTTGACAGCTTGTTCTGCATAAAAAGGAAACCAATGAGTGTAACGACAATTGTTGATTTGTTTGATTCTTTAGGGAAACGTTATGGCGCCAAGCCATTTGTGTGTGCCAAAGAAAATGGACGTTGGCATGAATATCAGGTAGACGAATTCACCGATCAAGTAAATCAGTTGAGTTCGGGACTGATAAGTATAGGTGTTGGTCCGAATGATAAAGTAGCAAATATGTCCTTTAACAGGCCTGAATGGAATTTTGTTGATTATGCCATAACTCAGATAGGTGCTGTTCACATACCCCTGTATCCAACCTTAGCAGATCAGGATATCAAATTTATTTTAAATGATGCCGAGGTAAAAGTGATTTTCGTTTCAACTCGTGAATTATATGAAAAGGTGGATGCACTGCGATCAGAAATTCCATTATTAAAGGCAATTTATACCTATGATGATATTTCTGGCATTCTTTCATGGAAGGAATTGTGCAATCCCCAAAATGATATTGAGGAAATCAACAAACGAAGAGCGCAAATTTCACCCAACAGTATTTTAACCATTATTTACACGTCTGGGACAACAGGAACTCCAAAAGGGGTAATGTTGAGTCATCATAATATTATAAGTCAGCTACAGGCTTTGCATAAGTTTATTCCGCAAGGGGTGGAACGTGCATTGAGTTTTTTGCCACTTTCACATGTTTTTGAACGGGTAGCAAATTACCTCTGTGCTTTTTTGGGAATTACAGTTTATTATGCAGAAAGTATAGAGGCCGTCTCAGCTAATTTACAAGAGGTAAAACCTCATTTCTTTACCACTGTACCTCGCTTGCTGGAAAAAATTTACGATAAAATAACCATTAAGGGGTCAGAGCTTACCGGTATTAAGAAAACGCTTTTTTATTGGGCTTTAAATTTAGGTTTAAAGTATGAGTTGAACGGAGCCAATGGTTGGTGGTACGAAACACAATTAAAACTGGCTAATAGACTTGTTTTTAGCAAATGGCGAGAAGCGCTTGGCAATGAGGTGAAATTGATTGTGTCGGGAGGTGCTGCTTTGCAGCCTCGCTTAGCCAGAGTTTTTATGGCTGCCGAAATAACTGTTTTGGAAGGCTATGGTTTAACTGAAACATCACCGGTAATTGCTGCCAATCACTTTGATCCGAAGAATTATAAGTTTAACAGCGTTGGAAAACCTATTGACGGCATTACTGTAAAAATTGCAGACGATGGGGAGATTCTTTGTAAGGGGCCAAATGTGTTTAGTGGGTACTATAAACGTCCTGACCTAACGGAAAAGGTTATAGATGCAGAAGGTTGGTTCCATACAGAAGACATTGGAGAATTAGACCCAAATGGCTTTTTACGAATTACTGACCGGAAAAAAGAAATGTTTAAAACTGCAGGTGGAAAATATGTAGCCCCGCAAATCATTGAAAATAAGTTTAAAGAATCACTGCTCATAGAACAGATTTTAGTTATTGGGGAAAATCAGCGTTTCCCTGCGGCGTTAATTGTTCCCAGTTTTGAGAATTTAAAAGAATGGTGTTCTCGCCACTCTATTCAATATACCAACAATGCCGAAATGATTAAACATCCTGAAGTGATTAAGAAATACGAAGCGGTGATAGCACTTTTTAATCAGGGTTTTGGTAAGTGGGAGCAGGTGAAAAAGTTTGAATTGCTTTCAAAAGAATGGACTATTGATGGTGGGGAAATGACTCCTAAATTAAGTTTAAAACGCAAAGTAATTATTAATAACAATCAGCAACTGATTGAAAAAATATACATGCAATAAATCAGATTGCAGTGCCATAAATTCTCAGAGGGAATACGTCTTAACTGATGTATTCCCTCTGTTTTTTAAATTTCTAAAGTATAACCTGTTGGAGAAGGGATGAAGTTTCTTCCTTTACTGTTTTCTTTTGGGCGTTACTTCTTCAGGTGGAGAATATGGCTTGCTTTTTGATTGGTTTCCCTATAGGAAAGTATTTAAATTAAATGGCAAAAGTTTTTTAAATTCAAAATTATATTTAGTAAATAGTGTTGTAGGAAAAATTTTTGTTGGAATATTGCTTTGTTGGTCTATAAAAATATCTTTGTACCAAATACTGATTTGGTATAAGGTTTATCAAATGTGAATTTTATATGAAAGGGGAAATCGATAAGCCGGTTATTTTAGGTATATTATCAATTTCAGAAAGTTAAACCAAATTCAATAATTATACACCTTTAACCATACCTTATGATGCAATTGAACACCATTGTCGACCTTCTCAATACCATGCCTGATCGTTATCAGGGGAGAGAGGTTGTAGCAGCTAAAAAAAACGGTGCATGGATTAAATATTCAGCTCAGGAATTTAGAGAACAAGTAGACTTATTAAGTTTAGGTTTGCTACAATTAGGTATTGGCAAACACGATCGTGTGGCCAATATGTCACCTAATCGCCCTGAGTGGAATTTTGTTGATTTTGCAATTTTGCAAATTGATGCCACACATGTTCCTTTATACCCAACTTTGGCTGAAAATGATTTAAAATTCATCTTAAACGATGCCGAAGTAAAGGTATTGTTTGTAGCCAATGCAGAGCTATATGCAAAGGTTCAGCGGGTACGTCATGAGGTACCGTCGTTAATGGCCATTTATACATACGATGAGGTAAGCGGAGCCCATTCGTGGGAAGAAGTGAAAGAATTAGGCAAAGAAAGCAACCGTTCTGTTTTAAAGGAATGGAATGGGCAGGTACAGGCTGAAGATTTACTAACGTTAATTTATACTTCAGGTACAACCGGTAACCCTAAAGGCGTAATGCTTACTCATGGGAACTTAGTAACCAATGTAATGGCTTGTCAAAAAATTTGCCCTCCTGGTACCCATAAAGCATTAAGTTTTTTACCCCTTTCGCACATTTTTGAGCGAATGGTAGTTTATATGTATATGTCTATCGGTGTTTCTATTTATTATGCCGAAAGTACTGAAACAATTGCAGCCAACCTGGGCGAAGTAAAGCCTGATTGTTTTTCTACCGTTCCGCGTTTATTGGAAAAGGTCTACGATAAAATTGTGACCAAAGGTGCAGCCTTAACCGGGGTGAAGAAAAAATTGTTTTTCTGGGCGCTAAATTTAGGGCTGAAATATGAACATGATGGTAAAAACGGATGGTGGTACGAACAGCAATTGAAGCTGGCTCGCAAGCTTATTTTTTCTAAATGGAAAGATGCTCTTGGAGGTAATGTAAAAGCGATTGTTTCAGGGGGAGCTGCTTTGCAAGAGCGACTGGCTCGAGTATTTTACGGGGCAGGCATTCCGGTATTGGAAGGCTACGGGTTGACAGAAACATCCCCGGTAATAGCAGTAAATACTTTAGAGCCCGAGGGTCATTATTTCGGAACCGTAGGTAAGATCATTGACGAGGTTCATGTTAAAATTGCTGAAGATGGTGAGATTCTGTGTAAAGGTCCAAATGTTATGAAAGGGTACTACAAACGCCCCGAACTCACCGCAGAAGCCATTACAGATGGATGGTTCCATACTGGAGATATTGGGGTTATAGTAGAAGGGAAGTACTTAAAAATTACCGATCGTAAGAAAGAAATGTTCAAAACCGCCGGAGGTAAATATATTGCCCCGCAGATGATTGAAAATAAATTCAAAGAATCGGTGTTTATTGAGCAAATAATGGTGTTGGGTGAAAACCAGCGTTTCCCTTCAGCCCTTATTGTTCCGGCATTTCCAATTTTGAAAGAATGGTGTGAGAAACATAGTTTAAACTGTGGCTCTAACTCCGAAATGATTAATAATCCATTGGTTATAGCACGTTTCCAACAAGAGGTAGATAAATATAACGACGGCTTTGGTAAATGGGAAAAGGTGAAAAAGTTTGTGATTTTGCCTAAAGAATGGTCTATTGATGCAGGAGAAATGACTCCGAAGCTTAGTCTTAAGCGTAAAGTTATTTTAGAAAAGAATAAAACTGCTGTAGAGCAAATTTATGCTCATGATGAACCTTTGGCAGTTTAATAAGATAATAATTTGTTTAGTGTTTGTTTATTGCCCTGGGGGATAACCGCAGGGCAATTTTTATTAAGAAGGCTTGATTCACCCGGTTATCATTTTATCTTTGGTTTAAACCGATTAAAAGCATATGATCCATTTATCTAATAAGTTATCCCTGTTTCTGACCTTAACACTATTATTTACATCATGTGTTAAAGGGCAATTAGGGCAATCGCCGGAAAATAAATACGATAACGGAGTTGTTGTAAGTGCTCATCCTGAAGCCTCAAAAGTGGGTGTTGAAATCCTTAAGAAAGGCGGGAATGCTGTTGACGCTGCCGTTGCGGTTCAGTTTGCACTGGCGGTAGTATATCCAATTGCAGGTAATATTGGCGGTGGAGGTTTTATGGTTTATCGTTCGGCAAAAGGTGAAATTAATTCTCTTGACTTCAGAGAAACTGCACCAGCTGCAGCAAGTAGAGATATGTATCTTGATGCACAAGGGAATGTTATTCCTAACTTAAGCTTACAAGGGCATTTGGCTGTTGGGGTGCCGGGATCAGTTGATGGAATGGTTCAGGCTCATCAAAAATATGGTAAATTAAAATGGTCCGAATTGCTTCAGCCTGCAATTGATTTGGCAAGAGACGGTTTTACGCTAACTGACATGCAGGCCGGAGAATTAAATAAGTATAAGGCCGATTTTGTAAAATATAACCAGCCAGAGAATAAATATTTTATAAAGGAAGAAAATTGGAAGGCTGGAGATAACTTAAAGCAAGAAGATTTAGCTATCGCTCTTGAACTTATTAGAGATAAGGGACGAGCCGGATTCTATGAGGGTAGAACTGCCGATAATATTGTTAAAGAAATGCAATGGGGTAAAGGGTTGATAACGCATGCTGATTTGAAAAATTATCAATCAATATGGCGTAAACCCATTACCGGCTCCTATAGAAACTGCAAGGTTATATCAATGCCTCCGCCCTCAAGTGGAGGGATCTGTTTAATTCAGTTATTGAAAATAATGGAAGCCTATGATTTGAAAGCTTTGGGGTGGAATACAGAAAAGAGTGTTCAGTTAATTACTGAGGCAGAGCGTAGGGTGTATGCCGATAGATCTGCTTACTTAGGTGATCCGGAGTTTTATAGTGTTCCTGTTCAGGCCTTGCTCAATCCTGATTATTTGAAAAAAAGGATGGCAAATTTTTCATTTGAAAAGGCTACTCCAAGTTCAGCAATTCAACCGGGTGATTTAGGATTCAAAACTCCTGCGATTAATGTTAAGGAAAGTGACCAAACCACGCATTTTTCAGTGGTCGACAGGGAAGGAAATGCAGTGGCAATTACAACAACACTCAATGCTAATTTTGGATCACAGGTTTTTGTGCAAGGCTCAGGTTTTTTACTGAATGATGAAATGGATGATTTTAGTGTGAAGCCTGGTGTTCCAAATTTATTTGGAGTTACAGGAGGTGAGGCCAATTCAATTCAGCCCGGAAAACGGATGTTGAGTTCAATGGCGCCAACCATACTAGAAAAAGATGGCAAATTGTTTATGGTAGTAGGAACCCCCGGAGGATCAACCATAATAACAACAGTTTTTCAAAATATTATGAATGTTGTTGACCATGGAATGAGCATGCAACAGGCAGTTAATGCCGGCAGGTTTCATTTTCAATGGACTCCGGATTCGATTCAATATGAAAAAAGTGCAATAGACAGTCTTACAATTGAAAAACTTAAACGCAAAGGATACAACTTTAAATCCAGGGCTGCAATGGGTAGAGCCGATGCTATTTTAAAAACGCAGTGGGGATATTATGAAGCGGGAGCGGATAAGCGGGGTGACGATAAAGCCGAAGGATGGTAAGGGTTTAATCTATTGTCTATTTCTTGAAAAATAGCTGGATCAATCAAAAAATAAGAAATATTAATAGCGCTATCACCACGTAGCGCTTTTTGTTTTATGCTTTTTTTTTTGAGAGAATAATTTGATATTTTTTATTCATTATGCTTGCATAGTAATTTTCTTTTGCTTAGATTCGCTATGCGTGCATAGTAAAAATGCTTGCTTGACCAATTTAGAATAAAGTTTTCAAATCATCAACTAAACCAATAAATAATTGAAAGAGCTAAATACTATTGATTACTATTTGAAAATCAGCTGGCAAAGTATTGCTAATAAATACAATCAAATTGCTGCTGAATATGGAATTACACATGCCTTTGGATATCTGTTAATGAATGTAGCTAAGGAGGGAACAACAGTGTCACAATTGGCCGGTTTACTGGGTCAAAAGGCAACCAGTTTATCCAGGTTACTCAACAGTATGGAAGATATGGGAATGATTTACAGAGAAACCGATACCCATGATAAGCGCCTTGTTAAAATATTTCTAACTCCACTGGGGGTTGAAAAAAGAAAGATAGCCAGCGGGGTTGTGAAGAAATTCAATGAGTACCTGGCCGAAAATTTAACCGAAGAGGAAAAAAATATTTGCATTGAAGCACTTCAGAAAATAAACAAACTGACTCAGGATTACCAGCCAGACGAAGACGAAGCTATAGAGTAATTTCCTAAACATAAGTTAAGATCAATAATAATCAATCAGTGAATTCAAAATATGAAAAGAATCATTAAAAAAGTCGCGGTGTTAGGATCGGGAATTATGGGTTCTCGAATAGCATGCCACTTTGCCAATGTCGGTCTAGAGGTTTTATTACTTGATATTGTGCCTAAAGAATCTTTAGCGGCCGATACTGCAAATGTGTTAACATTAGAAAGTCCGATTGTTAGAAACAGAATAGTAAACAGTTCATTAGATACCGCTGTTAAAACCAATCCTTCACCTGTTTATAATAAAGAAGTTCTTAGCAAAATAACCACAGGAAACTTTGAAGATAACATGAAGGATATCGTTAAATGTGACTGGGTTATCGAAGTAGTTGTTGAGAATCTTGAAATAAAGAAAAAGGTATTTGAGCAAGTGGAGAAATTCCGCAAGCCGGGAACATTAATAACATCGAACACATCAGGAATTCCTATTCATATGATGGCTGAAGGCAGAAGTGAAGATTTTAAAGCTCATTTCTGTGGAACACACTTTTTTAACCCGCCGCGTTACCTTCGTCTATTAGAGATTATCCCTACTCCTTATACTAAACCAGAAGTTGTTGACTTTTTGACGCACTATGGCGATAAATTCTTGGGAAAAACAACAGTATTGTGTAAAGATACGCCTGCTTTCATTGCCAACCGTATAGGGGTTTATGGTATTATGGCCATGCTGCACCTGGTGGAGAAAATGGAGCTTACTGTAGACGAGGTTGATAAATTTACCGGTCCGGTATTAGGTCGGCCAAAATCCGCTACTTTCCGCACAACTGATGTGGTAGGGATGGATACCATGGTTAAAGTTGCCAAAGGATTATATGATAATTGTCCGGAGGATAAAGCTCGTGATTTATTCAAACTGCCTGACTATGTTGCTAAAATGGAGCAGAATAATTGGTTGGGAGACAAAACAGGACAAGGCTTTTATAAAAAAATTAAAGGAGCAGATGGTAAGTCTGAAATTCTTTCATTAAACCTTAAAACTTTAGCGTACGAGCCACAACAAAAGGTTAAATCGGCAACATTAGAAATGCTGAAACCTATTGAAGACTTACGAGCTAGAATGAAAGCTTATGCCCAAGGACCTGACAAGGCAGGAGAGTTTTTCAGAGCGTCCTTTTCAGGTCTGTTTGAGTATGTTTCTGATCGAATTCCTGAAATTTCAGATGAATTATATCGTATTGATGATGCCATGCGTGCCGGTTTCGGTTGGGAGCTTGGTCCGTATGAAGTTTGGGATGCCTTAGGCGTTGCGGCAGGTATTGAAATGATGAAGAAATACGGTCATGTTCCTGCTGCCTGGGTAACTGAAATGCTTGCCGCCGGAAATACTTCATTCTATAAAATCGACAACGGGCAGAAATTGTACTATGATATTCCTTCAAAATCATACAAAGCAATTTCTGGAACATCAGAATACATCATTTTAGATGCTGTCCGTCCAACGAAAACGGTATGGAAAAACGCTGGGACTACAATTACTGATATAGGAGATGGTATTCTTAACGTAGAGTTCCATACTAAAATGAATACCATAGGCGGAGAAGTTTTAGCCGGTTTGAATAAAGCCGTGGAACTGGCAGAGAAAGATTTTCGTGGTTTGGTTGTGGGTAATGATGGAGCCAATTTTTCAGCTGGAGCCAATGTGGGAATGATTTTCATGATGGCCATTGAACAAGATTGGGATGAGGTGGATTTTGCCATTCGTCAGTTCCAAAATACCATGATGCGTATGCGCTACTCATCCATACCGGTTGTTGCCGCTCCTCATAATTTAACTCTGGGAGGTGGTTGCGAGCTTTGCTTGCATGCAGACTTTGTTCAAACTAATGCAGAAACCTACATGGGATTGGTTGAGTTTGGAGTAGGACTAATTCCTGGTGGAGGAGGAACTAAAGAGTTTACGCTGAGGGCTTCGGATGCCTTTGGCGAAGGCCAAATTGAACAAAATGTACTAAAAGATCGTTTCTTAACTATAGGGATGGCCAAAGTTTCAACTTCAGGATTAGAGGCTTATGATTTGGGGTACTTGCAAAAAGACAAGTTTGATATTTCCATGAATCGTAGTCGGCTAATTGCTGATGCAAAAGCTAAGGCAATAGAATTGGCTGAAGCCGGCTATGTTCAACCTGTACAGCGAAAGGATATTAAGGTACTTGGAAAATCAGGATTAGGTATGGTCTATGCAGGAGCAAATACCATGTATTCAGGCAGCTATATTTCTGAGCATGATAAAAAGATTTCAGAAAAGCTGGGTTGGGTAATGTGTGGCGGAGATTTATCGGCTCCTACTGTTGTTACTGAGCAATACCTCCTTGATCTTGAGCGAGAAGCTTTCTTATCGCTATGTGGTGAGAAGAAAACGCTTGAGCGTATCCAAAGTATATTAACCAAGGGTAAGCCACTTCGCAATTAGAAAAAGTAAAGAAAATAAAACAAAGATATTTTTAACCGGTCTTGAATAGTTATTCACGACTTAAGAATCTAATAAAACATGGAAGCATACATTATAGCAGGATATCGCACCGCCGTTGGTAAGGCGCCACGCGGAGTGTTTCGTTTTATGCGTGCGGATGATCTGGCTGCTGAGGTAGTTGGACATATGGTGGCATCTGTGCCCAATCTTGATAAAGACAAAATTGACGATGTAATAGTGGGTAATGCCACACCTGAGGCTGAACAGGGCTTAAATATTGGTCGCATGATCTCTTTGATGGGGCTAAAAACTGATAAGGTTCCTGGAATGACAGTGAACCGTTATTGCGCTTCCGGCTTGGAAACCATCGCGATCGCAGCTGCCAAAATAAAGGCTGGTATGGCCGATTGCATTATTGCAGGTGGAGTAGAAGTAATGTCGGGAATGCCCTTTGGCGGATGGAAGATCGTGCCAAACTTTGAAGTAGCTAAAAATAACCCTGACTATTACTGGGGAATGGGGTTAACTGCAGAAGCGGTTGCTAAAGAGTTTAATGTTTCTCGAGAAGATCAGGATGAATTTGCATTTCAGTCACATCAGAAAGCAATTAAAGCTCAACAAAACGGGGCCTTAAAAGCCGGGGTTATTCCAATTACGGTAAAAGAAAATTACCTGGATTCGAATATGAAAAAGAAAACCAGAGAGTATGTGGTTGATACAGATGAAGGTCCTCGTGCCGACACAGCACTTGATAAACTGGCAAAATTAAAGCCAGTGTTCGCTGCAAATGGGTGCATTACCGCCGGTAACTCTTCTCAAACCTCTGACGGAGCTGCATTTGTTTTAGTGGTTTCTGAGAAAATGTTAAAAGAGTTAAACGCTGAACCTATTGCACGTATGGTTAGTTACGGCGTTGCCGGTGTCCCTCCTCGTATCATGGGTATAGGTCCAATTGAGGCTATTCCGGTAGCATTGAAAAAAGGTGGTTTGAAGAAAGAAGATATTGGTTTAATTGAATTGAATGAGGCTTTTGCCTCACAATCACTGGCCATTATTCGTAACCTTGAATTAAACCCTGATTTAATCAACGTGAATGGGGGAGCTATCGCCTTAGGGCACCCTCTTGGCTGCACGGGAGCCAAGCTTACAGTTCAGATCCTGAATGAGCTTCGTGCCCGTAAACAAAAATACGGTATGGTAACCATGTGTGTTGGAACCGGACAGGGAGCAGCCGGAATATTTGAGTTGCTGAATTAGTTTTTGAATCGATAATAATCAACCATTATGGAAGAAATTAAAAATAAACAAATTAAAGGTGGAGAGTTTTTGATTAAAGAAACTGACGCCGCTGATATTTTTATCCCCGAACAATGGGATGAAGAACAATTGATGATTGCTAAAACTTGCTCTGATTTTCTGGAAGCCGAAGTGTTTCCGAAGCTGGATGCCATTGATAACCATCAAGAGGGGTTAATGGAAAGCTTAATGGACAAAGCCGGAGAATTAGGCATTTTGGGAGTTTCTGTACCTGAAGAGTACGGAGGTTTTGGTAAAAACTTTAACACCTCAATGCTGGTAGCCGAAGTTATTGGAGCAGGGCATTCATTTGCAGTTGCCATGTCGGCTCATACCGGCATCGGAACACTCCCAATCTTATACTACGGTAATGCCGAGCAAAAAGATAAATACATTCCTAAATTGGCTACCGGAGAGTGGAAAGCAGCTTACTGTTTAACTGAGCCAAACTCGGGGTCTGATGCAAACTCTGGTAAAACTAAGGCTGTTTTATCGGCAGATGGAAAGCATTATGTAATCAACGGGCAAAAGATGTGGATAACCAATGGTGGCTTTGCTGACGTGTTTATCGTTTTTGCTAAAATTGATAATGACGAGAACTTGTCGGCATTTATCGTTGAACGAGACTTTGGCGGTATCACCATGAACCCAGAAGAACACAAAATGGGAATCAAGGGCTCTTCAACCCGTCAAATCTTCTTTAATGATTGCCATGTTCCGGTAGAGAACATGTTATCCGAAAGAGGAAACGGATTTAAAATCGCTGTAAACATCTTAAATATCGGCCGTATTAAATTGGCTGGCGCAGCAATTGGTGCTTCAAAAGAGGTAGTTAATAAAGCTGTAAACTACTCAAATGAGCGTGTACAGTTTAAATTGCCTATTTCCAAGTTTGGAGCCATTCGCTATAAGCTTGCCGAAATGGCTACAAAGATTTACGCAGTTGAGTCGGCAATGTACCGAGCAGGACAAAATATCGACGATGCTTATGAGGCTTTAGTTGCCGACGGCATGGAACCTGGTAAGGCAAAACTAAAAAGTACAGAGCAGTTTGCGGTTGAATGTGCCATTTTAAAAGTTTACGGTTCTGAGGCTTTGGATTATGTAACCGACGAAGGTGTGCAGATTTATGGCGGTATGGGCTTCTCTGCTGAAGCTCCAATGGATCGGGCGTATCGGGATTCCCGCATTAACAGGATCTTTGAAGGGACAAACGAGATAAATCGTTTGTTGACTGTAGATATGATGTTGAAACGTGCCATGAAAGGTGAATTGAACCTGATGGGCCCGGCTCAGGCAGTTGCACAAGAGTTAATGTCAATTCCTGATTTTAACGTTTCTGATGAAGGTCTGTTTGCATACGAAAAACGATTAATCAAGAATATCAAAAAAGCCACATTAATGGTTGCCGGTGCAGCTGTTCAAAAATTAATGATGACCCTGGCTAAAGAACAGGAAATTTTAATGAACATAGCAGATATGGCATCATTGGCTTATGTGGCAGAATCAGCCTTGTTACGTACAGAGAAATTGATTGGAATGCGGGGAGAAGAAGTTTGCGCCAATCAAATTGATATTACTCGTATTTATTTGAATGAGGCAATGGATCAGGTTTGGTTACACGGTAAGGAGGCACTAAATTCATTTGCAGAAGGTGATGAGCTTCGAATGATGATGATGGGCTTGAAACGTTTCACCAAAACAGAACCGTTTAATAGTAAAGATGCTCGTCAACGTGTTGCTAAAACCTTGATTGAGGAAAATAAATATTGTTTTTAAAAGCGAATTGAGTTTAGAACTATGAGGATTACACGGCGATAACTTTTGATATCGCCGTTGTTTTTTCAGGAACATTCTTAGCTGACAAGGGTTTGAAGCGGGATTTTGTCAGATAAACAAAAAAATATTTTTATAACTATCCGATTCCAAGCATATTTGCGTTCTCTAATAAAATATAAAGAGTAAACTGAATGAAGAAATTATTCCTCCCTTTATTGTTGGCCCTGGGCTTTTTGATGAGTATGTGTGGTACGGATCCTTACGCTCCTGGCTGCGTGAATGAATATACAGCAACGCAAGATTCGGCAGATAGAAAGGCCATTCGTGAGTTTGTAGCTCGTAAAGGAATGACTGGTGTGATAACCACCCAGTCGGGTTTGTCTTATGTTATTTATAATGCAGGAGAAGGACAAAAGCCACGTTCAAGTTCTATTATAAAGGCTGATTACAGAGGTTCATTTGTAACAGATGTCTCTGGTAAGGCGTTCGACTCTGCCGGGTATAAACCTTCCTTTAATTTAAAACAGGTAATAAAAGGTTGGACAGAAGGCTTGCAATTAATTGGAACAGGTGGTAGAATTCGTTTAATGATTCCTTCTCATCTGGCTTACAGTAGCTGTGGAAATGCAGCTGTGCCTCCGAATACACCTTTGGTGTTTGATATCAATTTGGTTGAGATTGAAAAGTATTAGTTCAAATTAGATAATAATTAAGGTATTGGTCCGTAATGCGGACCTTTTTTATGGATGTTTATATGAGAAAATTAGTTTTAGCATTAACAGTTTTATTCGCAGCATTTGCTTTTACTGCTTGTTTAAAATCAGAGGAGCCGACGCCTTTTGATTATCAGGCACAATGGAAAACTGACAGTACCACTATTTCCAATTATATTAATACGAACAGTTTGACAGGAGTTCAGAAAACGTCAACAGGCTTAAATTATCAAATCATTGAAGAAGGTACAGGAGTAGCTCCGGCTGCCGCTTCAATTGTTACTGTTGGTTACACTGGAAAATTTACTAATGGTAATGTTTTTGACTCAAGTGAGAGTTTTAAGTATCAATTGAATCGATTAATCCCTGGATGGATTGAGGGATTGCAAAAAATTAAGGAAGGTGGAAAGATGAAATTATTGGTACCTTCTCATTTAGGTTATGGGCCATACGCAAACGGTCCAATTCCAGCCAATTCAGTTCTGATTTTTGATATTGAACTGAAGAAAGTTGAATAAATAAACTGTTACAGCAGAGGATTAGTGAAATTTATTAGGTAAATTATATATACCTAATAAATTTCAATATGAAAAACCTTCTATTACTTCCATTGTTAGCCTTCGTGCTACTTATCTCCTGTAAAAAAGATGATTACGATCCGTTGCAACAGCAACGTGATGAGCAGCGTAAATTTGACGAGCAGCTCGGCAAAGATACAGTAGCTATCCAAGGCTTTCTGAAACAAAAAGAGTTGCCTTATATTCGAACTTCAAGCGGAGTTTATTATAACATCGTTCAGCCAGGTACAGGCAATATCATTTATAATGCGGGTACCAGAGTGCAGGTAAAGTTCAGAGCATTGTTGCTTGACGGAACGGTGGTTGATGAAAGTACAATAAATGCACCTGCCACGTATACCCTTGGTGATTTAATTGCAGGGTTTCAAATAGGCATACCTCTGATTCAGCCAGGTGGGAAAATTATCTTATACGTTCCTTCAGGATATGTTTTTGGAGAACGAACAATTACCGATGGTCAAGGGAAAACACTGGCACCAGCCAATTCCAATTTTATATTTGAGTTAGAACTACTTCAGGCCATTTAGAGCCATTTTGTAAGCTTTTAAACACCGTTCTCGAGCATATTTATGATCCACAATAGGTAAAGGGTAGCTGAATTCCATATATTCAGGTACCCATTTTTTTATGTATAAATGATGCGGGTCGAACTTTTTCGTTTGTTCATAAGGGTTAAAAATTCGAAAATAAGGTGCAGCATCACAGCCGGATCCGGCTACCCATTGCCAACCTCCATTGTTACTTGAAAGTTCAAAGTCGAGGAGTTTTCTGGCAAAGTAAGCTTCCCCCCAACGCCAATCAATCAAAAGGTGTTTTGTTAGGAAACTTGCTACAATCATTCGTACACGATTGTGCATAAATCCGGTACTATTAAGTTCACGCATGCCTGCATCCACAATAGGGTAACCTGTATTGCCATTGCACCACCTTTGAAATTCCTGGTCATTAGTTCTCCATTTTATCCGATCATATTCTGGCTTGAAGGCAGAATGGGTAACATGCGGGAAATTCCAAAGAATCATAAAATAAAACTCCCGCCAAATAAGCTCATTTAACCAGGTGTCGGCCTTTGCGGCAATTGCATTTTGTACGAGCTCCCGGATGCTTACTGTACCAAAGCGTAAATGTATGCTGATAAGACTGGTACCCTTTATGCCCGGATAGTCACGTTTTTCTGCATATTCCTTCATTACAGATTGATATTTTTTTTCAGGTATAGGTATGGTTGATTCTTGAAAACCAATGCTTTTAAGAGTTGGAATGTCAAACAATGGTGCTTTAAGAAAATTTGAGTAGTACTTTTGAGTAGGGTAAGACTTAAAGTAATAATCATTCAGGTTTTTAATCCATTTGTTTTTATAGGGAGTGAATACGGTATAAGGTTTTTTATCATCTTTTAAAACCTCACCTTTTTCAAAAATTACCTGGTCTTTATATGTGTTAAATTTAATAGTATGTGTGCTCAATAGACTGGCTATGCTGGTATCTCTCTTAATAGCATAAGGTTCATAGTCGTGATTGGTATACACTTCTTTTATATTATAAGTATTTATTAGCTCTTCCCAAATCTGCTGGGCAGATCCGAACTTTACCAATAGGCAAGTGTCAAGCATCTTAAGTTCACTATTAAGCTTTAGTATTGTTTTGTGAATAAAATGCACCCGTGCATCGTCTTTATCTTCTAATTTGTTTAGAATTTCAGTGTCAAAAATGAAAATGGGGAGGACAGGATATTCAGATTTTAACGCATAATACAGTGCTGCATTATCGCTTATTCTTAAGTCCCTGCGAAACCAGAAAATACTTATTGCTTGTTGCATTAACTAAAAAGAAAGATTGTTAAACTGGTACTACTTAACTGTTAAAACGTCTGTATAATTAGATTAAGCCTGTTACAGGTTAAGCTTAAAATAAAATAATGATTTTTTGACTGCTTTCGACTGCTTTCTTTTGATTAAGAATGAAATAAGTAAAATTGTTTTTCAAACCTTAAAACATGAAATATATATCAGCGCTATTATTTATTTGTCTATTTACAATAAACCCAAAAAAGTCATTAGCCTCAATTTCTAATGACCGCCATTAGAAATTAAGAGTGTTAACTTGTTGATAACTATTGGTTTTATACCAATGTAAATTGGAGGAAATTGCAGTAAGTAAACCTTATTTGAACTTGGACCTGAAAATTGACTTTACAGACAAAGAAATAACTCCTTGGTCGGGTATTATTTTGATGAAAAAAATGTTGGACAGGATGGATTTTGAAGCTGCATTGGATCAGTTGCCATTGCCAGCCCCAGGGTCAAACCGGGGGTATTCTCCGCATCAACTCATCCAACAGTTTATGACCAGTATATGGTGTGGGGCCAACAAGTTTGAACATTGCGAGGTAACGCGCCATGATGCGGTCATGAAACAATGCTGGGGTTTCAAACAAATGGCAGGCAGTAAAGCCATCCAGCGCTTTTTTAATAAACATACCCTGGCCACCAACCAGCAGATCTTCACCCCTTTATACCAATGGTTTTTTGGCAATCTGCAGTATGATAATTACACGCTGGATGTCGACTCCACCATCCTTACCCGATACGGCGGGCAACAGGGTAGTAAAAAAGGATACAACCCCCTTAAGCCAGGCCGCAACAGTCATCATCCTTTAATCGCCTTTATAGAGGAAACAAAAATGGTCGCCAACTTTTGGCTGCGAAGCGGCGACAGCTATACGAGCAATAATTTTCAGGGCTTTTTAGCCGATACGATCGAAAAACTAAACGGTAAAAAAATAGGCTTATTCAGGGCCGACAGTGGATTTTACGGTAAAGAAGTATTTGAGTATCTGGAGCAAAGTCCACAAGTGGGCAACTACATCATTGCCGCCCGGCAGTACAAACCGATCCAACAAAAACTCGCCGCACAACACCTGTGGGTAAAAGTTACTGCTGGTATCGAAGTGGCCGAAAGCACTTATCAAAGTCCCCTGTGGGATCAACCCAGAAGGCTGGTCATGGTCCGCCAGCAAGTCAGTGAACGCCCCTGTGCAACGGGCAAAACGCTGAAACTATTTGAAGACGAGGGCATTTATAAAAATTACCGCTACAGTTGTTTTGTCACCGATTTAACCCTGCCGGCACTTCAGGTGTGGAATCTGTACCGGCAAAGGGCCAATTGCGAAAACCGGATCAAAGAACTGAAATACGATTTTGGGGCAGACAGCTTCAATCTTAAAAACTTTGATGCCACCGAAGCGGCCCTGAACTGGGTGATGATGGCCTATAACTTCATCAGCCTTTTCAGGCAGGTCGTGCTTAATACCCAAGTAGAACAACGCCTGAAAACATTACGCTACAAGGTGTTTGCCATTGGCGGGTATATGGTAAAAAACGGCAGCCAGAAAATCCTAAAACTGTCGCTGGCCATGAAACGAAGAGAATGGTTTACCGGCCTATGGAATTGTAATAAAACATTTGACTTGACAAAAACTTAAATCCCTAATGACTTTTTTGGGATAAAAGCATTCTCTCAGCAATTTAGTGTCAGCTCTCCCAATAAGACTATCATTATTAAAGTTAGCACCAATCCTGCAATTACTTATTCCGTATGGGTTGACGGTAAAGAAACTATTGCTTCTTCAGCAATTGATTTGAAACTTGATAATGCCCTTCCTTTTGTAAAAAATGTAAAGGCCCAAACAAATAGTGTTAACGAGGTGTTACGCCCTGTGGTAAAAGAAAAGAAAAAGGAAGTTGAGAATAAGTATAATGAACTTATTCTCAACTTAAATAAGCAGGTAAAGTTAGCTTTCAGAGCCTTTGATAATGGAGTTGCCTATCGATGGATGATTACAGCAAGTGGTGATTATAAAGTAGTAGATGAGGAAGTGAATGTTAACTTTTCTTCAGCGAGTAAGGCCTGGTATCCGTTGGAGAAAAGCTTTTACTCTCACAATGAGCGTACCTACGTTCAATGGCCTCTTGATTCAATTGATAAGGATAAGCTTGCAAGTTTGCCTGCTTTAGTAGATGCAGGAAATGTTAAAGTGTTGCTTACTGAATCGGATTTATTCAACTATCCCGGGTTGTGGATTGTTGGAAATGGAAGGAATGGGTTTCATGGAACATTACCGCAATATCCGCTTGAAGAAAAAGAAACAAGCGACAGGGATGTTAAGGTGATTAAAAGAGAGAACTTTCTGGCAAAATTAAACGGTCCGCAACAACTGCCATGGCGCCTGTTGATGATTGCTAAAAACGATGGAGATTTATTAACCAATCAATTAGTTTATCAGCTAAACCGAGCTACAACGGATGACTATAGTTGGGTGAAAGCAGGCAAAATTTCCTGGGATTGGTGGAATGCAAATAACATTACAGGTGTTGATTTTAAATCAGGGATAAATAATGAAACCTACAAATATTACATCGATTTTGCATCTAAATACGGGTTAGAGTATGTGGTTTTGGATGAGGGTTGGTCTGATACGCGTGACTTGTTAAAGTCGATTCCGGCTATTAATATGGAAGAACTGACAGCTTATGCAAAGCAAAAAAATGTAGGGTTGATACTTTGGACAACATGGACGGCATTGGATAAAAATATGACGAGTGCACTCGATCAATTTGTAAAGTGGGGAATTAAAGGAATCAAAGTTGATTTTATGCAGCGCGATGACCAGAAAATGGTGAATTATTATGAACGTGTTGCACAGGAGGCCGCTAAGAGAAAACTATTAGTTGATTTCCATGGTAGCTACAAGCCAACCGGTATTCAACGTTTGTATCCAAACGTATTAACTCGTGAAGGGGTATATGGATTGGAGCAAAATAAGTGGGATGATAGCAAAAAGATTGATGCAAAGCATAATGTCACGCTTCCATTTATTCGTATGGCAGCCGGGCCAATGGATTATACCCCTGGGGCTATGATTAATGCACAAAAGGACGATTGGTATCCATCATTTAATAAACCAATGAGCATGGGTACTCGCTGTCATCAGTTAGCAATGTATGTGGTTTATGAAAGCCCATTGCAAATGTTGGCTGATAATCCTACCAATTACTACAAGGAACCTGAGTGCATGGAGTTCTTAAGCAAAGTACCTGTTGAATGGAACGATACCAAGGTGCTGAACGGAAAAGTTGGAGAATACGTTACGATGGCTCGTAATGCAAGTAATGGTGATTGGTATATTGGTGCTATGAATAACTGGACGGCTCGTGAATTGGAAATTAATTTATCTTTTTTAGACGATAAGCAATATAAAATTACCATTTGGAAAGATGGAGTTAATGCTGCTAGAGACGGTATTGACTACAAAATGCAAAGCGAAGAAGTAAATAAAAATAGTAAATTAAAAGTGCTCCTTGCTCCGGGAGGAGGTTGGGTTGGAAGAATTACTGCTAAATAAGCTGAATTGCTTAACGGCTCAAAAGATTAGTAAGAGCTTCATCAAGATTTTCGTACTCAAACAGAAAGCCGGATTCAAGGATTTTTTTAGCAGAACAACGGTCGCTGTCAAGCACAAGGTGGCTCATTTCTCCTAAAGCAATTTTTAAAACAAAACCAGGGACATTAGGTAGCCAAATGCTTTTATTTAGGCATTTGGCTATGCTATTTGTAAACTGCTTGTTAGTGACAGGATTTGGAGCCACAGCGTTGAATGCCCCGCTTAACTGTGGGTTCTCAATGGCATGAAGGTAAATGTTAACCATATCAATTAAATGTATCCAGCTCATCCACTGTCGCCCTGTTCCTAATGCCGCACCTGCTCCCAATTGTACTGGTTTAAGCATTTTGGGTAAGGCTCCATTACGCATGCTCAATACGATGCCGGTTCTCAACTTTACGGTTCTTACTCCAAGTTGATTAATTTCATCCGCAGCGTTTTCCCATTCAACACAGCAACGTCCTAAAAAATCGTTGTCAGGCAAGGCGTTTTCCATTAAAACTTCATCATTCCTGTTGCCGTAATAACCCACGCCCGAAGCCGAAATAAAGGATTCAATTGTTTTATCAATAGCCTTAATCGATTGGGCGATCAGTTTGATACTGTTTACACGACTGTCAATAATTTCCTGTTTACGTTGTGTAGTCCATGGTCTGTCGGCAATGCCTGCGCCTGCAAGATTTACGATAACATCAGCAAAGTACAGTGCATTAAGGTCAATTTCCTGATTTTCTACATCCCAATTGAATAACTCAATAGATGAATTTTTAGCTGATTTCGAGCGTGACAACCAGCCAACTTTGTAACCCTTACGTTGTAATAATGAGGTTAGCTCAGTGCCGATTAAACCACTGCCGCCGGTAATCAGGATGTTTTTCACCATAGTAATTGAATTTTAATAGACTTTAGCGATTACCGCAGAAAAAGCGTTAATCATCTTCTTCCTAAAAATAAAACTAATAAGATTTACCTTTGTTTCCGTTAATAAGAATTAAAAGGATAGGATGTTGCATAAAATGAAATACGACAAGCATATTTTTGTTTGCACCAATGAGCGTGCTCCGGGAACCAGAGTTTGTTGTGGAGAAAAGCATGGTTTAGCATTGGTGGCTGAATTTAAGAAGCTGATTAAAGATAAAGGACTGAATTCTGAAATTAGAGCTCAGCGTGCCGGATGCCTTGAAACCTGTGAATTGGGCCCGTCTGTGGTGGTATATCCCGAAGGCATTTTTTACGGTAAGGTGCAGTTAGAAGATGTGAAAGAAATTGTTGAAGAACATATTGTCAATAACCGGGTAGTTGAAAGATTGGTTATGGATCTTGATTTATTAGAGCAATTACAGACGAAGTAGGCAATAAAAGTTAAGGCCGAGCTTTAATGCTCGGCCTTAACTTTTAAAAGTCAGTTTTACAGTCACGTATTTGATGGCCTAAGTCATCTATAATCATTTCATAAATTTCCATTAAGTATTTTACCACGTCTCCAATTGAAATCATTCCAACCAGCTTAAAATCCTCTTCAACAGGTAAATGCCGTAAACGATTTTTGGTCATTAAGTCCATGCAATCTTCTACTTGAGTTTGTGGGGTAGTTGTTAAAAGCTGGTCGCTCATAATTTCCCTCACCCTCGTTTCTTTTGATGAACGACTTTTCAGAATTACTTTACGAGCATAGTCTCTTTCGGTAATAATACCAATATGTCTGCCGTGGTCAGTAACTACCAAAGCCCCAATATTCTTCTCAACGAGATCTTCCAAAGCATCATAAACAGTTTCATCGGCATCAATAGTATAAACAGTATTGCCTTTTCTATCTAGAATATCCTGAACTTTTAACATAACATGCTGTTTTTCTTAAATATACTTTAATTTACTTAATCGAGGAAATTGTTCGACTGCAATTATGCTTGCTTGAGGTTTCTTTGAGTAGTGTAGTTAACAATTCGATTGGCCATTCCGTTAAACAAAATGAGATGAAATGGCCACATTAACCACCAGTAAATTCTTCCCCATAAGCCATGAGGCCTGAATGTTGCAATCTGACTAAGGTATTGTTTTTTGTCATGTTGAACTATCTTAAATTCAAGCCATGCTTCCCCGGGTAGTTTCATTTCTGCATAAAGTAACAGTCGTAAGTTTTTATTATCAATCAGCAAAACCCTCCAGAAATCAAGTGCATCTCCCGGCTCAATGGTTACATTGCTTGTTCGGCCTCGACGAGAACCAATGCCTCCAACAGTTTTGTCAAGAAGGCCTCGTAAATCCCAAATCCAATCCCAGAAGTACCAACCCCGGTTTCCTCCAATTTGGGTGAAATTGACAAATACCTCTGCCGGTGCTCTTAAGAAATCTACTTTAACTTTATAATTCAGAACACCGTTTACGGGGACTTTTACTTGGTTCATAAACTCAGTTTTTAATAAACCTGAGTTTAGTGCATCTTTCCAGCTCGAGACAATGGCGTTTTGTTCGATTTTGGAAAAAGCTAATGACAAGGCATCTGCATAGGTTATTAAATTAAAATTTAGCAGTTTTCTAATACTTGTTTCTTTACACACCACCTCATTGCGCATACTTTCAACCAGGTTTTGAGCAAGAGGAAAAGAGGTGGATGTTACAAAATAGAGCCAGTAAGAAGACAAACGGGGCGTTAGAACAGGTAGTGTTATAATCAGTCGGTTTAACTTTCTCACCTTAGCATAACCAAGGAGCATTTGCTTGTAAGTCAAAACATCGGGGCCGCCTATGTCAAATTGTCGATTATAAGTTTCTTTATTTCCCAAAACACCCTCCAAATACTGTAAAACATTTCTTATTGCAATTGGCTGACAACGTGTTTTTAGCCATTTTGGAGTTATCATTACTGGAAGCTTTTCAGTTAGATCTCTGATGATTTCAAAAGAAGCACTGCCCGAACCAATTATTATAGCTGCTCGTAAAATGGTATATGCTATAGGCCCTGATTTTATTAAGTTCTCAACATGGAGACGAGAGTTAAGATGGGGAGATAGATCGTTGTCATTGGAGATGGCCCCGAGATAAATTATTTGCTTGCATTTAGTTTGGGAAAGTTTGTTAATGAAGTTTCCTGCCGCAATTGATTCTAATTCTGAAAATTCCCTTATGCCGGCCCCCATTGAATGGGCTAGGTAATAAGCAGCATCAATATCATGCGGAATGTTGTCCAACGATTCGCTTTTTAGAAGATCTCCTTCAATAACGCTAATTTTGGAGTTTGTGCCCAATTGTTCATGAAATCTCCTTCGGTCACGCACCAGGCAAACTAATTCATGGCCTTTTTCAATTAAAACTGGCAATAGGCGAGTGCCTATGTATCCATTGGCGCCGGTGAGCAGTACTTTCATAAACAGTAAGTATTGAAGTGTTATTGGGTTTGTATCCTTTTGAGTTGTTTATGCATTTTCCTGTAACAAATGGGGTTTATAAGTGTCCGTTCTAACGGTTGCTCCTAGATCATTTAAAATATTGTATAAGCCGAAATTAGTTCGGTTTACATAAATAAAATCCTTAGCACCTCTGGCTTGCTTAAATTCTCTCATTTTAGATACTTTTTCACCTAAAAAGAATAGCTCATTAAAAAAATCGGGTTTACTAAAGTCGAATACTTTTTGAACGAACGGCCTTGCAAATAATCCTATCATCTCTCTATAGCTCTGATAATAAAACTCAACCATTTCAGGAGAGTCATCATCAAAAATCATGTGTAATTGCTTGAAATAATCAATAGTGCGATGGCGATCTTCAAACGGGTTATTAACGAAGGCGAAAAAAGGATAGTAAAAATTATCAGGCAATTCTTTTATGCAACCAAAATCAATTATGCCGAGTTTACCTTCAGGAGTTATTAAGAAATTTCCTGGATGAGGATCGGCATGAACCTCACGTAATTCATGTTGTTGAAAATTATAAAAGTCCCAAAGAGCCTGACCAATCCGGTTGCGTTCGGCTTGAGATGGATTGGTTTCCAGGTATTCTTTCAGGTGCATCCCTTCAATCCAATCCATGGTGATGATCCGTTTGCTTGAAAGTTCGGGGTAGTATTCAGGGAATACTAAATTTTGTAAATGAGCACACTCTTTAGCAAAATATTGTGATCGCCTGACCTCTAGTTCATAGTCCGTTTCTTCCAAAAGTTTCTCCTCTACTTCTTTAATGTAAACAGTCAACTCAGCTTCACTCATTCCAAGTAACCTAAAGGCGAAAGGTTTTATCATTTTCAAATCAGAGCTGATGCTATCACCAACTCCCGGATACTGAATTTTAACGGCCAGCTTTTTGTCCTTTAGCCATGCTTGGTGTACTTGTCCGATTGAAGCCGCATGTGTTGATTTAAGGTTGAACGAGTCATAGATTTTTTCGGGAGTTTTTCCGAAGTATTTGGTAAAGGTCCGTATAATCAAGGGGCCGGAAAGAGGAGGGGCGCTATACTGTGCTTGTGAAAATTGATCGGAGTAAGCTTTGGGCAGAATATTCTTATCCATACTAAGCATTTGTGCAATTTTAAGGGCACTGCCTTTTAATTGACTCAATGCCTGATATATATCCGATGCATTGTCTTCATTAAGCTCATCTTTAGATAATTCCGGATTTACCAGCTTTTTGGAGAAATGCTTTAAATAATTCACTCCTACCTTTGCTCCTGTAGTTACAAATCTGACAGAGCGCTCAACTTTTGTGACAGGTATACTGTTTTGTTCTTTCATACTATATTACACTGATGATAACAGGTAATTATCCCAATGAAATCTGCATTGGGCTAAATAAATTGGTTAAGTGATTTCCCGTAGGTTGGTGAGCTTAAAACGGAAACCTGACTTTCTCTTTTCCTTGCTGTGCTAAAAATTTACCATATTCAAGCAAATTGTCAATTGGGCCTCGGCTCATTAAATCAAGCGTTACATTAATGCCTTTTTCTATGGCTTCATCGGTTTTCTCAAAGTTTTCGCTATCATCATTGATCCAAAAGTTTACAACAAAGGCAAACTGTAGCCAAAGTGCATCTTTATACTTTTTAGAAAAATATTTACGGTCAGCTATTTCGTTTTTATCAATACCTTCATTCAATACCTCAGCAACAAATGACTCAAACTCGGTTTTGGCTTTTTTTAAAACAGTTGGGGTTGAAAAACTTTTGCCGGCATGTTTAAGCGAATAGTTGATAAAGCTTCGATGAGGCTTCATGGCTTCAACTACTGTAAAGAAAAAAGAAAGTATGCGTTCGCGGGCAGAATAATGCTTGAAAACATCCTGCGATTTAACATTTTCTGCCGTTTGAGAGATTAAGTCAGCCCAAATGCCACTTTCGATGGCATTAAATGAGTTGAAGTGGCTATAGAAATCTTCTTCACCAAGCTTTAGTTTTTTAGTGAAGGCATAAACCGATTTCGGTTGTTCATCATTGCTTAGCACATAATCAACGTAAGCCGACTGGATTTTTTCACGTAAATTCATATCAGTAGAGCATTTAAGAGATGAGTTTTGAGAAATTGTTTTAAACGTTTTAATTTATTCTATAACATCAGGTTAATTGTTTGGTTTGAAGAAGTTCAGATAAACTTTCCTTTTCAAACAAATTGATTGTTAAATCGTTATAAAAAAACGAGTGGAGGTTATAATTGGATGAAAAATTGCTGAGCGTTAGAGAAATGACTTTATTGTAACCTAAATTTTAATTATTCGTAAAGCGGTACAATGCATATCACAAAACAACTTTGGAAAAACAATTGTTAAACTTGCAGAAAATTTAGGAAAAGTGAAAAAGTTCTCGATTAGTGACATAGAATGTTTGACCGGTATTAAAGCACATACCATTCGTATTTGGGAACAGCGCTACAATTTAATTACACCTAAAAGAACATGCACCAATATCAGGTATTATGATGATAATGACCTGAAAAAATTTCTGAACATCTCTTTGCTACTCGATTCAGGTATGCGAATTTCCGAAGTGGCTAAGATGTCGGAAAAAGAGATCTGTTTATACATCGAAAAACTATCAGAATGTGAAATTAACGGATGTTCCTGTACAATTGGAGCCTTCTGCAATTCAATGTTAACACTTGATGAGACTTCCTTTGAACAAACTTTTCAATCGAGTATTGATGCTTTGGGCCTTGAACGTACAATTTTGGAGGTGATTTATCCTTTCCTTCATAAGATAGGTATCATGTGGCAAGCAGGTACCATTAACCCTGCTCATGAACATTTTATTACCCATCTTATTAAGCAAAAGCTTCTAACGGCAATTAATAGCCTTCCGACTCCCGATCCCGAGCATTCAAAAAAATATATGTTGTTTTTGCCCCAAGGTGAAACACACGAGATCGGCCTTATATTCACTAATTACCTGATTAAAGCCCGGGGGCATCATGTGTTGTACTTAGGTGCTAACTTGCCTTTTGAGGATTTATTGCAAGTTGCTACCTATTACGATCCAGATTATGCGGTTACTTTCCTGATTTCAGATACCGATTTTGGAGATGTGAACATCATTCTAAAGAAAATCCTTGATAACTTACCCAGATGGCCTCTTCTGGCTTCAGGCAACCTGACTGTTAGTGGTCATATTGAGCCACAAGATCGTTTAACAGTAATAAAAACAGTTGCTGAAATGATTGACTTCGTCGATACAAATGCCGAGGTTCAACGCCTGTATTTTACCTGTTAAAAACTGATTATTGACAATATGTTCGCTCTGACTGTGCAGATAGAGCTGGTGAGGTGAATTACTGCTATAAATCAATACAAAATTGCCTTTTTCTTTTCAATATACACCTAAGTTAACTACTTTTGCTACCCGACAGATTTTTTGGAAAATAAGTAAGTAGAATGGATAACCTCACGTATCTTACCAACGCGCACTCTTCGTATATCGAATCGCTTTATCAACAATACAAGAACGATCCAGCTTCAGTAGATTTTAGCTGGCAGAAGTTTTTTGAAGGCTTTGAATTGGGTAAATCTGATGGCGGAGCCGAAGTGCCTGTTTCTAACGAGCACTTTGATAAAGAAATGAAGGTGTTAAACATGATTAATGGCTACCGTCAGCGTGGTCACTTATTCACAAAAACCAATCCTGTTCGCGAGCGGATGAAATTCTTTCCAGGCAAAGAACTGGAAACATTTGGGCTTAGCGATGCTGACCTGGATACAGTGTTTAACGCAGGTGCTGAAGTTGGTTTAGGTCCAACTACATTAAAAAATATTCGTCAATTGCTGGAAGAAACCTATTGCGAGTCGATAGGGGCTGAATACAAATACATCCGTAACCCTGAGAAAATGAAGTGGTTTGAGGAGCGTATGGAGAAAAGCCGCAATAAACAGCAATTTTCTGTTGATGAGAAAAAACGCATTCTTCATAAGCTGAATCAAGCTGTAGTTTTTGAGAACTTTTTGCATACCAAATTCTTAGGGCAAAAACGTTTCTCTTTAGAAGGAGCTGAAGCTGTAATTCCAGCTTTGGATTCAGTAATTGAGAAGGGTGCAGATTTAGGTATTCAAGAGTTTGTTATTGGTATGGCTCACCGCGGTCGTTTGAATGTGTTGGCCAATGTCATGAACAAAACCTATAAAAATATTTTTACTGAGTTTGAAGGTAAGAACTATGATGAAAGCGCTCCGTTTGGTGGTGATGTAAAATACCATATGGGCTTTTCTACCGATGTTCAAACTGCAGGAGGTAAAGATGTTCACTTGAGTCTTTGCCCTAACCCTTCACACTTAGAAACTGTTGATGCAGTTGTTACCGGTATTGCCCGTGCAAAAATTGACCAGAAATACAGTAACGACTACACTAAACTGGCACCGATCTTAATCCACGGTGATGCTTCTGTTGCTGGTCAAGGTATTGTATATGAGGTTTTGCAAATGGCAAAATTAGATGCCTACAAAACAGGAGGAACCATCCACTTGGTAATTAACAACCAGGTAGGATTTACCACTAATTACCGTGATGCCCGTTCAAGTACTTACTGTACTGATATTGCAAAAGTTACGCTATCTCCGGTATTCCACGTAAATGGAGATGATGTTGAGGCTGTTGTTTATGCCATCAACTTAGCGATGGAGTACCGTCAGAAATTCCATAATGATGTGTTCATCGATATTCTTTGCTACCGTCGTTACGGTCATAACGAAGGAGATGAACCTCGTTTCACGCAGCCTACCTTATACAAGGCAATTGAAAAACATCCTAACCCTCGCGAAATCTATAACGAGAAATTGATGAAGCAGGGTGAAGTTGATGCAACTCTGGCCAAAGAAATGGATAAGAGCTTCCGTAAAATGTTGCAGGAGCGATTGGATGAGGTGAAACAAGAATCCCCAGTATTTAACAAGCCTGATTTACAAGGCCCTTGGAAAGGAATGCGCTTTGCAACCCCTGAGGATTTCGTAAAATCTGTTGATACCGGAGTTGCTGAAAAGACCTTAATTGACTTGGGTAATAAAATTACGGCCCTTCCTAAAGATAAGAAGTTCATCAACAAGATAGAGAAGTTGTTTGCGGAGCGTAAGAAAATGGTCAACGAAACCAAGTCTCTTGATTGGGCAATGGGTGAGCTTTTAGCTTATGCATCATTAGTAAATGAAGGTTTCCGTGTTCGTTTTACCGGAGAAGATGTTGAACGTGGTACATTCTCCCATCGTCATGCAATTGTTAAGGTTGAGGAGTCGGATGAAGAGTATAATCCAATTCAAGCAACTGTGGCTACCGAAAATGCCCCATTCGATATTTATAACTCTCACCTTTCTGAATATGGTGTTTTAGGTTTTGAATATGGTTATGCCATGGCTTCACCTAACACTTTAACTATTTGGGAAGCTCAGTTTGGCGATTTCGTAAATGGAGCACAAATTGTTATTGACCAATACATTGCTGCTGCCGAGACTAAATGGCAACGTAGCAACGGTTTAGTAATGTTGTTGCCGCATGGTTTTGAAGGACAAGGACCTGAGCACTCATCTGCACGTATTGAGCGTATGATGGAACTTTGTGCAGAATACAACATGTATGTAGCTAATCTGACTACTCCGGCACAGATCTTCCACGCAATGCGTCGTCAGCTTAAAAATGAATTCCGTAAACCGTTAACAGTATTCTCTCCTAAGAGCTTGTTGCGTCATCCTGCGTGTGTAAGCCCACTTGCCGACTTCACTAAAGGTGGATTTAAGGAGATAATTGATGACAACTTCGTAAAAGCTAAGGATGTTAAGCGCGTGTTGTTCTGTTCAGGTAAAATTTATTACGAGTTGCTTGATCAACAGCAAAAAGATAAACGTAAAGATGTTGCAATTGTTCGTTTAGAACAGATTTATCCGTTCCCTTATGAGCAATACAATGAGATCAAATCAAAATATAGTAACGCTGAAGAATTGATCTGGGTACAGGAAGAACCTGAAAACATGGGAGCTTGGCCTTGGTTGGTGCGCCACCTTCGTCGCGAACCATTGGATGTAATTTGTCGTTTAGAATCAAGCTCACCTGCAACCGGTTATTCTAAACTACATGTTGCACAACAACTCAACATTATTGCCAATGCTTTTGCCAGTAAAGTAAAGTCCTCGGTAAAAGAAGGTGTTAAAAAAGAAACCGAAAAGGCAATCAAAGTAGACTAATAAAAATAGAATCAGGAGAAAGAAGTAAGATTCCATCGATCGAACTTCTTTCTTCTTATATCAAGCTAATACAAATCGATTATTACAGATAACCAATATCATGGCCATAGAAATGAAAGTGCCCGCCGTGGGCGAATCAATAACCGAAGTAACCTTATCTCGCTGGATTAAAAATGATGGCGAGTATGTTGAAATGGATGAAGTGATTGCCGAGTTAGAATCAGACAAGGCAACTTTTGAATTAACTGCAGAAAAGGCTGGTGTTTTAAAAACATTAGCTGCTGAAGGCGATACTATTCCTGTTGGCGCTGTAATTTGTGCAATTGAAGAAGGAGCAGCTGCTCCTTCTGCAGCTCCGGCAAAAGAAGAAAAAGCTGTTGCCGCTTCAGCTCCAGCCGCTGTTGCTGCTGCAACCAACAGTTATGCTGCCGGACATCCTTCGCCTGCTGCTGCTAAAATTTTGGCAGAAAAAGGTATCGATCCAAATGATATAAACGGAACCGGTAAAGATGGTCGCGTAACAAAAGAAGATGCTGAAAAGGCTCAGAAGGCTGCTACAACTACTGCTCCGGCTAAGGCTGCAGCTGTTGCTGCCCCTGCAGTTCCAGCAGGCCCTCGTGCTGAAAAACGTGAAAAAATGTCGAATCTTCGTAAAACGGTTGCAAAACGCTTAGTAGCTGTTAAGAACGAAACTGCGATGTTAACTACTTTTAATGAAGTGGATATGTCGCCAATTATGGAGATTCGTGCTAAATACAAAGATAAATTCAAAGAAAAACATGGTGTTGGTTTAGGCTTTATGTCATTCTTTACCAAAGCTGTGTGCGAAGCATTAAAAGAATTCCCTGCTGTTAATGCCCGTATTGACGGTGAGGAAATTGTGTACAGCCAGTTTGTTGACTGTTCAATTGCGGTCTCAGCACCTAAAGGATTGGTAGTTCCGGTAATCCGTAACGCCGATTCAATGACTTTGGCTGAGATTGAAAAAGAAGTTATTGCCCTTGCGACTAAAGCTCGTGATAATAAACTTTCAATTGAAGAAATGACCGGTGGAACTTTCACCATTACTAACGGTGGTGTGTTCGGTTCAATGATGTCAACCCCGATTATTAATGCGCCGCAATCGGCAATTTTGGGTATGCACAATATCGTTGAGCGTCCGGTTGCTGTAAATGGTCAGGTGGTTATTCGCCCAATGATGTACGTAGCCCTTTCTTATGATCACCGCATTATTGATGGTCGTGAATCTGTAGGCTTCTTGGTACGCGTAAAACAATTATTAGAAGATCCTACTCGTTTGTTATTGAGCGTGTAGTTTGCTGATAAAACTATTAAAAAGGCCTTTCTGTAGTAATCAGAAAGGCCTTTTTTGTTATCTTAAGCTAATCAAAACGTTAGTAATACAGCCCCGTCATCATTTTATTTTCCTTCATAACTTCATAAAAAATTCATAAAACTGCTTTTGCTTTGTTCCCTAAATAAAGCAATTCGATTGATTTGTTTTCATACAGATCAACTTTCCCTGTGTTTAATTGAAAATTTAATAATCAGATTTAAGAACCATTATAATGAAAAGAATTGTAATGCTTGCAGGTTTTTGTGCCTTGCTGTACAATACAAGTTGTAAACAAGCTAAAGAAGAGAAAGAAGAAAAAAATAAGTATGCTGTTACAAGTCCAGTGATAATAGATACTTCATTCACAAAGGAATACGTTTCGCAAATCCGCTCAGTTCGTAATATCGAGATTAGAGCACAGGAAAAAGGTTATTTACAAAATATATATGTTGATGAGGGTCAATCGGTAAAGGCTGGTCAATTATTATTTAGGATTATGCCTAAAATTTATGAGGCAGAATTGTTGAAAGCCCAGGCAGAAGCAAAAGCTTCGGAAATTGAGTACGAAAACACCAAATCTTTGGCCGATAAAAATATAGTCTCAAAAAATGAATTGGCAATGGCCAAAGCCAATCTGGATAAGGCAAAGGCTGAAGTTGCGCTTGCAAGTGTGCATCTTTCATTTACTGAAATCAGGGCTCCGTTTGATGGTACTATTGACCGTATTCCGTTAAAACTGGGGAGTTTAATTGATGAAGGCGAATTGCTGACCAGTCTTTCAGATAACAGTCAGGTGTTTTCTTATTTTAATGTTTCTGAGCCGGAGTATTTAAACTACCAAAGCAGCACTAATAAAGGGCAGAAACAAAAAGTTAGCTTAGTTTTGGCCAATAATGAAGTGCTGAAAACCAAAGGCGAAGTAGAGACCATTGAAAGTGAGTTCGATAACGAAACTGGAAACATTGCGTTTAGGGCACGATTCTCTAACCCGAATCAGTTGTTGAGAAATGGTGAAACTGGAAAAGTGCAAATGGTTGTGCCGATCAAAAATGCACTTGTCATTCCTCAAAAAGCTACTTACGAGCTACAGGATAAAATCTTTGTATTTGTTGTGGATAAGAATAACGTAGTAAAATCGAGAGAAATTACTGTGACTTCACACCTTCCTGATATCTATATTGTTAGCAACGGCTTAAATGCGTCGGATAAAATCTTACTTGAAGGAGTGCAAAAAGTTAAAGACGACGATAAAATCGCCTACGACTTTCAAGATCCTAAAGACGTCATAAGTCAGTTAAAGCTAAAAACGGAATAGTCTTTACCCTCCAAACTTAATTTTATGTTTAATAAATTTATACAAAGGCCCGTCCTTTCTATAGTAATATCACTCATCATAGTGTTTTTGGGCGTACTGGCAATTACTCATTTGCCGGTAACTCAGTTTCCGTCCATTTCTCCGCCTAAGGTAAATATCACTGCAGAGTACCCGGGTGCTAACAATGAGCTCTTAATTAAATCAGTAGTAATACCTTTAGAAAGAGCCTTGAATGGTGTGCCTGGCATGAAGTATATTGCTTCGGATGCAGGAAACGACGGGGAAGCCACCATTCAGGTGATCTTCAATCTTGGTACTGATCCTAATCAGGCCTCGCTAAACGTGCAAAATCGTGTAGCAGCCGTAACCAATAAGCTTCCGCCGTTGGTAATTCGTGAAGGTATCAAGATTAGTCGCGAAGAATCCAATATGTTGATGTACATCAACCTTTACAGCAAAGACCCTAAAATGAATGAAAACTTCCTTTACAACTTTGCGGACATTAATGTCCTGTCGGAGTTGAAAAGGGTAAACGGAGTTGGCTTTGCTGATATTTTGGGTAACAGGGAATACGCTATGCGAATTTGGCTAAAACCTGATCGCATGCTGGCTTATAAAATCTCTGCTGAAGAGGTGATGAATGCTTTGAACGAACAGAGTATTGAAGCCTCGCCGGGCAAAACCGGAGAGAGTTCGGGTAAGCGTTCTCAAGCCTTTGAATATGTATTAAAATATCCGGGTAGATATACCTCTAAAGAAGGGTATGGAAATATAGTATTGCGCTCAAGTTCTAATGGCGAAATACTAAGGTTAAAGGATGTTGCCGAGATAGAATTTGGCAGCTCAATGTATGACCTGTACTCAACGCTTAATGGAAAAGGTTCTGCAGCTATCGTTTTAAAACAGGCTTATGGAAGTAATGCAACTCAGGTTATTGAGGACGTCAAAGAGAAAATGAAGGAACTCAAATCGAAAGATTTTCCTAAAGGTTTGGATTATGAGATCAGTTACGACGTTTCAAAGTTCCTGGATGCTTCTATCGAAAAAGTAGTGCATACCTTGGTTGAGGCCTTTATCCTGGTAGGTATTGTGGTCTTCATTTTCCTGGGCGACTGGCGATCTACCATTATTCCGGCCATTGCCGTTCCGGTTTCTCTTGTAGGAACATTTGCTTTCATGCAATTCTTTGGCATCACGCTTAACTTAATAACACTGTTTGCATTGGTTTTGGCCATTGGGGTCGTGGTGGATGATGCCATTGTGGTGATTGAAGCCGTGCACGCCAATATGGAAAAATATCACCTCTCCGTATTGAAGGCCACCCAACGGGCTATGCGTGAAATCAGCGGAGCAATTATAGCTATTACCTTCTTAATGGCGGCTGTATTTATTCCTGTGGCTTTCATGTCAGGTCCTGTAGGTATTTTCTATCGCCAGTTTTCCATCACTATGGCTACATCGATTATCCTTTCAGGATTAGTAGCGCTTACTTTAACTCCTGCACTTTGTGCGATAATGTTAAAGAATAACCATGGAAAACCTAAAAAGAAAACACTTGTAGATAGATTTTTAGATGGCTTTAATCGTTTGTTTGAGAAGTTATCCATTAATTATGAGATCGTATTAAATAAGGTTGTAAGCAGACGCATTGTAACTTTTGGAGTTTTAGTGGCGTTTTGTGTTGGTATCGTCATCTTAAATGACAATGTGCCTTCAGGCTTTATTCCTAACGAAGATCAGGGAATGGTTTATGCCATTATTCAAACGCCTCCGGGGTCCTCTTTGGAAAGAACAAATCAAATCTCGGAAAAGCTGCAGAAACTTGCTGAAGGCATTGATGGTGTACAATCGGTTTCTTCACTGGCCGGTTATGAGATTTTGACAGAAGGTACCGGTGCCAACTCGGGTACGTGTTTGATCAATTTAAAGGATTGGAGTGAACGCAAAGAATCTTCGCAGGAGATCATTGAAGAACTTGAGGAAAAATCAAAAGATATTGCCGGTGCCAGTATTGAGTTTTTCCAACCGCCGGCAGTACCCGGCTATGGAGCAGCAGGTGGTTTTGAGTTGCGCTTATTGGATAAAGCCGGAAGTGGCGACTACAAAAAAATGGAAACCGTAAGTAGGGATTTTGTCAATGAGCTAAGTAAACGTCCTGAATTGTCATCTGTATTTACGTTCTATAGCGCAAGTTTCCCTCAGTACATGCTACGCATTGACAATGATATTGCTCAGCAGAAAGGAATAACTATTGAAAATGCCATGAACACCCTTTCGACGCTCATTGGTAGTAACTACGAAACCAGTTTTATCAAATTCGGACGTCAGTATAAGGTGATGGTGCAGGCCCTGCCTCAATATCGTGCTTTGCCTGAAGATGTATTAAAGCTTTATGTGAAAAATGATAAAGGTGAAATGGTTCCGTTTTCAGCATTTATGAAGATGGAGAAAGTTTATGGCTTATCTGAAATTACACGTCATAACATGTATAATGCTTCTGAAATCAGTGGATCGGCTGCGCCAGGGTATAGTAGTGGTGAGGCTATTAAAGCTGTAAATGAAGTTGCTGCTAAAACATTGCCAAGAGGTTTCGGTATTGACTGGGCAGGTATTTCTAAAGATGAAGTATCAAGAGGAAACGAGGCCATCTATATATTCCTTATTTGTTTGGGCTTTGTTTACCTCATTTTGGCGGCGCAGTACGAAAGTTTCATCTTACCATTGTCGGTTATTCTTTCCTTACCTGCAGGGATTTTTGGAGCCTTCTTATTCCTGAAATTATTTGGGCTGGAGAATAATATTTACGCTCAGGTAGCAATGGTTATGCTAATTGGTTTGTTAGGCAAGAACGCTGTGTTGATTGTTGAATTTGCAGTACAGAAGCACAGTGAAGGAGTTTCGGTATTTCGAGCTGCAATGGAAGGGGCTAAGGTTAGGTTCCGTCCGATTTTAATGACCTCATTTGCTTTTATCGCTGGATTAATTCCATTGGTGGTGGCCACCGGTCCCGGGGCAATTGGAAACCGTACCATCGGATCTGCTGCGGCAGGAGGTATGTTGTTCGGTACCGTGTTCGGGGTTGTTGTGATACCTGGTTTGTATTACATCTTTGGTAAGATTGCTGAAAGACATAAACTGATCAGAATTGAAGACGAACAGCCATTAACTGAAGAGCTTGAAAACAAATTAGTTGATAGTCATATGGCTGAAATTGAAGATGTATTAAACTGAAGAAACAGAAGGTAATGCTTAAGAAAAAAATATATTGGGGGCTGGGGTTGGCTGGTATTTGCGTCGGATTGGCGAGCTGCAAAGTGCCCTCAATAACTCAAAAGGTAGAAAATAAACAAGTTCCATCAAGTTATGGAAGCTCAACCGACACGCTGAATACGGGGAAGGTTCAATGGAAAGCGTTTTTTGCTGACCAAAACCTTAATAGTTTGATCGACTCAGCGCTAAAGCGTAATCAGGAGTTGCAAATCACGCTGCAAGAACTGGAAATTGCCAAAAGTGAAGTCAGAATACGCCAGGGGCTAATATTGCCTACAGTTGGCGTTAGAGCAGGTGTTGGTCTGGAAAAAGTAGGAAGATATACCAGTCAGGGGGCAGGTGATGCCTCAACTGAAATTACACCGGGACGAGAAGTTCCGGATCCACTAGCTGATTACTTAGTAGGTGTTTATGGTAACTGGGAGGTTGATATTTGGCACAAGTTGCACAATGCAAAGAAAGCAGCTGTTAGCCGTTACCTTTCAAGTGTTGAAGGTAAAAATTTTGTAGTGACCAGCCTGGTTGCTGAAATTGCAAATTCCTATTACGAATTGCTGGCCTTAGATAGCCAATTAGCTATTATTAAACAAAACATTGACTTGCAAAGCAAAGCCTTGGAGATTGTTAAGATTCAAAAGGAGGCAAGCAAGGTTACTGAGTTGGCTGTTCGTAAGTTTTCTGCCGAACTTTCAAGTACACAAAGTTTGCAATTTGAGGTTCAGCAAAAGATTACTGAAACGGAGAATAGAATTAATTTTTTGTTAGGCCGATATCCTCAGCCAATTGTAAGAGCTTCAACCAGTATTACTGATCTTACTCCGGCTAAAGTCTATGCAGGCATTCCATCACAGTTATTATCTAACAGACCGGATGTTAAGCAGGCTGAGTTGGCACTGGCGGCAGCAAAATTGGATGTAAAGGTAGCCCGTGCAGAGTTTTATCCATCACTGGGAATTTCTGCTTCATTGGGTATGCAGGCATTCGATCCTCATTATTTGGTTAAGTTTCCTGAATCGATGCTTTATTCATTGGCTGGAGAGTTAGTTTCTCCACTCATCAATAGAAATGGGTTAAAAGCTGAATATTCAATTGCAAATGCAAAGCAAATACAAGCGGTTTATAATTATGAGCGCACAATTTTAAATGCTTATGTTGAAGTTGCTAATCAATTGTCCAATATAAGCAACTCGCAAAATAGTTATGAATTGAGGTTAAAGCAGGTAGATGAGCTGACCAAATCAATTGATATTTCTAATGATCTTTTCCGCTCTGCAAGAGCTGACTATCTGGAAGTATTGACGACTCAACGTGATGCCCTGGAAGCTAAATTGGAATTGGTGGAAACCAAGAAAAAGCAAATGAATGCAGTGGTAAATATTTACCAGGCTTTAGGTGGCGGATGGAATTGAGTTAAAACAAAATTGTAAACTGTGTTTCAATTATAATTTTTAGATTAAACAACCTTCTCTAAAGCCAAGAGAAGGTTGTTTTTTTATTAAAGGCCTTGCTTCCACAGACTTTAATAAACTTCTACTTTTTGCGATGCATATTTCTTTAAAATCTGTTCAGGAATTTGCTCCATACACGAAACTTTATGCACAAAATGATAGCGGGCAAAATGATAAGCCATGTTTTCACCGTAAAAGTTCTCCTCCATTTTCTCTAATTCTTCGCTTCTGTATGCAGCTAAAGGTTTATAATTTTCATCATTTTCCCGTTGCCTTTGTTTATCTCTGAGCGTTTGAACATAGTTTATTCCGAAAGCAATCTTTTCAGCTTCAACTTTGACCGTTTTACAGAAATCGCCGGTATAATCACCCCAGTAATCATCTATAAGTCCAATCGATTTTGCCTCATAAGTTGATATAGGTTCACAGTTTTCGGTAAGAGCATGAGCCTTTGCCATGCCCACCCGTTTGGGTAATAAATAAGTCCAATATTCTGAACCGTATAAGCCTCCCATTTTTTTATAATGAGGATTAAGCACCACTCCTTTGCGAGCAAATACTTTATCGGCAGCAAGAGCCATTATTACTCCACCGGCACCGGCATTACCTTGCATAGCTGAAATCACAATTTTTGAAGTCGTATTAATTACTTCTTTTACAAAATCATTAATAGCATTTATGTTTTCCCATGATTCATCTGCAGGGCTCTCCGCATGTTCGATCGTATTCAAGTCAATTCCGTTCGACCAGATATCCTGTCCTCCCATCAACACCAAAACACGTATGTCTTTTTTTAAAGCTTCTTTGTAAACTTCTGTAAGCCGTCGGCATTGTTCGGTGCTCATTGCTCCATTGTAGAAATTAAAATGCAGGTAACCCACTCTATTTTCTTCCTCATACCAAATTTCGCGGAAGGTTTTTTTGTCTTCATTTAAACGATCAAAAGGAGAAAAGTCGGAATGAGGAATTTTTTTAACTACCGATGGATCTAAAGCTAGTGTTGCTTTTACTTTGTAGGAGGCATTCTTGATTTTCAGGTGAGTTAACCAGACCGCTCCATTGTCTGCAGCAATACAAATTGCGCCATTACGCTGAGCTATGATTTCTCCAGGAGTATTGCCTTTTACTATTTCTTCGGTGTGAGCTCCGTATACATAATACTCATTGCCCCCTATGGTAGCTAAAACACCGGGAGTACTGTCGGCGGCTTTAATCTTCCGGACAATACAATTTGCCGCATCGTTCCAGCTAAAGGATCTGTTCTTTTGTTTGATAACCGGATGAAGGGTTCCCTTTATCTCAGCATTAAGATAGTTTAATGGTTCAGGCCGAAAATAAGTTGACTCAAATTTCTTTACCGCCTCTAAAATGCATTCCATTGCAGCTTGAGTAACCTCGTGGCGATAGATATTGCCTTTAGTAATGGTTGCCAGGTCTCGCATTTTGAAAGTTTTATAGGCCCAGATATCGCCGCCATCCATCGTTTCATTTGCTTGAAGTAAGGTCACTCCCCATTCCTTTTCATTGTTCATAATGGCCCAGTCTAGTGAATAAGCTCCCCGATCACCCCTTATGCCCGGATGTACAATCAGGCAGACATAATTTTTCCAAACTTCCGTAGGGATAGCCTTTTTTAGAAATGGGGCAATAATCAGGTCGGGTTGAAAGCTTTCTACAGCCTCAATAAACACTTGTTCATCGTTTATTTGATGCACCTCAATTAAATGTCCTGCTTGTGTAAGTTCTACATACGCGCGTTGACTAAGGCCGTTAAAGGCACTAACAGCAAATACAATTTTCATAGTGTGAGATAGGGTGTTTGACTTAACTGAAAAGATAATAATACTTTATAAACTTTAAATTAAGTTAATTTTAGTGATGGTTAATATAGTATTTTTAAATAAAAGTAATTATGTCAATGAAAAATCATTGTCCACCATGATAGTGTTCGATTTTATTAATTCAGTTGTGAAAGCGAATGGAGCGTTTCGCTTTAAGTAGTTTATGCAGCCACTAGCTTGGTAAAGTTCAGTTGGAGGATGCTAGCTTATTGCTGGAGGAAATACTAATTTAAAAGTTGTGCCGATGTTTATTTCTGAGTTTACTGTCAGTTTCAAATCATGATAGGTTACTATGCTTTTTACAATTGCCAAGCCCAAACCATAACTTTCATTATGGGTATTTTTCCCTTTTTTAAAACGGTTGAAAATTGAATCAAGCTCTTCTGTGGCAATTCCCACACCTGTGTCGCTTACAGTGATGAAATACCGGCCATTGTCTAAGCCGTCATTTATCATAATTCTGCCATTAGGCTTGTTATATCTTATTGCATTGTTAATCAGGTTGTAGAACAGCTGATATAGCAGCGTATGATTGATGTTTCTTAGTGTGGTGTTTTGTGAAAGATTAACAGAAAGCTGGATACCCTTTTCTTCCATCCGGTGACTTAAATCTTCAGTTACTTCATTAATTAATGTATTAGAACTTGCTGTTTCAGCTTTTGCGAATTGTTCGTTTTCAATACGAGAAATCAACAACAAAGAATGAACAATTTTCTTTAAACGATTAAGAGTTCTCATCATTTCAGAAAATTTCGATTGCATATGCTCATTCACCGGACTGTCGAGCATCAGGTTTTCAATTTTGGTTTGAAGAATACTAATTGGGGTCATCAATTCATGAGAAGCATTGGCCGTAAACTCACGTTCTTTCTCAAAAGTTTCATGAATCTGATCCATCAACCTGATAAACGATTCATCAAGTAGTTTAAAATCGGTTGTTGAAGTCCTTACAGAAGGAATTACTTCTTTAAACGGAAATTTTCGATTCAGTAATTTGGATTTAATAATTAACCCTAGGGGACGTAATAAATAGCGGGTGAAAATTAAATCGATCAATAGGGTAAGTATCACCAATGCTGATAAAACGTATAGAGCAATTCGCTGTAATGGGGTATTGTACTGATTGATAGTGGCCGTTGTTTTGCCAATCTCAAGAATGTAATTATGCTTGTTGTAGGTAAAGGTATGGCTAAGTACCCTATAGGTAAGGGTGTCCCTTTCAATTATCCGTTCAGAGGTTTCAATGGTATCAATTTTTTTGTAATGGGTGATGGGTTCCAGTGATATATACTCTTCTTTCAGCATGGTGTAGCTACCATAGCTGTTATCTCCCTGCAAATAATAATCAATACCATTTTGCTCAATAACCTTAAGTACTTTTCTCTGTTGTTCGCGCAGGTATTGGTTAGTGTATTGAAACGCAATTTTTCCTATCAGTGTTGGCAAAAGCGCCACAAAAAGAGCCACAATGACCAATTTTGATAGTGTAATAAACAGAGTAAGTTTGGTTAAGAGTTTCAATGTTTATTCCTGTTTGTATTTGATTTTGTAACCAACTCCTCTGATGGTTTCCAGCCATTCAGTAGGTGCAAAGGCTCCTAATTTTTTGCGGATGTTTTTTATTGTCGCATCTATGTAATTGGAGTCATAATCATCATCGGCAAAATTGCCCCAAATATGCTCACTTAGTTGCATACGGGTAAGCGGACGATTTTTGTGCAGCAATAAATAACTTAAAAGATCAAATTCCTTACGGGAAAGTTCAATTTCATCAATCCCAAACAATACTAATCTTTTTTTCAAATCGATTTTAAACTCTCCTAAAGGAGTCAGCTGATCAGATACGCCGAACTTTCGACGAGATATAGCATGTATTCTTGATTGAAGTTCGAGCAGCGAAAAAGGTTTAGGTAAATAATCATCCGCTCCCAGATCAAGCCCTTTAATCCGGTCTTCTATATTGCCTCTTGCAGTTAAAATGATGTAAGCTGCTTCAGTATTGTACTTTTTAGCCTCCTGCAATAGGGTTAACCCATCAATATCAGGCAGTCCTAAATCAAGCAAAATAAAATCATATTCATTTACACCGATTTTTTCAAGCGCCTGTTTGCCGTTTTCAGCCAAGTCACATAAAAAAAAGGCTTTCTTTAGAAAAGATTCCATTTCAGTTGCTAAGGAGCGTTCATCTTCAACAATTAAAATTTTCATAACTAAAACTGATAATAAAAGCTTAGGTTGAAAAATGACCTTGTTGCGCCCGCCGGAAGTTCAGTGGTTTTGCCCAAAACGGAGAATTGATAAGCGATTTCGGCCAGATAACTGGACCGGCTATAGGCCAGGGGAAGTTTAAAATTGGTGGTTAACAAACCAAATTTAGACGAAATAACTGAAGTTTCTACAATTCCACCGTTGCCGGGAATCGTAGGTTTTCCCTTAAGAGGGTTTTTTCTAGTGGCATAGTATTGAGTAAAGCGTTGGGTGCCTCCAATGAATTCAATTGCGGGCTCAAGTGTTAAGAAATCGCTTTCATCAATTAAATGACCCAGCTCGATAGGCTTTGAATTATTCAGGGTAATAAACCAGTCTTGTTCTTGCCCAAAAGCATAGTCAACCGATAAACCTGTTGTAAGCCAATGAGTATAAGTTAACGCAGCGCTGGCCGTATTGGGGTTGGAGGCCTGTAATAATGGTGCATTTTCAGGTATAAAAGCCCGGCTAATGCTTATAGTTGAAGCAAGTTTTTCAGCGAGTTTAAAGTCATAGCCAACATCCACATTGAAAACCATTCCTGAACCAGTGGTAAACAGGTTGTAAGCACTCGAGGATACATACAAGCCGAAAGGAAATTTTACTGTAGCATTAGTAAGAGCCATTGGCATTTTCTCGGAAGTGGTTTGGCCATAATAACTTACATTGCTATTATAAATTGCAGCCAAGGTAAGCGTGGTTTTACTGCTGTCAGCCTGGGCAAAGCATTGTAAAGTTGTAAAAAGGCAAAGTAAAAGCGTGTAAAAATAATTCATAGCGCTTATCTAACTATCTCGGTATACGGATATTTAGCTTAATAGGTTTAGGTTTTACAACTTTTATCGGTTTTATTTTTATTGGTTTGTTGACAGCAATGGGTTTTGCTTGTCTGCGTGATTTAGGAACTTCTTTTATTTCATCTATTATCTCGTCATCTTTTCCATTGCCTTTTTTACGGTCAACGTTTTTTATTGAGTCAATAGAAACAGCGTGCACAACAGGCCAGTTAGCATAAACTATTCCTTTGTCTTTGTTTTCAGTAGTTGCCGCAAAACTTGTTGATGCAACGAAGAAGAAAAGAAACACAAAAAACTGGCTATATGGATTGAATTTGAACATTAACGCAAACTTAAGAAGTTTAAAATTAAACTACCAAGTGAATTAGAATGAAGTATATATCATAAATGGCTCTGCCCGGTTAAAGGCAGAACCAATTTATTGACCACGTTTTTTAGTTTATTTCTTTTTTACAGTAATGGCACCTAACGCGGTAGTTTTTCCTGCTTCAATAACAACATTATTTTTTAATGTGGTATCTCTGTAAGTTTCATCCTGAACATCAAGGGTTACTTTGTAGCTACCTGCTTTTAAGCCTCCGATAGAGAAAAATCCATTTGTTGCGTCAGAAATAGTTCCTACTGTTTCATTAGCGGCATTAATTACATATACTTTTGACTGAGCAGCAACCGGATCAACAGTTCCTGTTAAAATACCTGAAGTTGCTACTGCTATACCTCTTACCACAGGTTTTAATATGAATCCTTCATTTCCTGTTTTAACAATTGATTGTGAAGCATCAAAGTCAAGAACTAAAGAATAAGCAATACCAGGAGATAATGAAGGCTCTTCAGTTAATTTTACTTTCCATCCTGATGAGGAACCACTAGGGATTTTTAAATCGTAAACCTGACCATCAACTTTAATGGTGTTGCCGGTTTCATTTAAAACCAAACGCACCTCTTTGATTTTGCCCGAAGGAACTTCTTCCTCAGCAACTAAAATATCCGGAGTAGCGGCGCCTGCTTTAAAATCCAAAATGTTGAAGTGTTTATCAGCTTCTAAAACGTAGGGCTCATTTTTTTCATCGTTTACTTTAACAACGATTTCTTTGACACTTAGGTTGATTTCTTCGTAATTACCTGGAGCATCTGTCATGCGTACTTGAAGACGGGTAGATGCTGATTCAGTTTTTGAACAAGATGAAAAACCAATTGCCGCAGCAGCTAGTAGTGTTAAGATTCTTAAGTTTTTGTTCATGGTTATTCTATTTAATTGTTTATTTCTTCAAATCTGCGGCACGAAAATGAAATGAAGATGAAAAAGGCGGATAAATAAAAAAAACTATGAAAATGATACCCCATTCTTTCAAAGATGGATTGGTTTGATGGGGAAAGTGTCAAGATGATTCCAAGAGAGAAGGAGAGACTTATTTCGAGTATCGCGTTTCGGCGCTTGCAGATGGCACGATGAAAAACACCTGCATCAAAGTCCGTCTTGATGTTATTCTTGGTTTTTTATTTCATTTCGCATCCGATCAATCGAAAAGCCATAATTTATTGCTTTCATTGGAGTCGAATTAAGTAGATTGCCAATCATATTTGGGTTTGCGTTTTTAATTCCACCGTCATCGGCTACCATGAATTTTAAGTTATATACGTAATCATTCATTGATCCAATTACTCTTTTGTCATTGTCGGTGTTACTTAACACGATTTTGTCGTAAAGTTTTCTTATCTCTATTTCTTGATGGTCATCTATTAACTGATCAAATTTGAGTTGATTGATAAATCCGTCAGTGAACAAAGCATTAAAATCGGCTAAGTGTGAGCAGAAAATTTGAACCATAGGTCTTAAAAACATACGTACTCGAGTATAAATGCATCGAATCCCTTATCAAGGTACTCTGAACTTGATAGGAGATCTTTAAATAGCCTAGAAAGGTAATTTTTTAACACATTTTGACTACTGTTCTTTTGTTAATTCTTCAATGATTTTTACGAAATAATTATTGTCCTCATATTTTTTAATGCCATTTTGTGGATCATAGGCTTTATAAGGAAAATTTCTTTGTATATATCTGATATACCCATCTTTATCAATAAATATATTATAAGGCATAGAACGAATCTTTAAAGTTTTCCTATAATTATCTGCATGTTTTAGTATATGATAATTATAGGGACATTTTTCTAAAAATGTAATCAACTGCTCATCCGTGTTGGGCTTCTCTGTAAGAGCTAAAAAAAACATTTTATCGCTATATTTCTCTTTTAATCCATTTAATTCCGGTATTTCAGCAATACATGGAGAACAAAGTATTCCCCAAAAATTGAGGAGCGCTGGCTTACCTATAAGTTGAGAAGAAGAAAATTCATTGCCTTGCAGATCTGTTAATTTGAATTCAGGCAGCTTTTTCCCAAGTAATAGAAATACCGAATCCTGCTTAAATGAAAATTTAAAATTCATATCAGCTCCGGCTTCACCTCTTTGAGCCCTAAACTCTAAATAATTTATAACTGAGTCCTTCTTAATTATTTTGTGATAAATTGTCGGAACGACTGTAAAACCTGAAGGCAAACTTTTCACGATTGTTTCAAAACCTGATCGCACACTCTTTTCAGTAACTATGGAATCATTGTTAAACGTGTAATAATTTGTCTGCCCATAAGTTAACTGTACAAGCATTAGTAAGAGTGGTAATAGAAGTTTTTTCATTTTAGGTGTGTTGTCAGGTGTGTTTTTAGATATCAGCTAATTAGTTAGATGTTAAAGGGGGTAAAAGCAAACAGCCCTGAGCTGATGATTTAGGATGGCCATCCGCTCAGGACTGTCAGATTTTTATGATTTAGCCTTGTCTTTCGGCTTTTCCATTTTTACTAAATCCATGTTGCATTTTGAACACTTACCAGGTTTCTTAGCAACCTGGCCGTCGCACATTTTGCAATAATACATTCCTTCTTGAACCAGTGTGGCTCCGTCGGTACATTTTCCGGCCTTGTTATAAACATAACCGCAACTTGGACAGATATAAACAAGGCTTGGTTTCTTTTTTACAGTTTGAGTAGGAGTGTTTTGGGCAAATGCCACACTACTGGTAAACAGCATAAATGCCGCAATGAGAATACTTTTCATGGTGGTTAGTTTTTGTGAAGTGCTAAGATAGGTAAATACCTTCTTTTAACCAGTAAAAGATTTGATTTACTGCAAAATAGACTGTATGAATTCGACCAGTTGAGTGGGGTAAATGCCAAGGTAAATCAAACTTATAGCTAGTAAGAACAAAACGAAGGTATTAAGGATGGGAGAAGATGTTTTTTGCGGCATTGCTTCCGATTGCTCGGAAAACATGGCCACTATAATCTTTAAATAATAAAACAATCCAATAGCGCTTGCTAGTATAAGTGTGAACATTAACAACCATTGATGGGTGCTTATGCCAGCTTTAAGCAAATAAAATTTGCCGATAAAACCAGCCGTAAGCGGGATGCCAGCTAGTGAAAGCATCGAAATGGTCATAATGGTAGCTAATACTGGCTGATTTACAAATAAGCCTTTCAGGTCATCAAGTTTGTCGGCCTCATTTTCTTTAGAAGCTAACAAGGTAATGACGCCGAAGGATGCAATTAGTGCAATAAAATAAATGGAGGTATAAAGAGTTGCAGTTTCAACACCGTTTCCATGTTTCTTCATGCTTAATAGTGCCATAATAAGATAACCCATATTGGCTATAGAAGAGTATGCTAATATGCGTTTTACATTATTTTGTTTAAGAGCCAGAATATTGCCTACCAGTGCAGATGCTATCGCAATGACTGATAAAATGATAGAAACAGTTTCCAGCTCAGTTAACCGGTATAAACCAAAAAAACGAAGAGCGATGATCAACATGCCGCCTTTGGAAATTGTTGCAATAAAAGCAGTAATAGGAGTTGACGCTCCTTGATAAACATCTGCAGCCCAAAGGTGAAATGGAACTAATGAAAGTTTAAAGCCAATACCAACCAAAAAAAAGGCAAGGGCAATTATAATAAAAGGTGAGGTAATTGCTTGCTGTCTCATTGCTGTGGCAATGGTCGCAAAAGCCATTGTTCCGGTTTCAGAATAAATGAGCGCCATTCCAAACAATAAGAAAGAAGAGGAAAAAGCTGCCATGATCAAATATTTCATTCCTGCTTCAATAGCTGTTTTACGCTCTCTTTGGTAAGCAATTAGCGTGTAAAGTCCGACGCTTAAAATTTCCAAACCTAAAAATAAACTTATAAAATGAGTGCTTACACAAAGTACCTGAGCTCCGAGTGTACTAAGCAATAATAAAACATAATATGTTCCGGGATTTACTTCTCGAATTTTAAAATAGGGGTAAGAGAGTATTGTAAGAAGACCTCCTGCTGTTAAAATCAAGCCCATAAACAGTTTGCCAAAGCCATCAAAAGTAAATAGTAAGGATTGGTAATATGGCTGAGTGTTGAACAAGGAGCCTATTCCCATCATGTAAACGAATAAGCATCCGCCGGTCATAAACAAATGTCCGGGTTTAATTACCAATAGTAACATGAGCATAACTGCTCCCGTAGCTGTGATAATTAAAGGTGTTAAGTTGCTCAATTCAGTTGTAAGCATAGTTTATTAGTTTTTTCGTTCAGGCATTGCAGCTCTTGGTTCTGTTTTACTATTTATTGGTATTATTTCTTTTTTTGAAAGTGATTTAGCAATACTGTTATTAAGCATTGTTATAACAGGCTGAGGATATAGTCCAATAAAAATAATGGCAACCGTTAGTAAAGTCATTATCAGTTTTTCACGCCAAGTAAAATCTTGCAAGTTATGCGTAGAAGGATCCAAAGGGCCAAAAAATACTTTTTGCATTAACCTAACTGCATAAATAGCTGATAAAATTAATCCTATACTGGACAGGATGGTAATTAATGGATGATTCTGAAATGTTCCTAGCAGAATCAAAAACTCTGCAATAAAATTACCCAGTGCCGGTAGGCCACAAGCGGCCATTGCAAACAATAATGCGCTGGAACCCATTTGGGGAGCCAATGCCCATAGCCCTCCCATGTGATTCATATCACGGGTATGCAAGCGCTCCTTTAGCTGCCCCGCCAAAATGAACAAAGCAGCAGTGCTAATGCCATGTGTGATTATTTGAAGGACAACTCCCTGCATGGCAAGCTGGTTAAAGGAAAAAATGCCAATAATGATAAACCCCATATGACTTACACTGGTATAGGCCACCATTCGCTTTAAATCGGTTTGGCCGAAAGCTTGTAAAGCGCCATAAAGAATAGAGATAACTCCCAATATCATTCCCCAGCTGCTTATTTGTACTGAGGCTGCAGGAAATAATGTTATAACAAATCGGATTAAACCATAAGCGCCGGTTTTAAGCATAAGTCCGGCTAGAATTACACTGCCTGCTGTAGGAGCTTCAGCGTGTGCATCGGGCAGCCAGGTATGAAACGGAAACATTGGTAGCTTTACTGTAAAGGCAATGAAAAAGCCCAGGGCGATATAAATGGCATAGGGGGAGACTACGGCACTGTTTACTAAATGTTGATAATCAAAAGTGTATAGGCCTGTTTGGCCTCCATTGACAAAATAAAGAGAAAGGATGGCCATTAACATCAACAAGCCACTTGCTTGGGTGTAGAGAAAAAACTTATAGGAAGAGTAAATCCTCTTTTCGCTGCCCCATATGCTTATGAGAAAATACATGGGAATAAGCATCATCTCCCAAAAAAAATAAAACAGAAACAAGTCAAGGGCTAGAAAAACACCCATTATTCCGGCAAGGACCCATTGCAGATTAAAGTAAAAGAAGTTCTGTTTTATGGAAATTTCATTCCAGGAGCAAATTACGGCCATCAATCCTAAAACAGACGTTAGAAGCAACATGATGAGATTAAGGCCATCAAGCCCAAAATGAAACTGAACACCAAGGGAGGGGATCCATGAAGAGACGAACTCAATTAACCAGTTTGAAGAAGCACTTGTCGGTTCTATCGGATAATAATCAATCCAAAGGCTAACACATATCAATAAAGTTATTAATGTTGAAAGCAAGGCTATCCATTTGGCCAGTGAAGGTGTAAAATATCCAATCAGCCAAGCAAGCATGCCTCCCAAAAGTAAAACGCCGATAAGCCAGCAAAGTATCATAATACAAGTTGAAGTGTTAAAAGCATTATTACTCCGGCAATAATACCCATCATATACCACCTTATTGACCCTGTTTGCGAGCTGGCTAACTGATAGCTAAGCCAGCTGCTGAATTTTACGACAGCATTGTTGAATGCATCTATAATGTCATTTTTGTTTATTCTTGCCAAAAAGTTATAAGGTTGCTGAAATACGAGAGAATATAGTTTATCAAACTCCCACCCATTTAAAAAGAATCGAAACAACATGTTCTGCTCCCGTTTGGTAATGTCAATTGTATCAGTGCTATAGAGTTTCCAGCCTAAGAAAATGCCCAGTAAACAAACCGTTGCAGCAATTAATTGAAATAATGATTCATTGGGCTCAATTTTTAACTGTGTTGCCGGAAGCGTTTTATTGAGTAAATCAGAAAATAAAGTGAAATGCCCAAAATTATGTGGGAGTTCAATAAAACCACCGACAATTGAAAGAACAGCCAGTATAATCAAGGGCAGAAGCATCCCTTTGCCAGGTTGGTAGCTTATCTCAGTCTTAGAGGGGCCGTAAAAGGTTAACAGCACCATCCGTGTTGTGTAAAGAGCGGTAATAAACGAGCCTGTTAAAGCTGCAATCCATAAGATGTTTGATCCATTTTTTGCCGTAAGTGAATACCATAAAATGGCATCTTTGCTATAAAAACCTGCACTTATTAATGGTAAGGCAGCCAATGCTGCAGCCCCAATTATATAAGTTTTAAAAACGAGAGGAAGTTTGTCTTTTAATCCACCCATTTTAAACATGTTATGCTCATGATGTTGAGCTTCAATAATTACTCCTGCACCTAAAAACAACAAGGCTTTAAAAAATGCATGAATCATAAAATGAAAGATTGCTGCTACCCAAGCTCCCACTCCTAAGGCTAAAAATATATAACCAAGTTGACTGATGGTTGAATAAGCTAAAACGCGTTTTATGTCCTGCTGGGCCATTGCAGAAGTGCCGGCAATCAGCAAAGTTGCAGCCCCTGTAATGGCAACTATGTTCATTGCAAATGGGGAAAACTCAAAAATGTTATGCATGCGAGCAATAAGATAAACCCCTGCTGTTACCATTGTTGCCGCATGAATAAGTGCGCTAACCGGTGAAGGGCCTGCCATGGCATCGGGCAGCCATGTTTGCAAAGGTAACTGCGCTGATTTGCCAACAGCCCCGCCCAGCAATAATAATGCGGCACAAGTAGCAATACCTGTTTGATGATCCCAATGTTGCTGAACGTATTCCTTTATTTCAGGAATGATCAAACTACCTGTTTCATAAAATAGTAAAAACAGGCCGATGGCTAGTGCTGTATCGCCAATACGGGTTATAATGAACGCTTTCTGTGCAGCCGTGCCATTTTTAGGGTTTTCGTACCAAAAGCCAATTAATAGATAGCTGCAAAGGCCAACACCTTCCCATCCTAAATACAATAAAACCAGATTGTCGGCCAGCACCAAAATGAGCATTGAACAAACAAATAGGTTCATGTATGCAAAAAAACGGGCGTAGCTTTTATCATGCTGCATAAACTCTGTTGAATAGAGATGAATAAGAGCTCCCACAAAGGTGATTACAAAGACAAATACCAGGGTCAATGCATCATAATAAAGATTTATTCCGACGCGTAAGTTGTTTGCTTGTAGCCAGTTCCATAAGTGTTGTTGGTAGAAGCCACTTTCCGGTGGAATTCGGATGAAGTTTATAGCAATGTAAAGACCAATCAATGCAGCTGCTGAAACACTTCCTGTACCTATAATGGCAATAGATTTTTTGCTTAACCCTGTGCCGAATAATGCCAGCAGCAGAAAGCCAAGCAATGGTAAAGCAGGTAAAAGCCAAAGTAGATGTTGCATTGTTTGTTATTTAATTCATATTAGGAATATATAGTTTCATAAGCCTTTCAATGAATACATCGAAAATCATTCTTCCCTTAATTGCTCCAATTCATCAACATCTAGTGTTTTATATTGATGGTAAATTTGAACAATAAGCGCAAGTCCAACTGAAACTTCGGCTGCAGCCATTGATAAAATAAAGAGGAACATAACCTGCCCGTCAGCCTGGCCCCACTTAGAACCCGCGGCAACAAATGCGAGTCCTGCTGCATTTAGCATAATTTCTACTGAAATCAACATAAATAATACGTTGCGGCGGATAACCACACCAGTTGCTCCCAGTCCAAATAGCAGCGTAGCCAATACCATGATGTATTCTGTTGAGATCATTGATCTTCCTCCTTTAAAAAGCGATGCCAGTGTTTGCGTTTTTGTTTTCCAATATGCGCTGCTCCAATTACTCCAGACATTAACAGCATGGCCGCCAGTTCAGCACCAATGAGATAGGGGCCATATAGTGATAATGCTACAGTTTTAGGTTCAATCTCCTTAATGGTAATATTCTCATTAGGTTGAATGAATACCAAGTAAATTAGTTCAATCAGTAGTACTGCCGAAAGGAGGGCCGGTAATAACCAGGTTTTGCGACTTAACCATTGAGTTTCCTGTAAATCAGTAGCTTTTCCAAGGTTAAGCATCATTACTATAAAAATGAAGAGTACTACTATGGCCCCGGCATATAAAACTATTTCCAAGGCAGAAACAAAAGGAGCTCCTAGCAGAAAAAATACGACAGCTACAGCCAAAAAAGAAACAATAAGGTAAAGCAATGCATGAACAGGATGCTTACATGTAATTACCAGCATTGTTGAAACAATGGCCACCAAGCCAGCTATGTAAAATAATAGAGTCATAATTATGGTAATAAGCTGTGAATGTCTATCGGAGGATCTTCGTTTTCTCCAGTGCCTTTGTTTTTTACACCGGCGTCAATTCCTGCAACTTTATAGTAATTGTAACCCGGGTATTTCCCCTGACTGTTAATTAATAAATCCTCTTTTTCATATACCAGGTTTTGGCGGACATATTCAGCCATTTCAAAATCTGGAATAAGTTGTATGGCATAAGTAGGACAAGCTTCTTCGCAAAAACCGCAAAAGATGCACCGTGAAAAATTAATGCGGAAAAACTCCGGGTAACGCCTTCCGTTGTCATCTTCAGTTGCTTGCAGGGCAATGCAGTCAACAGGGCATGCGGCAGCACATAAATAACAGCCTACACAGCGCTCGTCTCCATCCGGGTCCCGAGTGAGGACAATTCGTCCTCTGTATCGAGGGTGGAGCTGTACTTTTTCCTCGGGATACTGAATTGTTTCCTTCTTATGAAAAAGATGCAAAAACGTCAACCATATACTGCGAATGAGACTAAACATGTTATGAATGATTTAAAAACAAAACAATAGCTCCGGTAACCAGTAAATTCAGTAAGGTTAGGGGCAGCAGAATTTTCCATCCGTATTCCATTAATTGATCATAACGCGGGCGAGGCAGCGATGCTCTAAGCAAAATGAAAAACAATATAAATCCAGCCGTTTTGATCGCAAACCAAGCCAAAGGCGGTAAAAATGAAGGGCCTAGCCATCCCCCGAAAAACAAAACCACTGTTATTGCAGAAATCAGCGTTATTCCTAAGTATTCACCAATGAAAAACATCCCGAATTTCATCCCTGAATACTCTGAATGAAAACCTGCCACCAGTTCACTTTCCGCCTCTGGGATATCAAATGGTAAGCGATGTGTTTCAGCAATGCCGGCAATAAAAAAGATAATGAAACCTATAGGCTGTAAAAGAACAAACCAATAGCTCTGTTGTGCAGAAACAATATCCTTTAAACTAAACGAGCCAGAGAGCATTACTACTCCCATTAATGAAAGTCCCATAAATACCTCATAGGATATCATTTGTGAAGCTCCTCTTAAAGCTCCCAGTAATGAATATTTATTGTTCGATGCCCATCCTCCCAAGACAATGCTGTAAACTCCTAAGGATGACATGCCTAAAAAGAAAAGTACTCCTATGTTTAGATCAATAATTTGAATTTCGGGGGCAAAAGGAATAATGGTAAAACTCATCAATACGCTAATTACCACCACTGCAGGGGCCATAACAAACACTGGTTTATCGGCAAAAGGCGGTATCCAATCCTCCTTAAAAAAGAGTTTTAAGGTATCTGCCAAAATTATAAACAAACCCAATGGTCCTGCGCGGTTTGGACCTAAACGATCTTGCCAAAGTGCCAGCATTCGCCTTTCAACCCAAATTAATAGGGCTGCCAGGTTTAATAATACCAGTAAAACTCCCAAAATGATAAGCCAATAGTTCATAACATTTCTTTGCGTTTTATCCTACTTTTATTTCTATCAGGCCAGGAAATTCAATATAGCCCAACTGTTCTAATCCTGCCGGTATAAGAGCAATGTGGTTAGCAAGCTCCGGTTTTACTTTCACAGGCAACTGATACGTTTTATTATTAAGCTCAAAGGAGAGTTTTTCGTTCTCTTTAATGTTCAGTTTTTGTAATGAATATTCATTTAAGGCGATATAGGGTTCCGGAATAAGTTCATTTACAGCAATAGACTTTGAACTCAACTCTTCTGATCCAAACAGATGATATACAGGAATAACAAGCCGCTCATTATCTTTTATTTGTAGTTTGTTAATGGTCGGGGCGTAGTATTTAGGTGGCTCATTTTCTTTTGTATTAAGTATTTTGATTCCTGGTTTTTCATTATGGAGTGGTCCGCCAACTTCAATCTGAAACTTATTGATTGACTGAACGGAGTTCCAGCCTGCCGACCAGAAAAAAGGAGTTAATGGAGATGGAGCCATTCCTCTGAATCCTTCCATGGTGAAGGTCATAGGGGAATCATTATCGGTTAAAGGTTTTGGCTCGCTGACGTTTATATTCGTCTGAATAGCCGTTCGGCCACTATACCGATGAGGAGCGCGCGGTATCCGCTGTCCATAAACTCTATAATCTTCTGAAGGGGCGGTTTGTTCCAACCCTTTAAATTGCGGTAATGTTTCCGTTAATTGTTTTTGGAATTGGTTAATGGATAAATTTTCATCAATCGCAATTCCGTTTTTTAGAGCATAGCAGTAATGTAACCAGCGCCAACTTTCTTTTAACCATTCGTTTTTGGGTTGAAACACCTGGAAGAAACGTTGCGCACGTCCTTCATTGTTGATCAAGGTTCCATCACATTCTGAAAAAATGCCTGCTGGAATGATAACTGAAGCTTTGGCACTGGTTGCAGATTGGGTATGATCAATCACAATAATTTGTTTGCATCGGCTAAAAACATCCTTTAATCGGGTTTCTTCATATATTCTGAATAAATCGTTCTCCAAAACGATCAATACTTCGGACTGATTGTTTTCAATCGCCTCAAAAGCCTGGGATATTGGTTTGGGATTCATTAAAGCCAGTCCTAAACTATTGCTTTGGGTTAGTGTGAAGAAAATACCGACTTGTTTTCCTTTGTTTTTTAATGCTAAGGCTATATCTGAAGCTGTTTGTAGCAAAGCTTCATTCATTAAACTTGTGCCGGCAATAATCAGCGGCCGTTCTGCCATTAAAAGCGATTGTGCAATTTCATCAGCTGAAGCTCGCTGAGGAGTATTGCCAATCAGAGTTTCTTCAATTGCACTTCTGACGGCTATTCCATAGGAAACAATTTCATCCGGCGGCAAGTTTGCCACCTGTTTGGCCAGTTCGTCTAATTTGGTTGCATGAGGATGTAGGATAAACAAATCATTACTATGATGTTGTGCGTACTCGCGTAGAGCCGTGTCATGCCACGGAGCCAGATTAATAGCCTGTGAGGCATAGCTAAACGAATTCTTTTGAAGCGCTTGCCGTACCGCCAAGGCGGCCATAGGAGCCGTATTGGTTAAATCTTCTCCTAAAATTAATATTGCATCATGTTGTTCAATTTCTTTTAGCGAAATCGGGCTTGCCACTCCACTTTGAAGAATGGTTAAAACGGTTTGATTTATTAAATGCTCGTTGTCGGCAACTCCGGAATAAAAATTTTCCCTGCCTACCAATTGTTGCAATGCATAATTTGACTCAACTGAGGCCCGTGGGGATCCGATACCTGAACATTTTTGGCTTGAAAGAATCCCGCCTACATAATTCAATAAATATTTTGGGTCGATATTTTCATTATGGTTTAAGATCAATGGTTGATTAATGCGTGTGGGAATGTTAGCTACCTCGTAACCAAAACGTCCTCTGTCGCAAATAAAGTAACCGTTAACCATGCTGTTAAAGCGGGCCGTAATTTGCCTGAGTTCTCCATAGCGTTCACCTGCTATGATGTTACAACCCAGACTGCAATGTTGGCAAACAGATGGAGCAAAAGTAAAGTCCCATTTACGGGTGTAATGGTCTTTTAGGGTCTTATCGGTAAAAACTCCAGTGGGGCATATTTCTGCAAGATTGCCGCTAAATTCACTTTCTAAAACCCCATCTCTTTCCCTGCCAAAGTAAACATGGTTATGTGCTGCATACACGTCCAAATCTTTTCCGCCGGCATAATCTTTATAAAAACGAACGCACCTATAACATTGAATGCAGCGGTTCATTTCATGGTTAATCAATGGGCCGAGGTATTGATTGATATAAGTCCGTTTTGGGAATTCAAACCTGCGATAATTGTGTCCAGTCATTACAGTCATATCCTGCAGGTGACAAGATCCGCCTTCGTCACAAACGGCGCAATCATGCGGGTGATTTGTCATCAGCCATTCAATTACTTGTTTTCTGAAATTTTGTGCATCAGGGTGAAAAACAGAGATTCGGGTTTCTTTACCCATTGGTTCCATGCATGCCATTATAAGCCGTCCGGTTTGGTCCGTTTCATCTTTATAAATCTTAATGGCACACTGACGGCATGCTCCAACCGAGCCCATTGCGGGATGCCAGCAAAAGTAAGGCAGGTCGATTCCTAAAGACAGGCAGGTTTCCAGGAGGTTTTTACCTTCTTTAACATCAAATGGCCGGTTATCAATATAGAGCGTTGCCATAAGCTAATCATAAGGACATTGTTTATTTCTGATATGCCTTTCAAAATCTTCTCTGAAATATTTTAAAGCACTTTGCAAAGGTTCTGCAGCACCTGGTGCCAAAGCACAAAAGGTGTTGCCTGGACCTAATAATTTTGCATGCTGGTCCAATAAATCAAGGTCTCCGGGTTTTCCCTGTCCTTGTTCAATCGACCATAATATTTTCTCAACCCAGGGAAGTCCTTCCCGGCAAGGAGTGCACCAGCCACATGATTCATGAGCGAAAAACTGTTGGAGATTATGAACAAAGCCCACCGGGCAAGTCTTGTCATCTAAAACAATCATGGTTCCGGTTCCCAGTCTGCTCCCTGCCATTGCTACTGACTTAAAATCCATTTTGATGTCCAGGTGCTGCTCAACTAAAAAGTCGGTAGAAGCTCCTCCTGGTAAAACTCCTCTAAACCGATAGCCATCCTGCATTCCTCCAGCATATTCCTCTATTAGCTCGCGGATGCTGATACCCATTGGTAACTCCCAGCATCCCGGATGTTTAACACGTCCGCTTACTCCATAAAGTTTAGTACCTCCGTCTTCGCTATAACTTAGATTTTTAAACCAATCGGCGCCATTATTTATTATGTGGGGGATGTTGCATAAAGTTTCCACATTGTTTACAATAGTTGGTTTTCCAAACAACCCGCTTATTTGTGGAAAGGGAGGTTTTGCTCGTGGTGTAGCACGTTTCCCTTCCAGAGCATTTAACAGGGCCGTTTCTTCTCCACACATATACCGCCCCACTCCGGTATGCAAATGCATTTGCAAATTATAGCCACTACCTAAAATATTGAAGCCAAGATAACCTGCATTGTAGGCTTCATTTATGGCATTGGTAATTTTAACGGCAGCCTCCTTATACGCATAGCGCAAAAAAACATAGCCAGTGGTTGCTCCAATAGCATATGCTGCAACGATCATTCCTTCTATTAGTTGGTGAGGATTCCCTTCAAGTAATAAGCGATCTTTAAACGTTCCAGGCTCCATTTCATCTGCGTTAGCCACCAGGTATTTTGTAGCCGGCGAATTTTCTCCATAAGGGACAAAACTCCATTTCATTCCTGTGTTAAATCCAGCTCCTCCCCGGCCTTTTAAATTGGATTCTTTTACTAGATCAATTATTTCTTTTGGAGGTATGCTTAGTGCTTTTTTGACAGCCAAATATCCTCCTGCCATCTCGTACTCTTTAAGGGTAAGGGGTGGGCGGTTAGGGTGAATATTTCGTGTCAATGGTCTTTCCATTATTTAAAATGATAATATTCTAATTGATTGATGAACAAAAAGGGTCTTTAATTTATTCGTATCTGTTTAAGATCATTTCAAGTTCATCTGCATTAATATTTCTGTACAAATCATCATCAATAAGCATAGTAGGGGCATGATCACAACAACCCAGGCATGCATTTGGTAAAAGGGTGAATTTTCCATCAGTTGTGGTTTCACCAAATTTGATATTCAGTTGCTTTTGTATCGCTATATATAAAGCTTTATAGTCCATTATCCAGCAAGTAATGCTATCGCATACCAAAATGATGTGTCTTCCAACAGGCTTACGGAAAATCAAATTGTAAAATGTGGCAACGCTGTCAAGCTCAGCGGTTGACATTTCAAGATAATCCGCTATTGCTTTCAGTGCATCGTCCGAAATCCAGCCCCTGTTTCTTTGAACTATCTTCATTGCTTCGATACAGGCCGCCTTTTTATAAGGAACCAGGCTGATTTCGTGATCGATTTCTTTTATTTCTTCTGTTGAGAGCATTGTTATCAAATTAAAGTCATTTGTGATCATTTATAAACTTGAGAACCGTGCTGTTGAAAGCTTCCGGATTTTCTAATTCAAGCCCATGAGAAGCATTTGGAATAATTATGTATTCCTTATTGATCAAACAGGTTTTAAGTTCTGAGTTTATGACATGAAAAAGCCTTGGACTTTTCTCCCCTTCGAGTAATAATACCGGTGTTTTTATTGTGCCGAGCTCTGTGCAGGTAGTTGGGGGGAATACATTTTCAGATGTTAAAACTCCTTTTAGTTCAAAGAGGTTGCTCTTCATAATCTGTTTTGTTTCAGCAGGAAGATTACTGTAGAAATCCTGAATGCCGATTACGCCTGCAAGAAATAAGGTCAATGCTTGTTCATTATCCCCGTTTTTAAGCGCTTCTCCTGTTGGAGACAAGGTATTACTTACAAATTGATTAAGCAGGGAATCTCCATTGGTTGTGTTTTTAAGCAGGGACATTACAGGAGGTTCTCCAAGTGTTAAACTTCGAACAAGCTCCGGATGTTTAATTGCTGTTATCAGCGCAGTATAACCTCCGTAAGAATGACCAACAAGGTGAACCGGGCCAAGCTTTAACGCTTTAATAAACGCTATAAGATCTTCAGCATTTATTGCAACTGAGTAGCCTTTTGAGTGATCGGTGGTATCATTTGGATAGGCATATCTTCGGCTGTACGCTATAACCCTATGGTTTTTAGAAAGTGCATTCATCTGACCTTCCCATGTACGATAGTCACCAATTGCCCCATGAACCAGGATTATAGGTATGCCTTTGCCTTGTTCAACATAATGCAGTGTAACTCCATTTACGGTTATCTGTTTTGTCGCTTGCTGAGCAATAATCTGCGTTTGTGTTGACAAAATGCAGATTACTAAAAAGATGAAATTTCTTATTAAAATTTTCATATGATCATTTCGGATTTGCCGGTCAAATTTTAGTTATCATTCTTATCTGTCTATATCTGCAAGTACATAATCCATGCTTCCCAATATGGACAGCAAATCAGCTACTGTATAGCCCTTGCTTATATATGGTAACATTTGCATATGGGGGAATGAGGGTGTTCTTATTCTTGAACGGTATGGTGATGTATTTCCATCGCTTACCATATAATAGCTATTCCATCCTTTGGTGGCTTCAATACAACTCATTGCTTCTCCCGCTGGTATAACCGGCCCCCAACTCACATTTAAAAAGTGATTAATTAGGGTCTCTATGTCCTGCATGGTGTAATTTTTTAAAGGGGGAGTAGTGAGCGGATGAGTCGCTTTATAGGACCCTTCAGGCATATGCTTTAAGCATTGCTGAATAATTCGCAAGCTTTGATACATTTCAAGTTCTCTCACAACGGCGCGGTCGTAACAATCGCCATTGTGAGCAATGGGAACATCAAATTCGAAGGCTTCATAACCAGAGTAGGGCTGCTTTTTACGCATATCCCATTCCAGTCCGCAAGCCCGTAAGCCCGGTCCTGTAACACCCCATTCAATCGCCTCTTCTAAAGTATAAATGCCAATGCCAATAGTGCGCGCTTTGAAAATAGAGTTGCGCATTACCATGTTATGATATTCTTTCAAACGCTTAGGGAAGTAGTTCAGGAAGTCAGTCACCAGTGCATCCCAACCTTGTGGAAGGTCTTGGGCTACACCACCAATGCGAAACCAGTTAGGGTGCATGCGTCCGCCACTGACTGCCTCTACAATATCAAAAATTTTTTCACGGTCGGTAAACATATAAAACACCGGAGATAACTGACCAAGGTCTTGTGCAAAAGTGCCATACCAAACTAAATGGCTGGCAATACGAAAAAGCTCGCACATCATCACCCGTATTACCTTGGCTCTTTCCGGAACATCAATGCCTGCCAGTTTCTCTACTGCCAGCAAATAGGCCAGGTTGTTCATTACACCACCCAGGTAATCAATTCGGTCGGTGTAAGGGATGTATGTATGCCATGATTGCCTTTCTCCCATTTTTTCGGCACCACGATGATGAAAACCAATGTCTGGCACCGCATCAACAATATCCTCTCCGTCTAATTGTAAAATAATTCGTAAAACTCCATGGGTTCCAGGGTGTTGAGGTCCAATGTTTAGAAACATAAAGTCAGTGTCGTCTGATTGGCGCTGCATGCCCCATTGTTCAGGTTTAAATTGCAGCATGCCTTGTTCGATGTCTACTTTTTCATCCCACAGCTTAAAGGGGCCCATTTCTGTAGCCCTGGCAGGGTGCTCTTTGCGGAGCGGATGTCCCTGCCAGGTTAAGGGCATAAGTATCCGTTGTAGATGGGGGTGGCCTTCGAAATGAATTCCGAACATATCATAAACTTCCCGTTCGTACCAAGCGGCGGATGGCCACAGACGGGTGAGGGTCGCGACTGTTGGAAATTCACCTTTAGTGGCAATTTTAAGGCGGACGAATTCGTTTCGGACAAAGGAAAATAGGTGATAAACTATCGTAAATTCTTTTGAAGGATATGTTTTATGATCCGCTCTTGATCGCTCGTCGATAGCGAACAAGTCATAAAGCATTGGGAAAGGTTGGGGACTTAAGTCTTTAAGGTAGGCTAAAATGACAAGAAGTTGTTTATCATCAACCCAAAAAGTGGTAACCTCATCAGCGGTTTGCTGTTGGGTTAAAACTGAATCACCAAATTTTAGTGTCAGTTCCTCTACCAACTTTTGGGTTGCGTTCATATCATCGTTTCATCATAAGAAATTAAAAACGGTGTCGTTAATTAGATTTATTAATGAGCCCTTGAATTCATCTAGTCTAATTTTGGTTAATCCGGCTTGCTTTAGTAATTTCATTTCGGCGCTATCTTTTAGCCCTTTAGTCAAGGTGGCAAATTCTTCTTGAGTAAGTTCTTTCTTTGCCAACAATTGGGTCCATCGTTTCAGTTTTTCTTCTGAATTTGTCAAAAACTCTCTAACATCCGTTTCCGCTTCGTTTTTATAGTTTTTAAATGTGAGCTTTGCCAGCTCAATGATGTCTTTTTTTAATTCGGTTAATATATTTTGAAATTCAGGCATATGATTTTATGTTGGTAATTATTTAATTTTTCTTGATTCCAACTGAAGCATGTCGTTAAAGCCTTCGGCTATTTCAGCCTGAAACTCGCCTGTAGCAGCTTTGCTCAATTTTCCTGATGATTTCCATACCTTTTTAATTCCCTCCCAGCGACCATCTCCATTAATCATAATATCCATCATTTTTGTTGTTTCAGCGTTTTTAGGCAGGCCTTTTATGTATTCATGAAGCTTTTGCAGGTCTTTGTCGAGCTGTTCAATTTCAGTTTCAGGGTTTGTATAGTCATTGGTTGCTTTGCCAATCAAGGCATTGGTCTCAACTTTTAATGAAGTCAGTTCTCGATAAACATGTTCATTATAAGAGGCAATAAGAGGACTGCAACTGCTTATGATTAGTAATAGCAGTAATAAGGGTTTAAGTAGAAATGAATAGTTGCGTAAATAGTGTTTCTGTATTCTCAACATAGATTTTTTATAAAAATTATACTTTATCAGGTGTTCGAAAGTCAATCATTTGGTTTCTTTCGTCACGCTTCAAATCTTTCATTGACGGTTTGTTGGGTTTAATAACTCCTTGCTCACCTATTACCCAGCTAAGAGGCCGCCTTTCTTTGCCAACGGATTGACTTAAAAGAACCAGTCCCTGCATAAAAGCATCAGGGCGTGGTGGACAGCCCGGAACATAAACGTCTACAGGTAAAAATTTATCAACTCCCTGAACAACACTGTAAATATCATACATACCGCCCGAATTAGCACAAGATCCCATGGAGATTACCCAGCGAGGCTCCATCATTTGTTCATGCAATCGCTTAATAATAGGGGCCATTTTAATGAAGACTGTGCCCGCAATTACCATGACATCAGCTTCACGAGGGGTTCCTCTGATTACTTCGGCACCAAAGCGGGCTACATCATACTTACTGGTAATACTGGTCGCCATTTCAACAAAGCAGCACGATAAACCAAAGTGAAACGGCCACATAGAGTTTTTGCGGCCCCAAGCCACAAGGTCCTGTACGGTGGTAAGCAGCACACTTTGTTGGATGGTTTCTACCATCGAACTTTCCCCGCTGCTTTTGCCGGTAGGATCATCAGCCTTTGTAAGCCACCACTTCATTGTTTGTTTATTTGGGTATTCACTCTTTTCTCTTTCTATATGCTTTCAGTATTTTCTTGCCATTAGGGCCAAAGTCCAGGGCGCCTATGCTCCATTCATATATTAGTACTGCTATTAATATTCCAATGAAGGCACAGATGGATAAATAGCCAATCCATCCTAATTCTTTAAATACCAGTGCCCATAATACGATGAAAATGGTTTCAACATCAAAAATGACAAACAACATGGCAACAAGATAAAACTGTACTGAAAAACGTAAGCGTGCAGGACCGGTTTGCTTTATGCCGGATTCATAGGGTTCGGCAGTAGCATGCTCTTTATGATGTTGCCCCAGTAAATAGGAGAGAAGTAGAATAATTGAAACCAGCAGAATGACAATAACTGCATATGCCATAAACGGCCACAAAACAACGGTGAGTACGGTTGGGTTGTGCATGCAATTTGCCTCCCTGCGAAATTTTTATAAAATCTGGAAAACTTTCAGATTATTTTTGCCCGGTGATATAGTGTTCAAGATTTTCTATAATGTACCTTTGTTCATCAATAATGTACTTAACAACATCGCCAATTGACACTAATCCCGCTAGCTGCCCGTTGTCCACCACAAGTAAATGCCTAATGAATTTGTTGGTCATCAATTTCATGCATTGTTCGATAGTGTCATCAGAAGCAACATGAATAGGAGATTCGGTCATAATTTCGCCGATGAGTGTTTCCTTTGATGAGCGACCTTTTAGAATCACTTTACGGGCGTAATCTCGTTCGGTAAAAATGCCCGCAAGTTTATCCTCTTGAGTTACAACAACCAAGGCGCCGATGTTTTTATCTACCAAAACTTCAAGTGCTTCGTAAACCGTTACATCAGGGCTAATAGTATAAACCGCATTCCCTTTGAGCTGTAGTATGTTTCTTACCTTTCCCATGATTGGTTATAGAAAAAAGGTTTATTAATTGATACCAGTTACGTGAATATAAGTTTTTTGAGGGTAAAATCAAACTAATCAATTGTTTATTTGTTGAACAAGGAGCTTGTTTTTCTTAAGTATTCAAAAATCCAGTTTTATCCTAAATATCAATTCCATACTTTTACGGCCGAAAAATTTATCCTATAAATACTCTAAATCTTTAAGCAATAATAAAAATGAAATACGACGTCGTAGTAATCGGTTCCGGACCGGGTGGATATGTTGCGGCAATCCGTTGCGCTCAATTGGGTTTAAAAACAGCAATGGTTGAGCGTTACAACACTTTTGGCGGTACTTGTTTAAATGTGGGATGTATCCCTTCAAAAGCTTTGTTAGACTCATCGGAGCATTATCATAATGCGTCTCATACCTTTAAAACACATGGTATTGAGTTGAGTAATCTTAAAGTAAATATTGAGCAAATGATCAATCGTAAGAACGAGGTAGTGAAACAAACTACTGACGGGATTACATTTTTGATGAAAAAGAACAAAATTGACACTTATAACGGTCATGGTTCATTTGTTAATAAGAATACAATTAAGGTTACTAAAGCTGATGGTACAGAGCAATTGATTGAAACCGACAAAACTATTATTGCTACTGGTTCAAAGCCTGCTACCTTACCTTTTATCCAAATTGATAAAAAGAGAGTTATTACTTCAACTGAAGCTTTAAATCTTAAAGAAGTTCCTAAGCACCTGATTTTAATTGGTGGCGGTGTTATTGGATTAGAGCTTGGATCGGTTTATGCCCGCTTAGGAGCAAAGGTTACTGTGGTTGAATACATGAATTCTATTATCCCAACTATGGATAAAGAATTGGGTAAACAATTACAACGATCATTAAAAGGCTTAGGATTTGAGTTTTTATTGAGTCACAAAGTTACCGGAGTGGCTGCAAAAGGTAAAGAAGTAACTGTTACTGCTGAAAATGCAAAAGGTGAGCCTGTAGAAGTTAAGGGAGATTACTGCCTGGTTGCAGTTGGTCGTACTGCTTATACAGAAGGTTTAGGTTTAGAGAATATTGGAATTGCTGTTGAAGAGCGTGGTAAAAAGATTTCAGTAAATGATCATCTGGAAACCATTGTTCCTGGTGTTTTTGCAATTGGTGATGTGGTGCGTGGTGCCATGTTGGCGCATAAAGCAGAAGAAGAGGGCGTATATGTTGCTGAATTAATTGCCGGACAAAAACCACATATGAACTACAATCTGATTCCTGGCGTAGTATATACCTGGCCTGAAGTTGCTTCAGTTGGTAAAACTGAAGAAGAACTGAAAGAGGCTGGAGTGAAATATAAATCGGGTTCATTCCCATTCAAAGCCAGTGGCCGTGCACGTGCAAGCATGGATACCGATGGTTTAATTAAAGTGTTGGCTGATGCGCAAACTGATGAAATTTTAGGTGTTCATATGATTGGTCCTCGTGCTGCAGATATGATTGCTGAGGCGGTTGTGGCAATGGAATTCCGTGCTTCTGCTGAAGATATCGGTCGTATTTGCCATGCTCACCCAACATTCACTGAATCATTTAAAGAAGCAGCTCTTGCAGCAACTGCAAACAGAGCACTGCATATTTAATCCGTTGGCGGATTGATAAGAAATAGTTCATGGATATAGCTTAGTGCTGAATGTATTGGTGCTAACTATGGTCTGTGAACTATTTTCTTTTCAAAATCTAAGCTTTACCTTCGCAAGAAAATAAAAATCCAAGCACCGTATTCATGGTTATTCATCATAATAAATCTCTTAAACGTTTAAATACTTTTGGGGTTGAAGTGAACGCCCTCAACTTTGTAGAAATTTTGCATGCTGATCAGTTAGCTGATCTATTCAAAAATAAGGAGGTTGTGAACCAATCTTTGTTGTTTTTAGGAGGAGGTAGCAATATGCTTTTTACCCATGATTTTAATGGGTTGGTGATTAAAATGGGTATTAAGGGCATAACTACTCGTATTGATGGAGACAATGTATATGTTCAGGCAGGTGCAGGTGAGGTTTGGAATGATTTGGTGAACTACTGTGTAAATAATAATTACGCCGGTATTGAAAATTTAAGTCTTATTCCCGGGTCAGTAGGAGCCTCTCCAATCCAAAATATAGGAGCTTACGGAGTTGAACTGAAAGACGCTTTTTATGAATTGAATGCTTTTGATACGGAAACATTTACTATTAAAACTTTCAATAAAGAAGAATGTGAGTTTGGGTACCGGGAGAGTGTGTTTAAATCCAAATTAAAAGGTCGTTATATCGTCACCTCTGTTACCTTGAAGTTGTCATTAAAGCCGAGTTTAAATACATCATACGGGGCCATTGAAGCCGAATTGAAAAATCGTGGTATAGATAATCCTACTATTAAAGATATTAGTCAGGTTGTGTCTCATATTCGTGTGTCAAAATTGCCCGATCCTTCTACTATTGGAAATGCCGGAAGTTTCTTTAAAAACCCAATTGTGTCTGAAGAGGTATTTGAAGCGGTGAAAAGCAAAAACGGAGAAGTGGTGAATTATCCGGCTGGAAATGGAAAAATAAAACTTGCTGCCGGTTGGTTAATTGAACAATGCGGTTGGAAAGGTAAAGTAATTGGCAATACCGGAACATGGAAAAATCAGGCGCTGGTATTGGTTAATCATGGCGAGGCTACCGGAAGAGAGATTTATGACTTTTCAGAAGTGATTATCCAATCAGTAAATGAAAAATTTGGCGTCTCGCTTGAGCGCGAAGTGAATATTTTTTAAAGTCGATTATAATCGATTCTTATGCCCAGGCTAAACCAGCTTGGGCTTTTGCTTGTAGTTAAAGTCACCTGATATAATAAATCTGGCTTGTAAGTTTTACCGGCAGGCTTTTTGTGTCAACTCACAAAAAAAACGCATCTAAAACTTACCCAAAGCTAAATAACAAAACAGCATCTTAAATAAATAAGGCCGCTCACCTGGATAGTGCCAAAGCTGTTGTGATAGCATGGCACAGCGGGTTTTGCCAGAGGAGCATAGCTTTTTAAGGAGCCAAATTGGCTCCTTAAAGCGAGGCGAGCATACAAAATATCTTCCCATGGCGTTTACTGGGGGTAGCCATGTTATCAACTATCTCAATTTGAATAAAGCTTTTTTTTGAAAAGCTCTTTTAGTAATAAGTATAATTGATTATGTTTTTCTGAATTCCTTTCTTTCAACTTTTCAAGATTATGAAGCTTCCATCGTACAGAAGGAAAATCTGCATAATTATATTTGTCCCATATAGGTGAAAGATTCTTAAACCGTAATAAGAATTCCTTGTCCTCCTCAGTCAAGCTATTTCGTATCAGATCAATAAGCTTTGTTCGTACTTGTTCATATTCTTCATAGTCAAACGATTCCAGAGTCATCCCATCAAATTGGTTTTCCAAAGCAAGCTTTTGATCTTGCAGATTTGGGTTCAGTATTTCGTTTATTGGTCGTTCGCTTCCCAGCAGACAGTATAAGAACCCCTTTTTTATCTCTTCGTTAAAACCTTCGTTTTCTAGCAAATGCTTAACATCAAATAAATCTCTGGGATGCTGCCTGTCAAGGGCCGCGCAAATTTTTCCTCCGTAAAGTTGACTCAATGGAACAACTTGGATTTCACAAAAAACCTCGTAGTCTCTTTGGGCACTTTCGCATAACATCATTGTCGCAGGTTCCGCAATAACGCCCCTTCCTACGAGGTTTACTTCCAGCTTTATGGATGCTTCCTTTGCAGTAATAAGCAGCTTCCCAATATCCATTTTTAAGGTCGCTGATAGTCCTGGTATCTTTTTTTCGATACTTTCCTTTATTCGAGTTAAGGCTTGCGCAATGTTATTGATCGTTGTTTGCCTGTCTTCTATGGGTAAGTATGTCAGATCAATATCTACCGACAGCCTAGGCATATCTCTGATAAATAAATTGATTGCAGTGCCACCATGTAGAGCAAAGCATTTTTCTTTTGCTACCTCTGGTAGCACATTTAGTAGGAGTCTTACCTGATTCTTATATTCTTGATTCATTATTCACCAATTCTTTAGGTACAGTTATTTCATATTTCGGTATGTATATTCCATCGGGCACGATGCTTCGCTTACCCTTGCCTAAGTTTATCTTATCATATTTGATATACTTAAACCAAGAATGTTCAGCCTTTTCAGCCATGAACAGAAATAACCTTTTTACTTTGACTGAGTTGCATCGTTCCAGGATTGTCTGAACAGCAATTGGAGGAAGGTTATTCAAACTTTCTATTAGCTCGTAGCATTCAACCAGACTTTGTTCTTTCGGGGCCAGATAGAGACATTCCATCAATGCACGTATTGGTCCTGAGATGCTAATATTGAAGGCTCCGACTTGAAAATCTACCATATTGAGGTCTTGGGGTAAAAAGTTCGATTGATGGTATTTAATCTTTTGATCCCAAAGATAATCTGAGAACCATTTAGGAACTTTTTCCTTTACCGGTCCAAACAATGTAACTTCTTTTTTATCGAATTCGAGATAATGCGATTTTCCTAGCATTGCTAAGGCCGACTTTCCTCCGATATGGACTGACATATTAAGTTGTTTTTGTAACGCATATATAGCTCCTTCGATCTGCACTCGGTCTCCGGTTCTTTTCATGGCACCAGTACCTATGGATTCCAGCCAGCGACTTTTTTTGTACCGTTTTTGCAAGTCAAGACTATAGCCTTGCTCACTAAGCCAAGAACTGAGCAAAATAGTTCCATAAGGTTGAGATTGCATTAGTTGGTTTATTTTGGATACTTTATCGGTACTCATGGTACTAATTTAAGTAAAATTTTAAACAGATCGAAGTGTTTAGTTTAAATAATTCAACAAGTAGGGACTGATAGTACTATCTTTAGAAACAATATAAACTCATAGTAAAAGCTGGCATCCTATAAAATTTCCTTTTTTAACCACTAAATGAGCCAATACTGGAATCAACCGTTCCATCTCAGCTTGAATCAAATCCTGAACACCTTGCTTTATTTGAAGATAATTTCGTTGAACTACTGTTTCATTCACTTTTCGCATAACCGGTAGTTCTTCAACATCATTAATAGCCTGTTTTGAATCTGCACAATCTGGAGGCGGGAATAGCTGTTTCCAATTGTTTTGAGCGACCTATAGAGGTGTCTAAACGATTGATTGAAAGACTTTTCCGGTCTTGCAGAATCTTGCCGATACGATCAGTAAGTTGTTTGGCGGTATCACCTGAAGCCTGTCCTTAATAACATTGCCTATAATATTTATTAGTACCTCAGCTTGCTCTTTTTCGTATTCATTACGCCATTGAGAAAGATCCTGAACCCTAGGCAGGTGGCTGCTTTATTACTTCGAGCATAGTAATTAAGCTTTCCATATTGTTAAGGTAAATGGTCAGGAACTTTGATCTGTTGTCGTTTTTCCATTCATTTCTAAGTTGAAAACGTGTTTGTAACCTTTATTTTGATGTTTAGACATTTTGTTTAGCTATGTAACTAAAATATTAAACAGATTTTTTGTTTTTATTTGGGTCTTTCGTAATTTTGTTTAACTTAATATATGAAAGGTTAAACAGCATGACTCGCATCGAATTTAACACGTTAGTGCTTCGCCAGTCTTCTTCGTTAAAGTTATACGCTTTACACTTTACCAAGGATTCAGACGATGCCAATGACCTTGTTCAAGATACATTGCTAAAGGCCATTACTTACTATAATAAATTTAAAGAGGGGACAAACCTAAAGGGTTGGTTATATACTATCATGAAAAATACGTTTATTAATAATTATCGTAGGTTAGTGAAAGTAAATAACATAGTAACTCAGTCGGATGATATTTTGCCCGCCAATTTATTATACAGTGCAGCCAGCAATAGTGCCGAGGGGAAATTTGTATTGGAAGATGTAAATAAGGCGCTCTCCAATCTTTCGGGAGAATACTATACTCCATTTACAATGTATTTTGAAGGTTATAAATACCACGAAATAGCTGAAGAGCTAAATATTCCAATTGGTACAGTTAAAACCCGTATTCACGTAGCTCGTAAATTGTTGAAAAGTCAGTTGAAAGATTATGCAGCAGGAAGAACGGGGAAAGTTGTTTATGAAGATTAATTGCCTCAGACAGTAGCAAATATTGGTTTTGTGTTAAGGTTAAGTTAATTACAGGGGTAGTAGGCGCTGCCCCTGTAATTTTAAGCGGGATTCTCATTCTCAGATTTATTGCCGTCATTTTCTTTGGTTTCATCGTTGTCGAAGAAATCTTTTACTTTTCCCCATAAGTTCTTGGCGGCTTCCTTTGTCTCTTCTGCTTTTTTGTCCAAATCAACATTAAGAATTTCTTCAGCCTCCAGTTTTTCTCTTCTTCTTTAACGTCATCTGCAATTTCAGAGGCTTTGCTTTTAAGTTGATTAAGTTTCACAGTGGAATTTAGTTCTTGTGAGTTGTTATCCAAGTTTTCGGCAGGTTTGCCTGAAGTTTTTTTATTCATAGCGCGTAAGATTAGAGATACTTAAGTTAGTGAATTTTGCCTTACTGTGGTGATAATAAGTTGGTTAAGGATATGTTGGTTGCCCACAGTTCTGAGAAGGGGTGAATGAGTGATAAAGTATCTTATTTTTGGACAATGGACGAAATACAGACGTATACGCGTGGGCAACTGGCCTTGCGCAACGGACAAGATAAACCACAAATTTGGATAGCCTTTAAAGGCTTAATTTATGATGTTACGGAAAGCAGATTGTGGAGAGGGGGGAAGCATTACGAACACTGGGCAGGGCAGGATTTAACTGAAGAGTTAAAGGATGCCCCGCACAGTGAAAAAGTTTTTGAGAAATTTAAGGTTATTGGTAAGTTGTTATGAGTTATGAGTTCTTTTCTGAGCCTCCAATAATTCAATTTCCTTTTTGATTTTATCCATCTTAAGTTCGGTAAGTTCTGTTTGAGCTTTTAAAAAACGAATTCCGTACCATAAAATGGCAGCAGTAACGCAAAGTGATAAGATTGCAATAAAGCCGTTGAAAATATATTCCATTAAGTTTTAAATAATTTAGCGTCCAAAGGTAATATTTAGTAACCAGTTATTACATATTAAGTTTTAGTTAAACTACCGGAAATTAGTTAGTTTGCCGGTAGTTTAATTGTTTTAGAACTGGACTAGTTTTGAAAACTCTGCAACTCGTGCATCAATCTCCTCTTGCGATAAATTTTTAATACGTTCAGTTCCGAATTTCTCAACGCAAAACGAAGCCATTGCCGAACCGTAAATAATCGCTTTTTTCATTTTGCTAAAGTTTATTTCATTCTGGCCGGCAAGGTAACCAATGAATCCTCCTGCAAAGGTGTCTCCAGCTCCTGTCGGGTCAAATACATCCTCTAACGGGAGGGCAGGGGCCGAGAAAATCTGACCTTCGCCAAATAATAAGGCTCCATGCTCACCTTTTTTTATTACAAGGTATTTAGGGCCCATCTCCTGAATTTTCTTTGCTGCCTTAACCAAAGAATACTCTCCGGATAATTGACGTGCTTCTGCGTCGTTAATCGTTAAAACGTCAACCATCTTTAAGGTTTCTTTCAAATCATCCATAGCAATGTCCATCCAAAAGTTCATGGTATCCATTACAATTAGTTTAGGGCGATTATTCAGGCGGTTGATAACTGTTTGTTGAATTTTAGGAGTAAGGTTGCCAAGCATTAGGAATTGGCAATCCTGGTAATTTGCCGGGATGATAGGATCAAAGTCGGCTAATACATTTAAGTCGGTTACCAATGTATCACGACTATTCATATCGTTATGATAGCGGCCTGCCCAAAAAAAAGATTTTTCACCTTTTTTTATTTGCAATCCATCGGTGTTAATACCATGATGATTTAAATCTGCAATTTCTTCCTGTGGAAAATCATCACCAACAACGGCAACTAAATTTGCATTTTTGGTAAAATACGAAGCGGCTAAACAAACGTAAGTTGCTGCTCCTCCGACAATTCTGTCTGTTTTTCCAAAAGGGGTTTCAATGGCATCAAAAGCCACGGTTCCAACGGCCAATAAACTCATTTAATTTTTTTTAAAATTTTTCACTGCAAATATTGCATAATTAATTCTAAATCCCGAATATTGCACTCCCAAATCGATGGAACGCCATCTGAAAATAAGGGGAAATAAGGTTGAAAATGTTAGTTTTGGCCTTAATGAAAAGATAGAAATTACCGGTCCCGATACTTATTGGGATTTTAAAAATACTCACACTCCTGAGTAGCTCAGCCGGTTAGAGCATCTGACTGTTAATCAGAGGGTCGCTGGTTCGAGCCCAGCCTCAGGAGCCATTACAAAAAGTAGTTTTGTAATGTAAAAAGGGACGACTCCCACTTCTCACAAACTCCTGAGTAGCTCAGCTGGTTAGAGCATCTGACTGTTAATCAGAGGGTCGCTGGTTCGAGCCCAGCCTCAGGAGCAAAAAATCCCGATCAGTTTACTGGTCGGGATTTTTTGTTTAGCCAAATCGTAGGTTTTCCTGAATCTAGCCTTGATGGTATATTAGGATCAAGTACAAAAGTTGTGGAGTAGGGAATAAAAGTTCATTTTTGTGCATCCTAAAAACACCATGCACGAGTCCTATAAAGCCCTGATCCCACTGATCCTTCCTGAATCCATTGAGGAATATTTTGAATTAACCGAGGTGGAGAAAAAAGACGCCGCTATCCATATCTATTTAAAGGAAGTAAAGGATCAAGTACAAAAGTTGTGGAGTAGGGAATAAAAGTTCATTTTTGTGCATCCTAAAAACACCATGCACGAGTCCTATAAAGCCCTGATCCCACTGATCCTTCCTGAATCCATTGAGGAATATTTTGAATTAACCGAGGTGGAGAAAAAAGACGCCGCTATCCATATCTATTTAAAGGAAGTAAACAAGACCCCTGAAGAGTATGCGGCAAACAAATTGCACTCCAAAGGCTTTTTTGAGCCCATCACCCTGCAGGATTTTCCCATTCGTGGTTTTCAGGTGTACCTCCACATTACCCGCCGCCGCTGGATGAACGAGGATACCGGCAAAGTCGTTTACCGCAATTGGGATTTAGTGGCCCAAGGCACCCGCATTACCAAGGGTTTTGCGGCTTTTTTAAAAGCATTCAGCCGATACACAGGCGCATAGCCTGCAAACCATCGCCGGTTTCTATGGCGTGAATGGCAAGAAACTTCATCGCAGCTACCGGAACCGCTTAAGTAATTTTAACTCCTGGAAAGCGGGCAACGATATCGAAAAAGGACTTTTGTTTCCCCAAAACATGGGACCTTATCTTTCCATTGACGAAACTTCGTTGTCCTTAGGGGAACTCTATACCATCATTACAAATAAAGACGCCAGGGGCAAAAAAGGGACCGTTGTGGCCATCGTCAAGGGCACACAGTCCGATGGGATTATTCCCCTGCTCAAGCGGCTTCCCAAACGGTTACGGAACGAAGTAAAAGAAGTAACCATGGACCTGGCAGGAAGCATGAACCTTATTGTCAAACATTGTTTTCCCTATGCCAAACAGGTGATCGATCGTTTTCATGTGCAACAACTGGGGGGAGAGGCCTTGCAGGAAATTCGCATCCAGCATCGCTGGAAGGCCATAGAGGCGGAAAACAAGGCCTTGGAAAAGGCCCGAAAAACCCAAGCAGAATATCATCCGAAGATCTATGCCAACGGGGATACGCTCAAGCAATTGCTGGCCCGCAGCCGCCACCTGCTGTATAAAGCCCAGGTGAACTGGAGCCAGGAACAAGAAAAACGGGCAAGTCTCCTCTTTGAGCTATATCCAGATCTGGGACAGGCTTATGCATTGGCTCAAAAGCTCTCCTGGATTTACAACCACTCCTCATCTAAATCCCTGGCCTTAACACGCTTGGCCCAATGGTAGGACCAGGTAGAAAAGGCCGGCTTTAAAACGTTTAATACCCTGTCCAAAACCATACAGCTCCATTACGAACGGATCCTGAACTACTTTGACAACCGCAGCACCAACGCTTCGGCCGAATCGTTCAATGCTAAAATTAAAGCCTTCCGGAGTCAATTCAGGGGTGTAAAGGATGTACCTTTTTTCCTTTTCAGGCTTACTAAATTATTTGCTTAAGAAAGGGTTGCTCCACAGGTTTTGGGATTGATCCGTATATTAACTTCTATATTTTATTACAAAAAGTCTTAAATGTCAATTGCAGTAATCTTTTTTCAGTCTTTCATTTGCTAAGCTTCTGGAAAGTAGGGAACAGATTGCAGAATGAAAGCGCGATACCGGTAGGATGGTATGAAGCATGGATAGGTGTATTAAGAGTGCATGAAAACCATATCTAGTTGAGATAGTTATGCTCATACTTTAGATAGGATCGATTGGTAAAAAATCTTTAGGGGAACACTTCAATATCTTAGCTTACCGCTGGGCAGGGTTGGACCCTGCAACGGGTGACCCGCAAGGGTATCTGCCCGATGGCACGGTGAGTAAAGACTATGCGGCCTTATTGAGCGTTGCGCCCAAGCAGTTGATCTACCACGGCCCGGCACGGCCGCCTTTTTTCGGCAGTATCCGCAATACCTTTTCCTGGAAGAATATCTCCCTGTCGGCTGGGCTGGCTTTTCGCCTGGGGTATTACTTTCACCAGCCTTCGGTGAACTACAGCACCCTGTTCAGCACCTGGAACGGCAATAAGGATTACGCCCAGCGCTGGCAGAAACCGGGCGATGAGCGAATCACCAACGTTCCCTCTCTGGTCTACCCAGCCAACCCCAACCGGGACGCTTTTTATGGCGGAGCGCAATCCTTGGTGGCCAAGGCCGATCATATTCGCCTGCAGGATTTGACGCTCTCCTGCGAGCTGAGTAAAAAGAACTGGACGGTTTTACCCCTGCAACAGCTCCGGCTGTACCTGTACGCCAATAACCTGGGCTTGTTATGGACGGCGAACCAGAAGGGAACCGATCCGGAAAGTCCCCTCTTGCCGGCTGCCCGAACGATCGCGATCGGTATCAATGCAACCTTTTAATGAAAATAGCTAAGCAACGAATCATGAAACATACAGTAAAAATAATGGTGCTGATCAGCCTCTTGCTGTGCAGCTGCACCAAAGAAATTATTGACAAGAAACCGGATAAAAGCCAGGTCGTACCCACCACCTTGTCGGATTTTCAGGCCCTTTTGGATAATGTGCTGGTCTTTGGCGTTCATTATTCCGGCATCGCAGAAGTGGCCAGTGGTGATTATTACCTCCATGCAGCCGACTTCCATGCCCTCAATGGGGTACCTGAAAAGAATGCCTTTCTTTGGCAGGGCCAGGTCTGGGACGGCGCACCGGTGGTGGCCGAATGGAATAGTTTCTATGAAAAGGTTTTCTATACCAATGTGGTGTTGGATGGCCTTCAGGCGGTAGCGGTGAGCAATTCCACGCAGGAAGCGTACAATCAGGTTAAAGGCATGGCCTTGTTTTACCGGGCCACCGCTTTTTTTCACCTGGCTCAGCTCTTTGCAGGCCCGTATGGCCCTACTGCCCCAACGGATTTGGGGATTCCGCTGCGCTTAAATTCAGACCTGAATGAACGATCGGTCCGGGCTACCCTGGAGCAAACCTATGCGCAGATTCTTACCGACTTACAGGAGGCACTTCGACTCCTGCCTGCCCAATTCCGCACGCCCTACAGGCCCTCAAAAGTGGCCGCCTATGCACTCTTAGCCCGAGTGGCCCTCGTGATGGGTGATTACGATAAGGCCCTGCAGTACGCAGATGAATCCCTGAAACTGCATGGGGTGCTGTTGGATTATAACTCGATTAATCGGGCCGCTACCTTTCCTGTTCCTAAGTTAAATGCAGAAGTGATTTTACAGGCTACCTGTGGCCGCTACGGAAGCTGGGAGCGGGCAAGAGGGAAGGTGGATTCCCTTTTGTATAAATCCTATGCGGCGAATGATATCCGACGAACGGCTTTCTTCATAGTTAACAGCGATGGCTCGGTAGCATTTAAAGGCATGTACTCAGGCTCCTTGAGTTTGTTTACAGGCCTTGCTACCGATGAACAGCTGTTGATCCGTGCCGAATGCTATGCCCGAAAGGGAAAAGCCCATGAAGCCGTCACTGATTTGAATACGCTGTTGGTGAATCGGTACAAGAAAGGCACCTTCGTTCCCCTTACAGCAACCGATCCAGACAACGTAGTGGAGCTGGTGCTAGCGGAACGAAGAAAGCAATTGCTCTTCCGGGGACTGCGCTGGATGGATTTGCGCAGGTTGAATCAAGAGGCCCGTTTTGCCATAACACTAAAGCGTACGATGGATGGCCTAGCCTACACCTTGCCGCCAAATGATAAGCGGTATGTATTTCCCATACCGGACTACATCCTTGCCGCCACGGGTATGCCCCAAAATGAGCGGTAGGATAGTCCTGCCGGTGCAAACGGATTAGTTAGGCAAATGAATCATTAATCAGTTAAACCAACCAAATTTAAACGGTAAGTAACCAGATGGTTTTTATAGAGCACAACCAGTAATCTTGTTTGCTGTATAGATTCTAGAGTCGACTCTTTTTAATCAAAGGTCGACTCTTTTTTTTGATGTCATGTAAGTTGATGAAGTAATAAAGGAAAGTGAAACTGTTGGATAGTTCAGAAGCCTGTAAAGCAACTAAAAACAAAGATATCCTGTCAATACTGAGGTGTTAATTTTTTCAACTTCAGATCTCAATGATCCTCAATAATTTTTTCTTGCGGTGAAAAAATGAATTATTCACCGCAAATTTGCGGTGAATAATTCATATGTTTACCGCAGAATAGTTATGGCAATGGCAAAATACATCTACGAGTATAAAAACTGGACAGCTTTTACCTGGCAAGACAAAGTCATAAATGCCGTTTTTGGAAATGTCCGCCTGATGCAGGGCAAAATAATTGGGCAAATGAACACCTTAGGTTTTTCTGCCAAAGAAGAAGCTACACTTACTGCCTTAACATTAGATGTAGTAAAATCATCGGAAATAGAGGGGGAAATGCTGAATTATAATCAGGTGCGTTCGTCTATTGCAAGGCGTTTGGGCATCAACACAGCAGGACTTGTTCCAAGCAGTCGCCATATAGAAGGAATAGTGGAAATGATGCTCGATGCTACCCAGCATTACAATATGCCATTAACTGAAAAACGATTGTTTGGTTGGCACGCAGCACTTTTCCCTACAGGATATAGCGGACCTTACAAGATTGAAGTGGGGCAATACAGAACGGGCGAAATGCAAGTGGTTTCAGGTGCAATGGGCAAAGAAAAAGTACATTACGAAGCCGTAAAGCCCGAGTTAGTAAAGACGGAAATGGACAAGTTTTTGGATTGGTTTAACAACGAAAACAGCCTTGACTTAGTGTTGAAAGCTGCTATCGCACACTTTTGGTTTGTCATTATTCATCCTTTTGATGACGGAAACGGTAGAATAGGAAGAGCTTTAACCGATATGCTTCTTTCCGGAGCAGAAGGAAGTGGAGAACGTTATTACAGTATGTCGAGTCAAATGTTGGCTGAACGTAAACGTTATTATGAAGTATTACAAAAAGTGCAGCACAGTTCAGGCGATATAACTGAATGGTTAGAATGGTTCTTGCACTGCCTCAAAAATGCAATTTTAGCCACAGAGCACACCGTACAAAAAATATTGCGCAAAGTTGAGTTTTGGAAACTACATGAACATACACCCTTCAATGAACGCCAACGCTTAATGCTTAATAAACTCTTTGAAGGTTTTGAGGGAAAACTACAAACTTCAAAATGGGCCAAAATCACCAAAACCTCTAATGATACCGCTTTACGGGATATAAAAGATCTAGTAGAAAAAGGTGTATTGCAACAAACAGTTGAAGGAGGACGAAACGTCAACTACGAATTAGTAAACTTTAATTTGGAATAACCACCCATTTCCGCCTTCCTTATTTGATTTTCAAGTGCAGTCTGGGGTTGGCCAGATATAAACAAAAAAACCGAGTTCTTTCGAACCCGGTTTCCCTTCTTCATATAACTAACCTATTTACTAGTAGCTTTGTAAACTTTCTCGTTTGTATTGCTGTTGCTTTGGCTAGCTTCTCGCTTAAATACAAACTGATGATCGTTTAATTCAATAATGTTGATTACTTCGCTGAAAATCTTATTATCAGGAATAGAGGATGATTCGGTAATTTTTACTTTGTTATCTTCAAGTATCCATGTTCCATAATAATCATACTTGGTTAATCCCTGAGTAACTGATTTTCTGCAAATCTGGCGGCCACTGGCATCCACCGAAAAATCATACGAAACATCGTATTTAATGAAATAACTGCTGTTAACAACCGGAAGTTCTTCACCTTTCCATAAATAGGTGGTAAGCTTCGTTGTGTCAATCAATTTTACAGTTTCATCTTTTTTGCATGCTACGGCAACAGTAAGGCCAATCAAAAGCAGGAGTGTGTGGTAAATTTTTTTCATTGAAAGAGTCGTAATTGTTTAATAATCAGATCCTGACCGTCAGAATCTGGATACAGCTTTATACGCCTTTCATTTAATTGAGTTTCAAAAAAAGTAAGAAAAATGGCAAAAAATATTGAATTTAACTGTTGGTAAGTGTTTGATTATTATTAGTTTATATTTTAAAATGATAAATAGTGGGTTAGAGTGGAAAATGTCTGAAATTCTTGCTAGATTGAAATAACTTAAATCTAAAAACGTATGCTCTCAAAAAAAATGAATTGGTTGTCATCAGTACTTTTACTGGTGATGATGGCCACAATAATGTATTCATGTGGCCCAAAAGATTCCGAAATTTCTACAGAAGTTGATAAGCAAATTGCTTCTTACGGCCCAGGAGTTAGCGCAACCGTAGAGAAAGGTGTAGTTACCATTTCCGGGGAACTGGGAGATGAAGCCAGCCGAAGCGCCATTGAGGCTTCTGTTAAATCTGTAAAGGGGGTAAAGTCGGTAGTGAACAATACTTCCGTGAAGATTGTAGCTCCTCCTGTTGAAATAAACCCTGATGCAGTATTAAGAACTACCATTGAAGAAGCATTAAAGCAGAAAGGGATTTCTGGAGTTACTTTGGCCATTATGAACGGTGAGGTTACATTAACGGGAGAAGTGAAAAAGGATGATTTGATGAAAGTTATGCAAGCTGCCAATGAGGCCAAGCCTAAAAAAGTAATCAATCAACTTAAAATCGTTAAATAAATAACACTACCATTATGGCCTTACAAGATAAATATCGGGAAGTGATAGATTTTGCCCGCGCTAATGGAGTGAACGATCTATCGGTGCAAGAACAAAACAATGTTTTATACTTAACCGGCACTGCTCCGGCTGATGCTGTTAAACAGCAGATTTGGGCTGTTTACGAGAAGTTGGACCCTGAAATGCGATCAGCTGATATGGTGCTAAATATTGGAGTTGCAGTCGGCGCAAGTACCACTTATACTGTACAAGCGGGCGATAGCCTAAGTAAAATAGCTGCTAAATATAGTGGAATAAGCTGGAAGGATATTTTTGAAGCCAATAGGGATCAAATATCTAATCCGGACTTAATACATCCGGGTCAGGTACTTAAAATCCCTCAATAGGCTTAAAAACAACAATGCCTTCCGAATTAATTCAGAAGGCATTGTTGCTTATATTATTTTACTTTGATTTTAGTGCTCGTTTACAACTCCCATTGAAGAGAATTTGTTGATACGTTCTGATATTACTGTCTCAATTTTCTTTTTGCCTAATTCGTTGAGATCAGTTAAAATTCGTTGCTTCAATGTTTCAGCCATTTGTGCAGGATCATTTTGCGCACCACCCAACGGTTCTTTTACAATACCATCGATCAGTTTGTTTTTAAACATGTCTTCGGCAGTAAGTTTAAGTGCATCAGCAGCTTTTTCTTTATGATCCCAGCTTCTCCATAAAATAGATGAACAAGACTCTGGAGAGATAACCGAATACCACGAATATTCAAGCATGTACACCTTATCGCCAATACCAATTCCTAACGCACCACCAGAAGCTCCTTCACCAACAATAAAGCACAGAACCGGAACTTTCAGTACCGACATTTCCAGAAGGTTGCGAGCAATGGCTTCACCTTGTCCACGCTCTTCAGCTTCCAAGCCCGGGTAAGCTCCCATTGTATCAATTAAGGTAACCACCGGTACATTGAACTTTTCAGCTAATCTCATTAAGCGTAAAGCCTTGCGGTAACCCTCAGGGTTAGCCATACCAAAGTTTCGGAATTGACGCTCTTTAGTGTTTTTCCCTTTCTGATGACCAATAATCATTACCGGTTTGCCATCAATAGTAGCAAATCCACCAACGATGGCTTTGTCATCTTTAACGGTACGGTCGCCATGAAGTTCGATAAAGTCTTCACACATCATCGCAATGTAGTCAAGCGTTTGTGGACGCTCTGGATGACGCGACATCTGTACTTTTTGCCAGCCGGTTAATTTTTTATACACGTCTTGTTGTGTTTGATCAATTTTAGCTTCAATTTCACGAATAGTTGCCGAAAAGTCTACCTTGGTTTTTTCCTGAGCCATTTTCACCTTTTCTAACTCTTCCATTAAAATGGTGATCGGCTTTTCGAAATCAAAAGTTGGTTTCATCAATTGTTTAAGTCTTTTTAATGTGAGCCAATTCTATTTATGGAATACACGATAGGAAAGCGCTTTAAACCAGCCTCACAATAGTTTAAAATGAGGGGTAAAAGTAAGAAACATTTTTAATTTCGAATATAGCCAATGCTATATGATTCAATTTGTTTTTTAAGTACCTTATTATTAGTTGCTTGAATCGTTAATGATTATTGCTCTGAATTTTGCTCCGCCTTTTGCGCTCTGAAATGAGTTGATCACATCTGTTAACCTGCCCGAGCTGATGGTTTTTGCGTCAAAAAGAATGCTGGCAGTAGCTAATTCATAGTTAAGGTTAACATTTAGTACTCCTTTCTGTTTTTTGAGTTCGTCAGAGAGTTGCTGAGCTTGTTTTTTATTGAGTCGTTCACCGGTGATTTTAACATAAAGCGAGTCTGAAATATAAAAACGATCACGCTTGGGTGGTGACATGATTATCACATTTTTACGACTTTGCCTAGGCGAAACGGCAAAGACTAATTGACCGATCAATGAAATAAGGATTATTACGGCCCAAATTCGATATGTTTTCATAAAGAAAGATTTCTCAAAATATTAAACTGATATTGTGTAGATATATTGTTTTCAGGTAACAATTTATTGGCAATTGTTGTCTGTAGGTAATTAATGTGTTAGATGTAGATGATTTTGCGGTTTAAAAATAACCCAAATTCGCAGGGTAAATATAAAAATAAAAACTTCTTATGCTTTTGTTTTCACAGTATTTATTTGTGTCTCATCAATATCTAAATTAATTTTCTTTGATAAAGTCTTGATTCATATATGAATTATATTCATATTGTTTGATTAAAAAACATCTATTATTCCCTATTTAATCTTAATAAAAACATTCGTCTTTATGAAAAACAACTTTAATAAAATTGTATGGCTAGTAGTACTTATCATTTTTTTTTACGCATGTAAGGATTTTGATGGAACTCGTGAAAAAGAATTTGGATGTAAGGTAAATGGACAAAAGTGGAATCCGTTTTCTGACGATTTTAAATTTAATCCTGTTGAGGCCCACAGCTATATTTATTCCGGGAGAAGAATATTCTATATTGATGGTTATAATTCTCCAAGCAATATAAAAATTGTAGGTTTTTTTATTTCAGATTTAACTACTGCTAAAGATTATCCACTGACATTATCCCCTTCTAATAATGTAGGGTCTATAAAAATTGGTGACAATGAATATAAAACAGACAATGTAAATATTGGCACTGTTTCTATTTATAAATTGGATACTGTACACCAAAAAATATCAGGCGTATTTTCATTTAAAGCAAAAATGGTTGATGGAAATATTACAGCTAATGTAACGGAGGGTTATTTTGATGTGAAGTACAAACCTTATTAATAATTAATACTAATCGATCTCCTACCACGCTACCTTAATCTACTAAACTTATGAATTTATTTAAACGTTTACCGAATGTTTCGGTATTGATCGCTGTGTTTTATTTTTTTTGCAGTTATTCTTATACATATGGTCAAATCAGTCCTTTTTCCGATGTAAGTGAAAGCACTTATTTACAGGAAACAGCCAACATACTTTTACCCATAGATAAAAGCAAAGTTCCTACAGGAATATTATATGACCGAGTATTTAATTTAGCAGGTCTTGAAAGATTTACAGGTGTTCTTGGTTCAGATACTTCGGATATAGACCATTTCCATCAGGCCTATTATGAATTGTATTCTTCAGCTTATAATACTTCAGGCTGGAAAACACCTGAACAATTAGATGCCGATTTATTAAGTTTATATCCTTCAACTACTCACCCCATTGGTATACTGTATTATAATTATAACAGTATTGATACTAATTCAGTCATTAATAACTTGTTTTATATTCAAAACGGTCAATTGTATGATGTTGCAAACCGTACAGTATCTCCTTATAACAGTAATATAACATTAATAGCCAGTCCTTTAGGAGAGGCAGAGGCGGAATGGGAAATAGGAATACATACATTTACGCTTGATTCAAGGTTTTTTCTTACCAATCAATCCTTAAATATCAATAATGTGAGTATCGACTTTGATGATGGAGCCGGTTATCGCTCACTTGCCCTTAATAGCAGTGTACAGATAAACTATGCTACAACCGGTTCGAAAATCATCAAGATGAACATAAATTTAGTTGGAGGGTCAGTGTTAAAAGCAATAGCAGGAATAAATATACGTACAGGTCGCCCTAATATAACCCCTTGTAATGGCTATGATAAAATAAATATAACTGGTTTGCCATTTAATGCCAGCCAATATGGAGGCGCAGCAACCACGCAGGCTACCGGCACAGCATATATTTATTATGCTGCTGCAAATTGCACCCCTAAAAGAATAACTAAACCGATTATATTTTTAGATGGATTTGATCCAAAGAAAAAAAAAGAAAGAGAATGAAAGAACACATCAGAGAATATGGGATGAATATATTAACAAAAAAGTAAGATTTCCCAACGGTACAGAATTGTTTTTAGGTGATAAGCTTCGAAACGATGGTTATGATATTATTATCTATGACTATGAAGATGGTGGAGATTTAATTGAGAAAAATGCATTAGCTGTGGTTCAATTGCTCCAAACGTTATATTCTCAATATCAAAATACTTTACAGGATGATTTTGTCGTAATTGGACCAAGTTATGGGTCGTTAGTGGCACAGTATGCATTAGCCTATTGTGAGAAAAACAATATAGGACATCACACCCGTTTGTACATTTCTTTTGACGGGCCACAACAAGGCGCTAATGTGCCAATTGGATTACAGCAAATGGTAGATTATTTTTTGCAGAAAGGATTAATAGGAGATATTTTTTCAAATGCAAAAAATGGTTTACACAGAACCAATGCCGCTCGACAAATGTTGGTACATCACTCTATTGCAAATTCAGAAACGCCGGCTCCAGATAATTTTAGAAACATTTTTAAATCTAATTTAACTGCAGTTGGGGAATATCCAACTATATGTAGAAAAATTGCAATTATCAATGGAAGTAACGACGCTCTTTCAAATACTCTCCTTGCTCCATGCGGGGAAATGGTACATTTTAGTATGAATAAGCTAATATCCTCCAATAAGAAGTTGAATTGGAATTGTTATGCTTCTGCAAAAACAAATAGATGTGAATCGTTAAATATGTTAACTGATGGGTGGTTATTAAGAAAAGTTATAGGTCAGCCTAAAGTTAAAATATTATATACGCAACCTGCCGCAAATAATAATAGTTATGATGCAGCTCCTGGCGGTTATTTTGAAGATACATTTAGCGAGTATGACGGTAAAGTTAGGTTTTGGGCTGCCATCGCTTTTGGCTGGATGAGAAAGAAGGAGTATCGGCATAATGTAAATGCTACTTTTATGCCTTCAGTGAGTGCTGCAGATATAAGACTGCCAAGTTTCAATCTTTCTTATAACTTTAAAAATATTAACCTTGCATGCGAAGGGCTTTCTCCATTTGACCGGGTATATGCTCCTCCTATAAATGAGCCTCACGTTTCAATAACTTCGAATAATGCCGGTTGGTTCGAAACAGAAATCAAGGGTAAACCAGGTCTAATACCCAATGGTTCAGTTTACGATGTAAATATAAGCACATCCGCTACTTGCATAGATTCAACACCTGTCACATTAACAGCTTCATCAAATGCAGGCACAGCAGTACAATATATATGGACCGTTGGTACAGAGTTAAAGATTGTGTCAGGTCAAGGAACTTCAAGTATTCAGGTCGTAAAAAATGTGCCCAATTCAACTATCTCAACTGTTACAGTTTCTGTAAATAGTCATTGTGGAAATGGTACTTTTTCAAAAAATATCACTGTAGGAGCTCCTACAATTTTAACATTATCGGGAACCTATACAACAGAAGGCTTTTCGGCCTATATTGATGAAAATCAAAGCCAGTTTTGCCTGAAAAGTTATATGTTTCCTGGTTTCTATAGTGGTGTGATAGCCCTAAACGACCAGGTGGCTACCAATTATAATTGGGAATTGGTAAGCAAATACCCAAGTACGGCTACTACCGGTATTGGCTTGGTACCAGGTACTACTAAAGATTACGAGGTGTATGTAAAGCCTCAAAACGGAATGGCCACTTACAGGTTAACTACCACCAATGCTTGCGGATCTTCTTCACGTGATTTTACGTTTGTGGCAGATGGAGATTGTCTTATTGCTTATGCAATGCAATCGCCTACCTCAGAGTCAATTACTATAGCTCCCAATCCTGCAGATAACTCTTTTACTGTTATACTGGAGGTAGGACTTCAATCTAATACCGAGACGAGCAATACAACTAAAACTGCAATGGATTATGATATTAAGCTTTATGATAAAAACATGCGGGAACTAAAGAAAGCCAAATCAAAAGGAGAAAACGTAACCATCACCATTGCCGATTTACCAAACGATATTTATTATCTAATCATTAAAGACGGTAAGAATACCGTAAACAAACAAATTCTTGTTCAACATTAACCCGAAAAACCATTAAAACAAATAACATGGAAAACAACGGATCATTAAACATCGATCCGGCTGATTTAACAGCTATTAAAGACACCTTACAGGTAATTCCGCATTTGCTGGAGCTAAAAATTGGCGAAAGCCCGCTAACAGCCCAAAATGAGGGATAAGTCGTTCGCTTTTGTGACCAAAGCATTTGAATATACCAAACAATATCCCGAGTTTGCTCGCTTTAAATATCGACGAGTTTGAGAAGGATATCAATACGCTGCAAACCCTGCGTGAGCTATTGATGTCTATGGCTCAGCTGAATATAAAGCTGGAAGGCTCCATACTGGTGGCCGGGTAGTGAAGACTATACTCTGCTTTAAACTATTACGGCTCGATAAAAGAAGGAGGCAAGGGCAATGTATCTAAATTCAAAAGTGATTTACAAGGAACTGAGCGTGCGTTTTCTGGGTAGAACTAAGTTAAGATCCATTCTTGCAAAGTTTCCTGTAATCTAAAGTGATTTTTCATTTCATCGAATGCATTCTGCATTCGGTATGGGTATATTGCTATGATGAAAAGGGAAGTTTCATTTAGAGAGGAAAGTTATGTGTATAATGAAGGCAATTTGAAAGAATTAAAACAAGAAAACTCCTGAGCGGTTAAATCAGGAGTTTTCTTGTTTACTATAAAAGTAATTTATTGCTGAAGCACTGCTCCAAACTTGCTTTCCAATGTTTTAAGTTCTGCGTGTAGTTTGTTGGCTACTGCGGTTTGCTTGTTTTGGCTAGCCATGTTGGCAAGCTCACTGATTAAGCTTAATCCTAAATTGATTTCTTCCCCAAAGCGGTTCATGCGCGGCATGCCTAAGGAATGGTAATAATCTAGCTGATTAATGATAAAGCCGTTCAGTACTTCAATTTGCTTGTTTGCTTTTTGAGGAGCCTTGCATTTGTAATATAAGTCGGCACACATCAATTCAGGAATCAGGTTGTAACCCACCTGGTTGCTGATGAATGGAATAGAGGCTGCCATTTTATCCAATGTTTTTACACATGAATCAACTTTGCCTTCGTTGTATAATGCTTGGGCTAAAATATTGAAGGTACTTTTGCAAGTGGTAGTCATGCGTGAACTTTCAGGATCAACATAGATCTTACCATCATTATAATTATCCCATTTAAATTTATTGTGCACATTGTTGTACAATACTTTGGTGTTAATACTGCCCTCACGACCTAAAATGGCATCGGTTGAGTCGCTCAGCATCGGAACCAAGCGGTAAGCAAAGCCTTCATTTTGGAAGTATTTCTGCAATCCATAGAAATTGCGATCAGGAACGGTAATTGCAAAATAGATAGGACGCTCCCAAAGGTTGTTAGCAATAATATCGAGTGCTAATAAATCATTTTTATATAAACCGTTTGATGCAATCGTCCAGTTTATACTAGGAACAATTTTAGCCTCCTCTGCAGCATCTACCACTTTATTCTTTAATACAGCGTTTTTATCAACCGTAATTTTAAAGTTTTTGGTAGGAAGATAATTAATCAACTCTCCACCTTGAGTTTGTGCTTTAGCATCTTGGCTGTCGCTGGCAATAAAGTCAACCACTTCCTTCAGCTCTGAATTTCCCTGAATGTTTTGCTCAAACAACGGTGTATAGTCGCGAATACCTGCGGCAAACTTTTCGTTCGGCAAAGAAATTTTAACTGGCGCAGATTCATTCATTTTTTCCTTCATCTGACGGCCATACCAGTCGGTACCTAATAAGCTTAGGTTAACAATACGCACATCCGGTCGAATATTTTCGACCTCCTGGCAATACCAAAGTGGATAGGTGTCGTTATCGCCATAAGTAAAGATGATCGCGTTTGGCTCACAACTGTTAAGATAGTTAGCTGCTAAGTCTCTCGAGGTGTAACGGTTAGAGCGATCGTGGTCATCCCATTCCTCTTTTGCCATTACATATGGTACTGCCACTAAGCATAGCACGGTTGCAACTCCTGCTGATGCCATCATGTTTATCCTTTTGCCTAAAAACTCATAAATAGCCAACACGCCTAAACCAATCCAAATTGCAAATGCATAAAACGATCCTACATAAGCATAGTCTCGCTCCCGAGGCTGCAATGGAGTCTGGTTAAGGTAAAGTACAATTGCTAAACCTGTCATGAAGAATAGCAAGAACACCACTGTGAAATCTTTAAGATTACGTTTATACTGGAAGAATAAACCAATTAAGCCTAAAATAAGCGGTAAGAAATATAAGCGGTTGTAAGCCTTATTTTCGGTAATGCTATTTGGTAAGTTATCCTGATTGCCCAAACGAACGGCATCTAATGGTTTAATGCCGCTGATCCAGTTGCCTTCATGGACAGCACCTGCTCCTTGCACATCATTCTGACGTCCTGCAAAGTTCCACATGAAGTAACGGAAATACATATAGTTCACCTGGTAGCCAATAAAGAAACCAAGGTTATCTGCATAGGTTGGCTCTCCTGTAATGCCCAGCCAGCTTTTGTAGAACTGAACGTGGTTAGGGTCATCACTGTAAATACGAGGGAAAGGGATTTTTTTAGAATATTGTGCAACAGGTTTAGGTCCGATTTCTTCGTATTTAGTTGCTCCTTTACGGTATTGCATTTCACCTTTTTCCTGACCGCTCATTTCTGAATTGTAATACGGGCCGAAGCCTAAAGGACGATCACCGTATTGTTCACGGTTAAGGTAGCTTAAGAAGCTATATGCATTTGAAGGATCGTTGTTATTCAGATTTGGGTTGGCTTTTGCTCTGATTACAATCATTGCAAAAGAGGCGTAACCAATCATGATAAACATTGTGCATAAAACAGAAACATTTAATACGTAATGATTGATTGCCGGTTTCCAATAAAATAAAACAAAGCCAACAATAATAAAGTACAATATACCTGCTAAAACTCCCCATCCGAAAATTAGCATTATGCCAAGTAATACAGCAGAAGCATATAGAAGGTTTTTGCTTTGATTAATACTGTAAAGCAATAAGCTTACTAATAATGCTATGAAAATAGCTCCAAACACAGCTACTCCACTGCCAAAGCTCATTCCTAAAGTGTTTACAAAGAATAAGTCAAATTTGGCTGCAAAGGCAATTGTTCCAGGAATTAAGCCGTACTGAACGAATACCAAAATTACACATGAAATAAGGAAGGTAATAATAGCGCCCTTGGTGGTTGCTTTATGCTTTTTGAAGTAATACACTAAACCTAAAGCAGGGATTGTTAATAAGTTTAATAAGTGCACTCCAATTGATAAGCCCATTAAATAGGCAATGAAAACCAACCAACGATCTGCATATTTTTCGTTAGCTTCGTTCTCCCATTTTAAAATGGCCCAAAATACAATTGCGGTACATAATGACGACAAGGCGTAAACCTCCGACTCAACAGCCGAAAACCAAAACGTATCAGAAAAAGTATAAGCCAATGCGCCAACCAAACCAGCTCCCATAATAGCAAAGGTTTGCGAGCCATTAACAGAGTCACCATTTTTTACCAATAATTTTTTAGCAAGGTGTGTTACGCTCCAAAACAAAAACATAATGGTTGCCCCACTTGAAAGGGCGGAGCCAAAGTTTGTCCACCAGGCAATTTGAGTTCTGTCACCAGCAAATAACGAAAGCACTTTGGAGATCATTAGAAACAAAGGTGCACCCGGTTGGTGACATACCTGTAGGCGGTAGGCTGATGAAATGAATTCTCCGCAGTCCCAAAAACTGCCGGTAGGTTCAAGAGTTAATGTGTAAACAGTAGTTGCAATAAGGAAGGTAACCCATCCCAAGAGGTTGTTTAACCTAGTGTAATTCGTCATAATATATGTTCGACTTCTGGTTTATTCTATATCAAATTCAAACCGCCGAATTTAGAAAATATTTTGGGCCTAAGTAAAAATAAATGAGCCGCAATTTTTTTGCGGCCCAAAACTCATGTTGTTATTTCAAATTTCTCGATAAACTCGCTTAGCCTAATCTCTATCTTTCGGCTTAGTTCAATTTGATTAAATGCTTTTGCCTGTTCTGCCAATGATTGCAATAAGTATAAGCCGGTCTGCACTTCGTTTACAGTTGACTGGCTGTATTTTGGTTTGATGGCATACAAGTGATTTAATTCTTTACTGATGTACTCACTAGTATCCTGTACGATTGCATTAGCTTTCTTAATGGCTTTGCAATTGTAATAAAGTCCCGAAGTATCTAAACGGGTGAATTGCATTAATCCAATTCCGGTATTGGTAATTGGTAAAATTTGCTCCATTTTATCTAGAACTTTTTCACAATCCTCCAGTTTGCTTTCTTTCAATAGTGCTTTTGCAAGTGTATTGTATGTGTCTCTGTACCAGCCGGCATTTCTTGCAAAAGTTGGGTCGATATAAGTAGTCTTATTGTTAATGTTGCCCCATTCATATTTGTTCATCAAATTGTCATATAACACATTGGTGTTAACCCGTCCTTTTTCGGCAATGCCATGTACCGAACCATCATCTTTTATAGGAACAACCCGGTATACCAATCCTTCCTTTTGGAAATAAGCATCGATACCACAGAATTCCTCCGAACCTAAAAATTGATGAAAATAGATAGGACGATCATTGATGTTATTAGCAATAATGTTTAGCATGAGGAGTTGATTTTTCATAAGTGGCACCTCTGGTAAACTCCACACCATCTGGTTTTCGATCTTTCCTTCATCGTCCTTACTTAGCGAAGCATTAGCCAGCATTTTTTCCTTGTTTATACTTAGTTTTATTTTTGTGGCAGGCAGATAATTAACTAAATCCCCTGAGTCTAGCTGAACTTTGGCCTGTATATCATCACTTCCAATAAAATCCAATAATTCTTTCAATTCAACCGCTTCAGAAATTTGTTGATTTAAGAAAGGTGTATAATCATGGGCACTGTTGGCAAACTGTTTATAGGTATAAGATAGTTTTACTTCCGCAGCCTTATTCACTGGTTTAAGTAATTGCTTTCCGTACCAACCCATGCCCAGCAATTGTAAATTAACAATGCGCACGTCGGAGCGATAGTGTTCTACTTCCTGCATATACCACAAAGGGAACGTATCGTTATCCCCGGCAACAAAAAGAATGGCGTTGGGTGCACAGGTATCAAGGGTGTTTTTGGCAATATCTCTTGCTATGGTACGCTGTGAGCGATCATGGTCGTCCCATTCCTGATTCAGCATCAAAACTGGAACCGCCAAAACACAAATCGTTGTGCTTAATGTGGCCGTGAAGGAGTTGTCCCAACGTTTGGTCAGGAATTCTTTTACCGCTAACACTCCTAATCCTATCCAAATAGTAAAGGCATAAAATGAGGCCGCATAGGCATAATCACGATCACGTACTTGGTTAGGTGTTTGGTTTAAATACACAATAATTGCAATACCAGTAAATACAAAAAGCAAACTGGTGGCTACAAAGTCTTTTGAATTTCTTTTAAGCTGATAGAAAAGGCCAAATAAACCTAGTAGAAGAGGCAGAAAATATAAACGGTTATAGGCTTCGTTTTGAGTTATGCTTGGCGGTAAACAAGACTGATCGCCCAGTCTTATGGCGTCAATCTGTTTAATGCCACTTAGCCAGTTGCCCTTAATTGGCTCTCCTTCTCCCTGGATGTTGTTTTGACGTCCGGCGAAATTCCACATAAAATAACGCCAATACATATGGCCCAGTTGATATGTGGTAAAGAATTCAATGTTGTCTGAGAAGGTAGGATTACCCGAAGTTCGATTTAACCATGATCGGTAAAAGCGTTCATGGTCAGGATTGGAAACTCTTGGAAATACCATGCCTTGCCCGGAGGCTACTTTGGCTTCCATTTTTTTACCAATAACCTCGTACTTAGAATCTCCTTTGGTATAAATGTTTGTTTTGGTTTGATTATAGTATTGTTTACTAGCGAAATGAGGGCCATACAAAAGTGCATCACCGGCGCCAAACTGTTCGCGATTTAAATAGCTTAAAAACGAGTACACATTATCAGGCGAAGTGTTGTTAAGGCTGGGGTCGGCTTTGGCTCTGATTATGATTAGACCGTAAGAAGTATACCCAATGTAAATAAAGCTCAAGCATAGTAGGGTAGTGTTTAACCATGCTTTCTGACGTTTTGTACTATAATAAAGCCCGAAAACAAGCAAACCTATAAGTAAAAGGATAAATGCAATAACACCGCTATTAAATGGCAGACTTAATGAATTCACAAAGAATAAATCGAATGAAGCTGCCAAGGAAACTGTGCCGGGAATAATACCATACTGAACAAGAATCAGAATTCCGCATGAAATCACAAAAGAAAGCAAAGCTCCTTTCCATCCCTTATTTATTTTTTTAAAGTAATACACCATGCCGATAGCAGGTATTGCCAACAGATTTAAAAGGTGAACCCCTATCGAAAGGCCAATTAAGTAGGCAATAAATAGCAGCCATCTGTCGACCCGAGGCTGGTCAGATTCGTTTTCCCACTTTAAAACAGCCCAAAAGGTTACCGCTGTGAAAAGTGATGAAAGGGCATATGCTTCTGCTTCCACAGCTGAAAACCAAAATGTGTCAGAAAATGCATATGCTAAAGCTCCGGTGATTCCAGCACCAAAAACGGTAATATAGGCTGATAGGGAAAGCTGTTGATCAACTTTAAGTAGTTTTTTAGCCAGATGAGTAATGGTCCAGAAAAGGAACATTACAGTTGCCCCACTTGCCAATGCAGAGCCAAAGTTCACCCACCAAGCAATTTGTGTATTATCTGAAGAGAATAAAGAAAGCAGTTTTGAAACCATAAGGAATAAAGGTGCTCCCGGCTGATGGCAAACCTGTAATCTATAAACTGATGCTATAAACTCGCCACAATCCCAAAAGCTAACAGTAGGTTCAAGGGTTAAGGTGTACACAGTAGTTGCAATAATAAAGCAAAGCCAACCAAATAGGTTGTTTAATTTAGAGTAGATAGCCATGCGTTATGTATCTGATAGTTAGTTTTTAGTAAATGCAGAGAGATTCTATTAAACGCTTTATAATGGCTAGTTCATATTGCTAAATCAAAATTTATTAAGAAATCAGGCTTAAGGGGTAAGAAATTTAGTGTTAACAATTTTTAAAATGAAGGTAAATTGTATTTTTGCAGCGCAATTTAAGCCGGATGGGCGTAGTTGAAAAATTGAGTTAATGTTCAGTAAAAATATTTTTCGCTGACTTTCAGAAAGTTTAATACAAACACTGAAAAAAATGAAAAAAGATTTTGGAGAAATAAAATTGATTTCTACTTTTGCAGTCCCAAACGACAGCGATCGGTAACACGAAAGAGGTTGCAAGGAGATAGCCCGATAGTATAAGGGTAGTACAAGTGATTTTGGTTCATTTAGTCTTGGTTCGAATCCAGGTCGGGCTACTTAAAAAAAGCAACATATTGCGAAATACGATTCTTAAAGATTTCGTATTTCGCAATTTTAGTTTTAAAGCTAAGCTTCAAAAAAATGCCTTCACAGTTTAATCCAGTTAAGTTATTTGCCGGCTCAGCATCAAGTGTGCTGGCAGAGCAAATTGCTCATGCAAGTGCTCGTGAGCTTGGTGATATCTCGGTTTCGCGTTTCAGCGATGGTGAGTTCCAACCAATTTATAACGAATCTGTTCGTGGTTGCGATGTGTTCCTGATTCAGTCAACATTCGCACCGTCTGATAATTTAATGGAATTGCTGCTCATGATTGATGCAGCTAAACGTGCTTCTGCACACTACATCACTGCGGTTATCCCTTATTTTGGGTTAGCTCGTCAGGATCGTAAAGACAAACCACGTGTTGCCATTGGCGCAAAATTGACGGCTAATTTATTGGCTGCTGCCGGTGCTCACCGTGTTATGACCATGGATTTGCACGCTGCTCAGATTCAGGGCTTCTTTGATATTCCGGTAGATCACCTTGATGCTTCGGTTATCATGGTTCCTTATATCAAATCGTTGAAATTACCTAACCTGGTAATTGCTTCTCCTGATATGGGTGGTACGGCTCGCGCTCGTGTATTTGCAAAAGCATTGAACGCCGAGGTGGTAATTTGTGATAAACAACGTAAGCGTGCCAACGAGATTGAATCAATGTCAGTAATCGGTGATGTTAAAGGTGCTGATATTGTTTTGGTAGATGATATTTGCGATACAGCCGGTACATTAACCAAGGCAGCTGCTTTATTAAAAGAGAAAGGAGCAAACAGCGTTCGTGCAGTTTGTACTCACGGAGTTCTTTCAGGTAAGGCTTACGATAATATTGAGAATTCAGTTTTAGAGGAATTGATTATTTGCGATACCATTCCTTTGAAAAAAGCATGCGACAAAATCAAGGTATTAACTGTTGCTGACTTATTCTCAAAAGCAATTTCCAATGTTTATGAACACGGTTCAATTTCAGACCTGTTCCGCATGGGTGATGGCGTTCAAACAAAAGTGAAATTTTAATTTTTTAATAATTTATATTTTTTAAACAAATGAAATCTATAGCTATTAGCGGTTCGAAAAGATCGAACGTAGGGAAACGTGATGCTAAGGAGTTACGCTATGAAGGTTTAGTTCCTGCTGTATTATACGGTGGTAAAGAACAAACTCACTTCTCAGTATCCGCTGCAGATTTACGCCCGGTATTATACACTCCGGATGCAATGTTCATCGAATTAACTATTGAAGGTGCTAAACACACTGCAATTGTTAAAGATGCTCAGTTCCACCCATTAACTGATGTTGTTACTCACGTCGACTTCTTAGAGTTGTTTGAAGACAAACCAGTTGTTATGGAATTGCCTATCCGTTTAGAAGGTACTTCTCCAGGTGTGCGTATTGGTGGTAAATTAAACCAGAAATACCGCAAATTGAAAGTTAAAGGTTTACCTAAAGACTTCGTTGACTTTGTTCCAGTTGATATCAGCAAATTGGAGTTAGGTAAAAACATTCGTGTTGGAGAAATCAAGTTAGAAAACCTTGAAATTTTGAATGCTAAAGTTGATACCATGGTATCAGTTCTTGCTTCACGTGCTACACGTCAGGCAGATGCTGAAGCAGCTGCAGCAACAAAAGGTGGTAAAAAATAATTTTTTCATCCTTGAAAATATAAAGCAGTCAGTTGAAAAATTGACTGCTTTTTTATTTTTGTGCAATTGTTTACGATTGAGTAAATCTAAACTCTAAAATCTCCATTCGTTTAACTGGAAATGAAATATTTAATCGCCGGGCTCGGAAACATTGGCCCTGAGTATGCCGACACGCGCCATAATATTGGATTTATGGTACTGGATCAATTTGCCAAAGAGGAAGGGGTGAAGTTTAACACTGAGCGCCATGCGTATTATACCGAGGTGAATTTTAAAGGCAGAACATTGCATTTGATCAAACCTACCACCTATATGAATTTAAGTGGCAAAGCCTTAAATTATTGGATGCAAACATTGAAGATTCCGGTGGAAAATGTATTGGTGATTGTTGATGAATTAGCACTGCCATTTGGACGAGTTCAACTAAAGCCCAAAGGAGGAAATGCGGGACATAATGGTTTGAAAAACATTGAAGCACTGTTAGGCACTCAGGCATACCCTCGTATCCGTTTCGGAATCGGAGATAATTTCCCTCGCGGACGGCAAGTTGATTATGTGTTAAGTGGATTCGACGATGATGAAATTCCGCAACTTCCTTTACTGATTGATAAAAGTATTGAGATGATAAAAGGTTTTTCAACCATAGGGATTGAACTGGCTATGACGAGATTGAATAAGTAATACTGCTACCACTGCTGATGGTTCTTGCCACAGGTAAGGAAAATTTTACCATTAAGTTTTGGGATTGTGAAGTTTTGCACAGACTTTAGGTTATTAAATTATTTATTTAATCAACCTAAATTAAAAAGAATGAATAAAACTTTACTGGTAATGTGTGTCATTGTGATGGCTGCATGTGGAACAAAGAAAGTATTAACCAAAGACGATGCGGATGTGGCTAGAGGTGCCTTGAAGTATCCCGGATATACATTAACTGAGTTTCATGCAGGAAAAACAGCAACTGAAAGCTATTGTGGCAGTTGTCACGCACTGAAAAATCCTGCTAATTTTAATGAGGCTCAATTAAGTACAACTGTGCCCAAGATGGTTAAAAAAGCTAATCGTAAAGCCGGAAGTGAAGTAATTGATGCAAAAACTCAGGAGTCGATATTGAAATATATGGTTACTATGAGTTCGGCGCCAGCAGTTGAAGCCAAAAATTAATGTAAATGAATTAACAAAATATTAAGCCCGGAGCGATTAGTAGTTGCTTCGGGCTTTTATTTGTGTGCTGTGCCTGCCATTTCTGTTTAGAGTTAAAGTCCTTTACTTGGAGGAATCTAAAAGATGCAAACTGTACAAGATAGGAACTTACGGACAGAAACAAGATAGAAGGCTTACCACACCGGAACGCCCTATAGCTAAACGTACAAGTGGGCCGAATTTTCACAACGGAACTATGCCCAATTCGCCTGCAATCATTCCGAACGAACAGAATTGACCAGGTTTTCGCATTACTGGTTATCTACCCTTCCAATATACTTATCAGGTCATTATTAATATAGAATAGTTCTTTACCGTCTTTAACATAGCTGAGTATTTTGGCCTTAACTAATTCATTGAAATATTTCTTGAGTTTGACAGCAAAATAACATAAAATATTTATAACCAAATAGATACGAAAAATCAGGCACACTACAAGAAATAGCTAAGTGGTTGATTTTAAAGATATTGATTCAAGGAGGCTACATTCAATACTGAAGGGAGCGATTTTAGGCCAAGTTTCTGCTGAAAGTCAGTTTCTTCCTCAGAGGCTGCAGATCGTAGGAAATAGTTTTTGTCCTGTTGCTCCACTAAACTCACCTGCATTTTATCGAGAAGTTTCCGCAGTTTTCCTTCGGTCGTCTTGAACCCGGCTTTTTCCAGTTTTAGCAAGGTGAAGTTCAGTAAGGTATAGGACAGGTAACAAAGGCAGATATGACCTTCTATCCGCTTATCTGTCCAATGAAACATTGGACGGGTTTCCAGATGGGATTTAAATGTGCGGAAGGTATGTTCAATTTTGTAAAGGTGTTTATACTGCTCCAGCGTTTCACTTACCGAGAGACTCTTATTGTTAGTGGCAATAGCCAGAAAGCCGTCAAAACGTTCATCGCGTTTTATTTTTTCCTGGTCCAGCTGATAGGTTTGTGAACCTTGTTTTTTCAAATAGAAACGACCCGCCTTTTTACTGAGGAGTTCGGGGCGGGATAATAAAGTTTCGGCTGTCTGCAGCTTTTCTGCCCGGTCGTGGGCATCTTTTTTTGCCCTTTTAGCCGAATAGGTCCCAATAATCACCCTTCCCTGATATTCGATCGTTGCATAGCGAACCATAACAAGCTGATCTTCATGATCGCTATAGCTCCATTCTCCATGGTAGTTCTTCAAGTCCAGCAGGAAATCCTGGAGGGAACCGGGAAGCTTCTTTAACCTTTCGCCTACAATAAATTCATACCCGCTTTCGGTGGTAACATCAAGATTGTTTTTGGAAAGCATCCCCCGGTCTGCCACTACAATCACCTGATTGATCTGATAGTCTTTCTTCAGGTCTTTTACCGCTTTTTCAAACGTATGACCTTCGAACGTGTCGCCTTTGAATACCTGATACCCTATAGGCTGTTTATCCCGGTCAATCAGCAGGCAAAACAAGATCTGGGTAGTACCAATCTTACCATCTTTACTAAAGCCCTTTTGTCGTAAAGCCCCCTCTTGTTCTAGTTCACTTTCAAAATAAAGTGTGGTGACATCATAGAAAACAACATCCAGTTGCTGATTGAATAAATCCCGGCCCGTTTGATAGATCTGCTTTTGGATCGCTTTGTTATAATCGGCCAGCTTATCTAAAGAACGGTAAAGATGTTGCAGCTCTACTTTCTCAATGCCCAGGTATTCGTTTTGGTTGAAATAGGAGCTTCGTTTGCTGCAGGGATCCTGCAAGCGCTCAAGAATCATTAACAGCACAGCATTCTGCAGGTCAAAGCCAAGTTTATGCTTGCTGCCGATCTGCCCGAATAAACGGGGGAGTTTATAATGGGACAGGGCTTTGGAGAAAACCTGAAAGTAACCATAATTGAAACGGGCTTTTTCGCCCGTGGTAATTTCCAGAAGATCTTTCAGGTCGCCTCCGCCAAGTTCGTAAAGTTTTGAGCCGATACGTTTTAGCTCTTCTGGTGTATAGTCTTCCAGTTTACCAAGGGTATATAAAATACGATGACGGCTTATTCCGCTCTCATCGCGATAGCTTTCAACGATGCGTAAATATTTTCCTGACTTCTTGTTTTCTACCCTTAGAAAGGCCATGGGCCAAATCTAAAGTCCCTATAGGGAAAAAACAAAAAGTTGGCACACTACACTTTTTTGAAAAATCAATCCAAAAATGGGCCCTGCATACCTAAAAATGAGGTTTTAGAAAATAGTGCTGTCAAACTCAAGAGGAAGGGGTGAAGTTTAACACTGAGCGCCATGCGTATTATACCGAGGTGAATTTTAAAGGCAGAACATTGCATTTGATCAAACCTACCACCTATATGAATTTAAGTGGCAAAGCCTTAAATTATTGGATGCAAACATTGAAGATTCCGGTGGAAAATGTATTGGTGATTGTTGATGAATTAGCACTGCCATTTGGACGAGTTCAACTAAAGCCCAAAGGAGGAAATGCGGGACATAATGGTTTGAAAAACATTGAAGCACTGTTAGGCACTCAGGCATACCCTCGTATCCGTTTCGGAATCGGAGATAATTTCCCTCGCGGACGGCAAGTTGATTATGTGTTAAGTGGATTCGACGATGATGAAATTCCGCAACTTCCTTTACTGATTGATAAAAGTATTGAGATGATAAAAGGTTTTTCAACCATAGGGATTGAACTGGCTATGACGAGATTGAATAAGTAATACTGCTACCACTGCTGATGGTTCTTGCCACAGGTAAGGAAAATTTTACCATTAAGTTTTGGGATTGTGAAGTTTTGCACAGACTTTAGGTTATTAAATTATTTATTTAATCAACCTAAATTAAAAAGAATGAATAAAACTTTACTGGTAATGTGTGTCATTGTGATGGCTGCATGTGGAACAAAGAAAGTATTAACCAAAGACGATGCGGATGTGGCTAGAGGTGCCTTGAAGTATCCCGGATATACATTAACTGAGTTTCATGCAGGAAAAACAGCAACTGAAAGCTATTGTGGCAGTTGTCACGCACTGAAAAATCCTGCTAATTTTAATGAGGCTCAATTAAGTACAACTGTGCCCAAGATGGTTAAAAAAGCTAATCGTAAAGCCGGAAGTGAAGTAATTGATGCAAAAACTCAGGAGTCGATATTGAAATATATGGTTACTATGAGTTCGGCGCCAGCAGTTGAAGCCAAAAATTAATGTAAATGAATTAACAAAATATTAAGCCCGGAGCGATTAGTAGTTGCTTCGGGCTTTTATTTGTGTGCTGTGCCTGCCATTTCTGTTTAGAGTTAAAGTCCTTTACTTGGAGGAATCTAAAAGATGCAAACTGTACAAGATAGGAACTTACGGACAGAAACAAGATAGAAGGCTTACCACACCGGAACGCCCTATAGCTAAACGTACAAGTGGGCCGAATTTTCACAACGGAACTATGCCCAATTCGCCTGCAATCATTCCGAACGAACAGAATTGACCAGGTTTTCGCATTACTGGTTATCTACCCTTCCAATATACTTATCAGGTCATTATTAATATAGAATAGTTCTTTACCGTCTTTAACATAGCTGAGTATTTTGGCCTTAACTAATTCATTGAAATATTTTGTTAAAGTAGTTCTTGAGGTTATATTTAGTTTATCTCCTATTAATTTGGGCTTAATGTAGGGCTGGCTAAAAATTAATTCATTTACCTCTTTATTGTACCATTTAATTTGTGGTTTAGCGTATGTGAATGTTGCTTCCATCTGGGCTAATATTCTATCAATAAGTTGGCTGGTCAATTGCGCGGTTTTTTCTACTGCTTCCAACATGTATAATATCCAGGGCTTCCATGAACCTCTTTGTGTGACAATCCCTAAGTTATAGTAATAATCGTCCTTATTAAGAATAATGTATTTTGACAAGTATAATACAGGTTGTCCTAACAATCCTTTATTGACTAAGTAAAGGAGGTTTAAAATTCGACCGGTTCGGCCGTTTCCATCTTGGAAAGGGTGAATGGCTTCAAACTGATAATGAGCAATACACATTTTCAATAAGGGATCTGCTGGAAATTTGTCATCATCATTCAGGTACTCTAATAGATTTTCCATTAACGCTTCTATTATACCATTACCCCTGGGAGGAGTGTAAACAATCTCTCCGGCTCGAAACGCACTTTGGCCCCTTTGAATTACAGTTAGTGAAGCTGGGGATCTTACGCCGGCAGTTGAATTTTTTATTTGTCTGAAAATACCAATTATACTATCCAAATCAATTAGGCCATTTTCTTTCATTAATTTATAGCCGGCCCACATTGCCTCCCTATAACGTAATACTTCTTTAGTTCCAATATTGATCTTAGACTCTTGTAAAGAGTTGGAAACAGCCTTATAGAGCTCGTCTTCTGTGGTAAATATGTTTTCAATTGCTGTTGATGCTTGAGCTTCCTGGAGTGCAATTGTATTTACCAACATGTATGGATTGGGTAACCTTAAAACGCTGGCATTAACCGTTGCAAGGGCTCTTGAGGCGGTAACCAACTTTTTTAAGATTTCCACATCATTTTCAATACTAGGATTAGGAGGTAATAATGGTAAATTGTTAAATGGTACTAATCTATCGTAAGGCATAATTTGTGTTCATATTTTTTAATAAAGTGAACATGATGCAATGTAAGTGTTTTTTTTGAGGTTATAAAAGAAATGTGTTCACTTTTTATTAAAAAATGAACATTTGTTGTTGTTTGTAAAAAGAAGTGAACAAAAAGAAATAATATGTTCATTTTTTTTGTTTTAAAATGAACATGTATTATTTCGTCAAGGTTCTTTTGCTCAAAAGTGTACCCGTAGAATAAATGGGCTCAACAAGGGCCCTCGACTTCGCTAAGGCCCGAAGTTTCTAACGTGGACATCGAATAATTAACTTAAATGCATTATGCGCATTGTATGAAAAAGGTATTGGCATGTACAGGGGAATATCGGACTAAACAGGCAAAGTGAAGTGCGACTGAAAACCCGACCCAAAACGATCACCGGTCGTAAACGGGGACTTTCCCTAGCCTTGATACTCGAGGAACTGCAAGCCTTCCTACAAGGCTGGATAAACTAAAAGGTAAAATGCAGCAACTGGAGGACTGGTTAGGAAGGTGATTAAAATGTTTTCGATTAAAACAAAGCAAACACAGAATCGGTATCGTCAGATTCCTCAGGAAACTTAGGATGGGTGAACGTTTATGTCAGAATGAACAATCAAGGTTGACCTCGGGTACTACAACTTAACCGTGTAAAGTGCCTTAAGGAAACCGCACACGTAAGTACATACGGTTGTGAGAGGACTAAGAAACAATGCAGAGCCATTGTTTCTTATCCTACTTTAAACAATGTTTATCTCATCTCTTTCCACACATTAATTAATCCATTCGTAGAAGAATCATGTGAGGTGATTTTATCTGAAGATTTTAATTCAGGTAAGATAACATTGGCCAATTGCTTTCCTAGTTCAACCCCCCATTGATCGAAGCTGAAAATATTCCAGATTATGCCTTGCACATAAATTTTCTGCTCGTACATGGCTATCAAATTGCCCAGGTTAAATGGTGTTAATCGTTTATAAATAATAGAGTTGGTTGGTCTATTGCCTTCGAAAACTTTATAAGGAGTGATAAAATCTATTTCTTCTTTTGATTTACCTGAACCTAAAAACTCCTCTTTAACATCTTCCTGTGTTTTCCCGAAAGCTAATGCTTCAGTTTGAGCAAAGAAATTTGATAATAACTTTTCATGATGGTCGCCCATATTGTTTAATGGTTGGGCAGCAGCAAGAAAATCGGCAGGAATTAACTTAGTGCCCTGATGGATAAGCTGATAAAAGGCATGTTGACCATTAGTACCGGGCTCTCCCCAAATTATTGGTCCGGTTTGGTAATTCACCACCTCGCCTGAGCGATCAATGTATTTACCATTGCTTTCCATATCACCTTGTTGGAAATAAGCGGCAAAACGGTGCAAATATTGATCGTACGGTAATAAGACATGGCTTTCAGCACCGAAGAAGTTGTTATACCAAATACCCAGTAATGCCAGTATTACCGGAATGTTTTTGTTAAAGTCTTCATAGCGGAAATGCTCATCCATAGCATGAGCGCCCTCCAGCAATTCTTCAAACTTATCGTAACCAACACCTAAACAAATGGAAAGACCGATTGCACTCCAAAGTGAGTAACGGCCTCCAACCCAATCCCAAAAACCAAACATGTTTGCTTCATCAATACCAAACTCAGTTACTTTGGTTTTATTGGTTGAAAGGGCCACAAAATGTTTTGCTACCTCTTTGTCATCATTTGCCGTTTTCAAAAACCAGTCACGTGCTGATAGTGCATTGGTCATGGTTTCCTGAGTAGTAAATGTTTTTGAAGCAATGATGAATAGGGTGGTTTCAGCATTCAGGTTTTTTAAGGTTTCTGCCAGGTGGGCACCGTCAACATTTGAAACAAAGTGCATGTTCAATCGCGTTTTGTAATGCTTTAACGCTTCACAAACCATGTACGGCCCTAAATCTGAACCGCCGATGCCAATATTCACCACATCGGTAATTTGTTTGCCTGAAAAACCTTTCCACTCGCCCGAAATTACTTTGGCCGAAAATGTTTTCATTTGAGCAAGTACGGCATTCACATCAGGCATTACATCTTTGCCATCAACTAAAACAGGAGTGTTTTTTCTATTGCGTAATGCAGTATGCAATACGGCACGATTTTCAGTTTCGTTAATTATAGCACCGGTAAACTGCTTTTCAATGGCATCTTTCAAACCGCATTCATTTGCCAATTCTAAAAGCAATTGCATCGTGATATTGTTGATCCTGTTTTTTGAATAATCAACTAAAATATCATTGAACCTTATATGGTGAGTTTGAAAACGGTTGGAGTCATTTGCGAAAAAATCGCGTAAATGCGCATTGCTAATCTCATTATAATGTTGTTCTAGCTTTTTCCAAGCGTTGGTTGTAGTTGGGTTTATGCTTTTGAGTGCCATTTTTAATAAGTCTGTGGTTTGCATAGTGTCAAATGTACACAATTAAATATTTCGTAAGGGTGTTAGTTTTAAAACCTTTTCTGCAAAATTGAAGCAGGTGTTTTCTACACTTTTCACATCCTTGCTTTTTAAAGGATTGCCTAAAACATGATTCTCTGGAGTGGTTAAAGGAATGAATTCTTTAAGATTTGCAGGAGTGCCAAGCTCTTGCATCATGGTGCGCATTGCAGAGACTTTTACAACAGGATCTTGATTGTGTTCATCTTTAAAATAACAAACGGTTAAAACCGGGCATTTAACTTTTTCAAAGGTTTCCTTATTCATAGAAGTTTCAATTAACTCTTCCAGTGCTGGAATTGCCTCAACTCTATATTTATAATACCAATATTTAGGCCCTTCAGCAGTGTCAATTTTAGTTATTCTATAATTACCACCTGTTACCCATTTAGTAAGTTGTAAACCCCAATGATTATTAGTTATGAAAGCAGCCGGATCATTAATAGCGATATTTGGTGAAAGGTTAATAAGTGCGAAGATCTCCGGAAATTCAGCAGCAAGTTTTAATGCAAGTGTTCCCCCTGTTGATGTGCTTAAAATAATCACCTTTCGGCCCAGTTTTTTAGCAACTGCATAAGCCTGAACAGCGCTGCGCCAATATTTTTCAGCAGTAAGATTAGCCATAGCATCGCTTGTATCAATGCCATGTTCTGCTAAGCGGGTTAAATATAAATTGCAACCGTATCGTTTGGCAAAATTAATGTGTACCGGATTGCCTTCTTCATGGCTGGCAGAAAAACCATGTAAGTAAAGAATCGCATATTCAGTTTTTTCTTTAGTTGAATCAGCCCATATGATTTTGGACTCATTTTCAGGTTTTATCTTATGGGGGGCATCAATGCTTCTAACATATTGCTCTAAGCCTTTAGTATCTGAAGGAACAAATGGGAGCTTGGTGTTGTAAATTGGTTTTTCTGGTGTAGGACCGGCTATATAAATTATAAATAATGATGCTAATAAGATTCCGATAAATGTTAAAGTTCTTTTCATTCCTTAAATCAAAGCAGTAATGGTTAATGTTTGTTGTGTTTTGCAAAATGTTAAAAATATACAATAATACTATACGTGTTCAGGTAAGTAATAAATGATCAGCAGAACTGTTTTAATACATTTTCAATGAGACTTAGCTTAATAAAAATTGAATTAAAATTATAATAAAAGGCAATACAATGTCGTTTGGAGTAAATAAAATAATCTTAAATTAATTTAATGTTGCTATAGGAATTTTTGTTAGCAATACATTTCTTTGATAAATAAATACAATGTCTATAGACTAAGAAAAACAATGCCATGATTGGCAATTTAACATTCAACCTTCAAATCTACTTTTAATGAAAAAAATCCTTCTATTCTTTTGCTTGCTAGCATTATGCCAGCAGCTTTTTGCACAGAATAATTCTAAACTGGAAGTTACCGGTACGTTGATTGATTCATTAACTGGTAAGCCAGTTTCGTTTGCCAATGTTACCTTGCAGTTTTCCAAGAGTTCAAAGCAGGTAGCTGCTATCCAAACTGATGACATGGGATTGTTTAAGTTCGCTAACCTAAAAGCTGATGAGTTTAAATTGATTATTTCCTCAGTAGAATATGAAACAAAAATTATCAATCCTCTTAAAGTTGATTCAGCTAAGTCTGTAATTGATTTAGGAAAAATTTTGCTTAAATCTTCAGCGCGGCAATTGAATGAGGTTACCGTAGTGAGCCAAAAAGATTTGATAAAGCGGGATTTAGATAAAATAAGCTATGATGTGGAGCGGGATCCCGATAGTAAAACGAATAACACCCTTGAAATGCTGCGTAAAGTGCCTATGGTTACTGTTGATGGGGAAGATAATATTAAAGTTAAAGGTTCTGGCAGTTTCAAAATTCACATTAATGGCAAGCCATCAACGTTATTTGCCAATAACCCTAAAGAAGCATTAAAAAGTTTACCTGCAACTACAGTAAAAAAAATTGAACTGATAACAAATCCATCTGCTAAATATGATGCCGAGGGATTGGGAGGAATTATCAATATTATTACCACAAAGAATCTGAATGGTTATAATGGATCCGTATATATCGGTTATGATACGCGTGGTAATTTATACGGAGGGCCATCTGCTACTATAAAACTTGGGAAATTAGGTTTTAGTGGTGGGGTCGGTTTCAGTGGTTATAATAATCCCGCGAGTTTAAGTAATTCCTTTCGTAAAAACTTTAGCAATCAATCTCAGTTAATGCAAAATGGCTCATCGGAATACGATGGTAAATCCCATCATGGTATGGGCGAGTTGAGCTATGATATTGATAAATACAATTTAATTACCGGTTCCTTTTGGTTAAATGGAAGTAATGGAGAGTCGGGTTTAGAGCAAACTGCAAGTAATTATAATGCAGAACAGCAAATGATTGAAAAGTATATCCGAAGAAATGTTGATAGATATGGTTGGAGTGGAGGGGACGTGGGTATTGATTATCAGAAAACTTTTAAAGACAGTAGTGATCATATACTCACTATTTCCTATAAACTGAGCAATCAAGGAAATGAAAGCAACTCAAGTTTTGGAAATGAAAGCATTCTAAATTCAATAAACAATGCTCAACGTACAAGTAATAATGCCGATAATAATGAGCATACCTTTCAGTTGGATTATGTTCATCCGTTAAAGAATAAACATAGTATTGAAGGAGGCTTAAAATCAATACTTCGTCGTAATGGGAGTGACTACTCAAGTTTCATAATGGAGGATGATAGTTATGTTCCTGATTTGACTAATTCAAACAGTTTCCAGTACAATCAGAATGTTTATTCGGTTTATACCACTTATGCCTATAAATTTAAAAAGGTAGGAATTAAATTGGGTGGTCGGATTGAAAAGACGGTTACCGATGCAAGTTTCTCTCGTACCAAAGAGAATATGGATATTGGTAATAATTATTTGAATTTTATACCATCTTTAACTATTAATTGGCAATTAGGTGAAATGCAATCCCTGGGCTTATCCTACACTAAACGGATAGAGCGTCCGGGAATTTGGTATCTTAATCCATTTATTAATAATAGTGATAAAACGAGTATCTCAAAAGGAAATCCTAACGTTGAACCGGCATTAAGTCATTCGTTTGAATTAAGCAGTAATAATTTTATAAAAGGTTCCTCAATCAATACTACTGTTTACTATCGTTTTTCAAACAATGAAATAGAATCGTATTCAACGTTAATGGAAAACGGTGTGTTATTGAATACTTTTGGTAACATTGGTAAACGTAAATATTTAGGTCTCTCCTTAAATGCTTCAGCTCAAGCAGGTAAGAATTTAAATTTCAATTTTGATGCCTCATTTGAGTACACAAATGCCACTTCAACAGGCAATGCAATTAAACTCCATAATGAGGGTTTCAATTTTAATATTTGGTCGTACGGTAGTTATAAAATTACGAAGACCCTACGCTTTAATATGAATTTAGGCTACTCAGCTCCTCAGGTAACTTTACAGGGTAAAAATGGAGGATGGATGCATTCTAGTTTTGGTTTTAGCCAACAGTTGTTGAAGGATAAAATGTCGATTAATCTATCTGTGTCTCAACCATGGCAGCAAAAACGAAGATTCTTCTCAGAGATGCACACTGACAGTTTTTATCAATCAAGTGAAAATTATAATGTAATGCGTTCTGTTCGTTTAGGGGTGAGTTATCGTTTTGGAAAAACCAACATAAATATAACTCGCAAGAAGCGCGGCATTAGTAATGATGATGTAAAAGGAGGTGGTGGTGGAAACTCAGGCGGGGGGCAATAAATTATAGATTATAGTTTGAAGTGATGAGGGGAATACTATTATAATATGGGTGCTTATTATCTTTATTTATCATAGTAATTCATCTCATCATTTCATTTTCAGGCTTCAGCTTGTTCATCAAACTCGCCTGGGATTTCATTCCTATTTGTTCATTTACTGCATAAATCTTTCTCGCTACAGCAATTCTAATTAACTGAATATTAAATTACTATCAAGTGTTGTTAAATAGGAAATTTGTTTCTACTTTTGCAATCCCCAAAATGGGGGTATAGTATTTAAAAAATTTAAAGCAAAAATGCCTACTATTCAACAATTAGTAAGAAAAGGTAGAGTAGCTCTGGTGGAAAAGAGTAAGTCACCAGCGTTGGATTCATGTCCACAGCGAAGAGGCGTGTGTACCCGTGTATACACTACTACCCCTAAAAAACCTAACTCTGCAATGCGTAAAGTTGCCCGTGTGCGTTTAACCAACGGTAAAGAGGTGAACGCGTACATCCCAGGAGAGGGTCACAACTTACAAGAGCACTCGATCGTATTGATTCGTGGTGGTCGTGTGAAAGACTTACCAGGTGTACGTTACCACATCGTTCGTGGCGCATTGGATACTTCAGGTGTTGATGGCCGTAACCAGCGTCGTTCTAAGTATGGTACTAAACGTCCTAAACCAGGTCAAGCACCAGCTGCTGCCAAAGGAAAAGGTGGCAAGAAGAAGTAATTAATTCAAGGCAACAAAGACATTAAAACAAAATGAGAAAGGCAACCCCTAAGAAGCGCATCATTTTGCCAGATCCTAAATTTAACGATGTAATGGTAACTCGTTTCGTTAATCACATGATGTGGGATGGTAAAAAAAGTATTGCGTACGATATTTTCTACAAAGCAGTAGAATTAGTTGAGAAAAAAACCAGTGAAAATGGTTTAGACGCTTGGAAAAAAGCATTGGCTAACATTATGCCAGCTGTTGAAGTAAAGAGCCGCCGTGTAGGTGGTGCTAACTTCCAGGTTCCTACTGAAGTTCGTCCTGACCGTAAATTAGCGTTAGGTATGAAATGGATGATCCTTTACGCTCGTCGTCGTGGTGAAAAAACTATGAATGAGCGTTTAGCAGGTGAGATCATCGCAGCAGCTAAAGGTGAAGGTGCGGCAGTTAAGAAAAAAGAGGATACTCACAAAATGGCTGAGGCTAACAAAGCATTCTCACACTTCCGTTTCTAAGATAAGATTTTGGATTACACTGAAACTTTTAACGTTTCAGTGTAATTTATTTTCAATAATCAGTGTAATCGAATTACAATGTCAAGAGATTTAAAATTCACAAGAAATATTGGTATTGCTGCTCACATTGATGCGGGTAAGACCACTACCACCGAGCGTATTCTTTATTATGCAGGTGTGAGCCATAAAATTGGTGAGGTACACGAAGGTGCCGCAACAATGGACTGGATGGCACAAGAGCAAGAACGTGGTATCACCATTACTTCGGCTGCTACTACTGTTTTCTGGCCATACAGAGGCAATAAATTCCAAGTGAACATCATCGATACCCCTGGTCACGTTGACTTTACCGTAGAGGTAAACCGTTCATTACGTGTATTAGATGGTTTGGTGTTCTTGTTCTCAGCGGTTGATGGTGTTGAGCCTCAATCAGAAACTAACTGGCGCTTAGCTAACAATTATAACGTATCTCGTATCGGTTTCGTTAACAAAATGGACCGTTCAGGTGCTGACTTCTTAAAAGTTGTTAAGCAGGTTAAAGACATGTTAGGTTCTAATGCAGTTCCTTTGCAATTACCTATCGGTTCTGAAGATCAGTTTAAAGGTGTAGTTGACTTGATCAACAATCGTGGTATCGTTTGGAATGAGCACGATAAAGGTATGACCTTTACCGAAGTTCCAATTCCTGCTGATATGATTGATGAAGTTGCAGAGTGGAGAGAGAAATTGCTAGAATCAGTAGCTGAATACGATGAGTCTTTGATGGAGAAATTCTTCGAAAACCCTGATTCAATTACTGAGCGTGAGGTATTAGACGCATTACGTCAAGCCGTGTTAGATGGAGCTATTGTTCCTATGGTTTGTGGTTCATCTTTCAAAAACAAAGGTGTACAAACTATGCTTGACCTTGTAATGGAGTTATTACCTTCTCCATTAGATCAGGAAGCTGTTAAAGGTACTAACCCTGATACTGGCGAAGAACTTGTTCGTAAACCAGATGTGAAAGAGCCATTTGCTGCTTTAGCATTTAAAATTGCTACTGACCCATTTGTTGGCCGTTTATGCTTTATCCGTGTTTACTCGGGTAACTTAGAAGCGGGTTCATATGTATATAATGCTCGTTCAGAAAATAAAGAGCGTATCTCTCGTATCTTCCAAATGCACGCTAACAAGCAAAACCCAATCCCTAACGTAGGTGCTGGTGATATTGCTGCGATCGTAGGATTTAAAGATATCAAAACCGGAGATACCCTTTGTGATGAGAAGAACCCTATCGTTCTTGAAGCGATGGAATTCCCTGAACCAGTTATCGGTTTGGCTATTGAGCCTAAAACTCAGGCAGACGTTGATAAATTAGGTATGGCTTTAGCTAAATTGGCTGAAGAAGATCCAACGTTCCGCGTTAAAACTGACGAAGATACCGGCCAAACAATTATCTCAGGTATGGGTGAGCTTCACTTAGAGATCATCGTTGACCGTTTGAAACGTGAGTTTAAAGTAGAGTGTAACCAAGGAGCTCCTCAAGTATCATACAAAGAGGCATTCACTGGTACAGTTACTCACCGCGAGGTTTACAAAAAACAATCAGGTGGTCGTGGTAAATTCGCTGATATTCAGGTTGAAATTTCTCCAATTACTGAAGAAGGTAAAACCGGTTTACAATTCGTTAACGAAATTGTGGGTGGTTCAATTCCTCGTGAGTTTATCCCTTCAATTGAGAAAGGTTTCAAATCAGCGATGGCAAACGGTGTATTAGCTGGTTACGAAGTTACCGACATGAAAGTTCGCTTGTTCGACGGTTCATTCCACGCAGTTGACTCGGATGCACTTTCATTCGAAATCTGTGCTCGTTCTGCCTTCCGTGAAGCGTTACCTAAAGCTAAACCAGTGTTAATGGAGCCTATCATGAAGGTAGAAGTTCTTACTCCAGAGGAGAACATGGGTGATGTTATGGGTGACTTGAACAAACGTCGTGGTCAACTTGAAGGTATGGATACTCGTGCCGGTGCACAAGTAATCAAAGCTAAAGTTCCATTGAGCGAAATGTTCGGTTACGTAACTATCTTACGTACTATCACTTCTGGTCGTGCTACTTCAACAATGGAGTTCTCTCACTATGCTGAAGCTCCTAAAAACATTGCTGAAGAAGTAATTGCTAAAGTAAAAGGCAAAAAAGCCAACGCATAATTGACGTTTCTGTGAAATGTAAAAGTGAACAGAGTTGAATTTGTTCACTTTTACGGATCACATTTAACAATAATCTTTTCAAACCGTAGTAAATAGCTCTTACGGTGCGAAACTTTAATAAAACAAAAAGATGAGCCAAAGAATTCGTATTAAATTAAAATCTTACGATTACAACCTGGTTGACAAATCAGCTGATAAAATCGTAAAAACTGTTAAGCCTACTGGCGCAGTAGTTAGCGGACCTCTTCCGTTACCAACCGAGAAAAAAGTATTTACTGTACTTCGTTCTCCGCACGTTAACAAAAAAGCTCGTGAGCAGTTCCAATTATGTTCTTACAAACGTTTGTTGGATATCTACAGCTCAAACGCTAAAACTGTTGACGCGTTGATGAAACTTGAATTACCTTCAGGTGTTGAAGTAGAAATCAAAGTGTGATAGGTTGCACTTAAAATATAAAAGGAGATAGGCCGAAAGACTTATCTCCTTTTTTAATGTCTGATAGTTAAATAAATGCATTATTTACGGTCTAATAAAATCTAAACCCACTCTTTAATTCTGCCTGTTTTTTTGGTGGGCCGCTTAGTTGAAATTAATTAGAAAATCATTTGAAAAAAATACTTTCGTAACTCTTTGATTTTTAGTATTAGTTTTCTACCTTTGCGGTCCCTTATCGCATATTGTGTAACAATCTAAGAGCCAAAGTGTTTGCAGGTTGCAAAGCGAAGACGGTAGGGGAGAGAGAAAAATTAATTAATTAATCAATTTTTAGAATGTCTGGTATTATAGGTAAAAAAGTTGGAATGACCAGCATCTTCGGTGCCGATGGAAAGAATATTCCATGCACAGTTATCGAAGCTGGTCCTTGCGTAGTTACGCAAGTAAAAACTTTAGAGAAAGACGGATACACAGCGATCCAGTTGGCCTACGACGAGAAGAAGGAGAAAAACACTTCGAAACAGTTGTTAGGTCACTTCAAAAAGGCGAATACCTCTCCTAAACGTAAGTTGGTGGAGTTCAAGCACTTTGAAGCGGAAAAAGCGTTGGGTGAAACCGTAACCGTAGACCTTTTTGCAGAAGGCGACTACGTAGAGGTAGTAGGTACCTCAAAAGGTAAAGGTTTCCAGGGTGTTGTTAAACGCCATGGTTTCTCTGGAGTTGGAGGACAAACTCACGGTCAGCACAACCGTTTGAGAGCTCCGGGTTCATTAGGTGCATCATCTTGGCCTTCACGTGTATTTAAAGGTATGCGTATGGCTGGCCGTATGGGTGGTAACCGCGTGAAAATTCAAAACTTACAAGTTTTAAAAGTATTCACTGAACAGAATTTATTAGTTATCAGCGGGTCAGTTCCTGGTGCTAAAGGTTCTTATGTAATTTTGGAGAAATAGCCATGGAAGTAAAAGTAGTAGATATTACAGGAAAAGAAACAGGCAAGACCGTTACTCTTGCTGACGCTATATTTGGCATTGAACCGAATGACCACGCTATTTACTTAGACGTTAAACAGTTTTTAGCTAACCAACGTCAAGGTACTCACAAATCGAAACAACGTAACGAAATCTCAGGTTCTACCCGCAAGCTGCACAAGCAAAAAGGTACTGGAGGTTCTCGTAAAGGTAGCATCAAAAACCCGTTGTTCCGTGGTGGAGGTCGTATTTTTGGTCCACAGCCTCGTGACTACAGCTTCAAGCTGAATAAAAAATTGAAAACTTTAGCTCGTCAGTCAGCATTGACTTACAAAGCTAAAGAAAGTAACATCGTAGTTTTAGAAGATTTTTCTTTCGATACTGCTAAAACTAAAAATTACACCAACTTGGTAAACGGTTTAAAATTGAACAATACTAAAACTTTATTGGTTTTAGCAGAAGGCAACAAAAACGTGTACCTATCAAGCCGTAATTTGCCGAAAGCAAAAGTTATCACTGCTTCTGAATTGAGCACTTACGCGTTATTGAACGCTTCGACACTTTTGCTTACTACGAGTTCAGTTAAAACTATCGAAGAGTCATTTGCTAAGTAACAGTAACAATGGAAATCTTAAAAAAACCGGTATTGACTGAGAAAGTAGCTGCGTTAACTGAAAAGTTAAACCGCTTCGTTTTCATCGTCGACAAAAATGCCAACAAAATACAGATTAAAGACGCCATTCAGAAAATGTACGGTGTTACTGTTGAGTCAGTAAACACAATGCGTTATAGCGGTAAAGTTAAATCGCGCGGTACAAAACGTGGCTTTGTAACGGGTAGAACCCCTTCATACAAGAAAGCGGTGGTAACAGTAGCCAAAGGCGAAACCATCGATTTTTACGGAACAGTTTAATTGATTTGAGAAATGGCAGTTAAAAGATATAAACCAATCACTCCGGGTACCCGTTTCAGAATTGGCGCTGATTACTCTGAAATCACAACCAACATCCCTGAAAAATCGCTGGTAACCTCTATTAAAAAAAGCGGTGGTCGTAACCATGATGGTAAAATGACCATGCGTTATATTGGTGGTGGTCACAAAAAAGCATACCGTATCATTGATTTCAAACGTAATAAACCTGAAATCCCTGCAACAGTAGCTTCTATTGAGTATGACCCTAACCGTACAGCATTCATCGCATTATTGCACTATGCTGACGGTGAAAAACGCTACATTATTGCTCCTGCTGGCCTAAAAGTTGGTCAAAAAGTTCAATCAGGCGAGAATGCAGCTCCAGAAGTAGGTAATGCATTACCATTAAAAAATATTCCTTTAGGTTCAGTAATTCACAACATTGAGTTGAACCCAGGCCAAGGTGGTACATTAGCCCGTTCAGCTGGTGCTTATGGACAATTAGCGGCTCGTGATGGTAAATATGCGGTAGTTAAAATGCCTTCAGGCGAAACCCGTATGATCTTATTATCATGTTTAGCAACTATCGGTGCGGTATCTAACTCAGATCATCAGTTAGAGCGTAAAGGTAAAGCTGGTCGTAACCGTTGGATCGGTATCCGTCCACGCGTTCGTGGTGTTGCAATGAACCCTGTTGATCACCCAATGGGTGGTGGTGAAGGTAGAGCCTCTGGAGGTCACCCTCGTTCACGCAAAGGTTTATTAGCGAAAGGTTTCAAAACCCGCTCGAAGAAAAAAGCATCGAATCGTCACATTATTGAAAGAAGGAAAAAATAATGGCTCGTTCAATTAAAAAAGGTCCTTATATCGCTCATCACTTAGAGAGCAAAGTACTTGCTCAGAATGAAGCGGGTAAAAAATCGGTTATCAAAACCTGGTCTCGTAGATCAATGATCTCTCCGGATTTCGTAGGTCATACATTCGCAGTACACAACGGGAATAAATTTATCCCTGTTTATGTAACCGAAAACATGGTTGGACACAAATTAGGTGAATTTGCTCCTACACGCACATTCCGTGGTCATGGTAGCGACAAAAAGAAATAATAAAAAATGGAAGCAGTAGCAAAATTAAATGATTGCCCTACCTCGCCTCGTAAGATGCGTTTGGTAGTTGACCTGATCAGAGGTCAAAAGGTAGAACATGCTTTACACATTTTGAAATATAACACCAAGGAAGCTTCAGTACGAGTTGAGAAACTCTTGTTATCAGCTGTAGCTAACTGGCAAGCAAAAAATGAAGGTGTTCGCATTGAAGATGCTGAATTATACGTAAAAACTGTTTTTGTTGACGGTGGCCGTCAATTAAAGCGTTTACGTCCGGCTCCTCAAGGTCGCGGTTACCGTATCAGAAAGCGTTCAAACCACGTAACGTTAGTTGTAGACAGTAAAAATAGTGCTAACTAAAAACTAATTAGAACAAAACATGGGACAAAAAATTAATCCGATTAGTGCTCGTTTGGGCATCATCCGTGGATGGGATTCTAATTGGTTTGGTGGCAATAACTACGCTGATAAACTGGTTGAAGACGATAAAATCCGCAAATACTTAAAAGCACGTATCGCTAAAGGCGGTGTTGCTAAAGTGGTAATTGAGCGTACTTTAAAACGCATCACCATTACTATTCACACTGCCCGTCCGGGAATCGTGATCGGTAAAGGAGGTCAGGAAGTTGACAAGATCAAAGAAGAGTTGAAGAAAATCACTAAAAAAGATGTTCAAATCAACATTTTCGAGATCAAACGTCCTGAGTTAGATGCAACTTTAGTTGCTGAAGGCGTTGCTAAGCAATTAGAAGCTCGTATTTCCTTCCGTCGTGCTATGAAAACTTCAATCGCTGCTACAATGCGTATGGGCGCTGAAGGTATCAAAATCATGGTGTCTGGTCGTGTTGGTGGTGCTGAGATGGCGCGTACTGAACAATATCGTGATGGTCGTGTGCCTTTGCATACATTCCGTGCTGATATTGACTACGCATTAGCTGAAGCACAAACTACTTACGGTAAAATTGGAGTAAAAGTATGGATCTGTAAAGGTGAAGTATTTGGAAAGCGTGATCTTTCTCCAAACGTAGGTGCACAACAAGCTGCTGGTAAAGGTCGCGAAGGTGCTGCTTCTTTCGGCGAAAGAGGTGGTCGTGACAGCAAAGGCGGTGGCCGTGGACGTGATAACCGTGGTGGACGCGATAACCGTGGTGGTAACCGTGGTGGCGATAACCGTGGTAAAGGCGGTCAACACCGTGGTGGCAAACGATAATTTATTTTTAGAGAACATTATTAAAGTATAATAATATGTTACAGCCAAAGAGAACTAAGTTTAGAAAAGCGCACAAAGGCAAAATGAAAGGAAATGCCAAGCGTGGTTTCGAACTTGAATTCGGCTCATTCGGAATTAAATCTCTTGAAGAATGCTGGATTACTGCACGTCAAATTGAGGCTGCCCGTATCGCGGTAACCCGTTCAATGAAACGTGAGGGTCAGGTGTGGATCCGTATTTTCCCTGATAAGCCGATTACTAAAAAGCCTGCAGAGGTACGTATGGGTAAAGGTAAAGGTGCTCCTGAGTATTGGGTAGCTCCTGTTAAACCAGGTCGTATTATGTTTGAGGCAGAAGGTGTATCACTGGAAACAGCGAAAGAAGCGTTGCGCTTAGCAGCTCAGAAACTTCCGGTAAAAACTAAGTTCGTAGTACGTAGAGATTACGTAGAAGCTTAATCTATTGTTGAACCGGTAAAAAATTAAAACAATGAAATACGCAGAAATTAAAGAGTTAACTACAGAAGAAATCAAAGCTCGTATTGCGGAAGAAAAATCCAACTTAACTAAAGCTAAGTTTGGTCACGCAGTTTCAGCACTTGAAAATCCTCTGAAAATCAAGGCTCTTCGTAAGGACATTGCTCGTTTAAACACTGAGTTGACTCAGCGCGCTAAAGCTGCTGCCAACCAGCAATAATACATTTTAAGTAAAATGGAAAGAAACTTAAGAAAAGTTAGGATCGGGAAAGTAGTTAGCAACAAGATGGACAAATCTGTTGTTGTAGCTGTTGAACGTAAAGTTAAGCACCCGATTTATGGTAAGTTTATTAAGAAAACTACCAAATTTATGGCTCATGACGAGAAAAACGAGTGTGGTATCGGTGATACTATTTCCATCATGGAAACTCGTCCGCTGAGTAAGAATAAAAACTGGAGATTAATCGAAATTATTGAGAGGGCTAAATAATGATACAACAAGAAAGCAGGCTTACTGTTGCCGATAACAGTGGTGCCAAAGAAGTATTATGTATTAGAGTTCTGGGCGGTACCGGTAAACGTTACGCGTCTGTAGGTGACAAAATCGTTGTTACCGTAAAACACGCTATTCCTTCAGGAAACGTAAAAAAAGGTGCCGTTTCTAAAGCCGTAGTAGTTCGTACCAAAAAAGAAGTACGTCGTAAAGATGGTTCATACATCCGTTTCGATGATAACGCTGCTGTGTTGTTAAACAACCAGGACGAGCCACGTGGTACTCGTATCTTTGGCCCTGTTGCCAGAGAGTTGAGAGAGAAACAATTCATGAAAATTGTATCATTAGCTCCGGAGGTGTTATAAAATGAAGAAAACTGTAAAACAGCCTAAGCTAAAGATCCGTACCGGTGACTTAGTGAAAGTTATCGCAGGTGATGCGAAAGGTACTCAAGGTAAAGTACTAGCTGTAGATATCGCTAAAAACCGTGCAACTGTTGAAGGTGCAAATTTGGTTTCTAAACACACTAAGCCTAATGCTAAAAATCCTAACGGTGGTATCGTTAAGATTGAAGCGCCTATTAATATCTCTAACTTGAAATTAGTTGATCCTAAATCAGGTAAACTAACTCGCGTTGGACGTAAATTGGTTGATGGCAAATTAGTGCGTTACGCTAAAATTTCAGGGGAGGTAATCAAGTAATGTCATACGTACCTAGATTAAAAGCAAAATACACTGCAGATGTAGTGCCTGCTTTGAAAGAGAAGTTTGAATACAAAAGTAGCATGCAAGTTCCTAAGTTATTAAAGATCTGCTTAAGCCAAGGTGTTGGTGCAGCGGTATCTGATAAAAAACTTATCGACAATGCTATTGACGAAATGACAATCATTTCAGGTCAGAAAGCGGTAGCTTCAAAATCGAAAAAAGATATTTCGAACTTTAAGTTACGTAAAAACGTTCCTGTAGGTGTTCGCGTTACTTTACGTGACAACAACATGTACGAGTTTTTGGATCGTTTGATCGCTGTGGCTTTACCTCGTATCCGTGATTTCAAAGGTATTAACGATAAAGGTTTTGATGGCAAAGGTAACTACACGTTAGGTGTTACCGAGCAAATCATCTTCCCAGAGATCAACATTGACAAAATCAATAAGATCATGGGTATGGATATTACCTTCGTTACTTCAGCTGAAACTGATGCTGAAGCGTTTGAATTGTTAAAATCATTCGGAATTCCATTTAAAAAATAAGGATAATGGCTAAAGAATCAGTAAAAGCCCGTGAGGTAAAACGCCAGAAATTGGTTGACAAATACGCTGAGAAACGTGCTGCTTTAAAAGCAGCAGGTGACTATGCAGCGTTAGATAAATTACCAAAAAATGCTTCTCCGGTTCGTTTACATAACCGTTGCAAAATCACCGGACGTCCACGCGGTTACATGCGTCAGTTTGGTATTTCAAGGGTGTTGTTCCGCGAGATGGCTTCACACGGTAAAATTCCAGGTGTAACCAAATCTAGCTGGTAATCAAGAAAAAAATATAAAAATATTTTCAAGGCACAAGGATACTTTGTATCTTTGCGCCTCGTTTTTTATGAATTAATTATTATAAAAATGTTAGGTGATCCAATAGCAGACTATTTAACCAGAGTAAGGAATGCCATTAAGGCCAACCATCGGGTTGTTGAAATTCCTGCATCTAATATCAAAAAGGAAATCACGAAAGTGCTTTTTGATAAAGGATACATCGCAAACTTTAAGTTTGAAGAAGCTGGACCTCAGGGAGTTATCAAAATCGCGTTAAAGTATAACCCGATTAATAATCTTTCTGCAATTACGAAAATTGAAAGAATTAGTAAACCTGGCCACCGTCAGTACGTGGGTGTTGATGAACTACCGCGTGTATTGAACGGCTTAGGTGTTGCCATTCTTTCTACTTCAAAAGGTGTTATGACCGACAAAGAGGCTCGTACTCAGAAAATTGGCGGTGAAGTATTATGTTACGTTTATTAATAGGAGGAAGTAGAAGAAATGTCACGTATAGGTAAATTACCAATCGCACTAGCTTCGAACGTTCAGGTAACTGTATCTCCTGAGAACGTAGTAACTGTAAAAGGTCCTAAAGGCGAGTTAAATCAAGCCATAGATACTGATATTACAGTTAAAGTTGAAGACGGAAAATTACTGGTTGAACGCCCAACTGACCAAAAACGTCACAAAGCATTACACGGTTTATACCGCGCTTTGTTGAACAACATGGTTAAAGGTGTTACCGAAGGATATAAAATCACACAAGAATTAGTAGGTGTTGGTTACCGTGCATCAAACCAAGGTAACACGCTTGATCTTGTGTTAGGATACTCTCACCACTATGTATTCCAATTACCTGCTGAAGTTAAAGTTTCTACCACTGCAGAAAAAGGTAAAAACCCAACTATCGTACTTGAAAGTATCGATAAGCAGTTAATCGGTCAAGTGGCAGCAAAGATTCGTTCATTGCGTGCTCCTGAGCCATACAAAGGTAAAGGTGTGAAATTTGAAGGTGAAGTTTTACGTAGAAAAGCTGGTAAATCAGCTGGTAAGAAATAATTGAACCATGGCAAGTAAATTAAGTCGTAGAGACAGAATTAAAAAAGGTATCAGAAAAAATATTGCCGGAAGTACTGAGCGTCCACGTTTAACTGTATTCCGTAGCAATAAAGGTATCTATGCTCAAATCATTGATGATGTAGCTGGTAAAACAATAGTATCGGCTTCAACTTTAGCTGATAAATTAGCTACCAATGTGAACAAAACAGAGCAATCAAAATTAGTAGGTAAATTAATCGCTGAAAAAGCTGTAGCGGCAGGTATTACTACGGTAGTATTTGATCGTAATGGTTACCTGTACCACGGTCGTGTTAAATCATTGGCTGAAGGCGCGAGAGAAGGCGGATTAAACTTTTAATTGAACTAGGATGTCAACTGCAAATATTAAAAGAGTTAAATCTAGTGAAATCGAGTTGAAAGATCGCTTGGTTTCTATTCAACGTGTTGCCAAAGTAACTAAAGGTGGTCGTACCTTCAGTTTCTCAGCTATCGTAGTGGTAGGTGATGAGCACGGTGTTGTTGGTTATGGTTTAGGTAAAGCAAAAGAGGTTACCGAAGCTATTTCAAAAGGTGTTGACGATGCTAAAAAATCGTTAGTAAAAGTTCCTGTATTAAAAGGTACTGTACCTCATGAAGCGTACGGTAAGTTTTCAGGCGGTTATGTATTCATTAAGCCTGCGGCTCACGGTACTGGTGTAATTGCCGGTGGTGCGATGCGTGCGGTTCTTGAATCAGCTGGTATTACTGACGTATTAGCAAAATCAAAAGGATCATCAAACCCTCATAACGTAGTTAAAGCTACTATCGATGCATTAACCAAAATGCGTGATGCAGTATCTGTAGCTCAGCAACGTGGAGTATCTTTGGACAAAGTATTTAACGGTTAAGGAAATGGCTAAGATCAAAATTACTCAAATTAGGAGCGTTATCGACCGTCCAGAGCGCCAAAAGAAAACGATGGTGGCTTTAGGGTTGACCAAGATTAATAAAAGTGTAGAGGTTGAAGCTACTCCGGCTATTATCGGAATGGTGAAACAAGTATCACATTTGGTAGCAATTGAAAATATTTAATAGTATGAACTTAAGTAGTTTAAAACCTGCAGAAGGTTCTGTAAAACATGGCAAGCGCATCGGTCGCGGTACTGGATCTGGTAAAGGCGGAACCTCTACTCGTGGTCATAAAGGTGCCGGATCTCGTTCAGGAACTTCAACTAAAATTGGTTTCGAAGGTGGTCAGATGCCATTACAGCGTCGTTTGCCAAAAGTTGGCTTTAAAAACATTAACCGTGTAGAATATGTAGGCATCAACTTAGATGTTTTACAAGGTTTAGCTGAGAAATTTAACTTATCAGTAATTGATAATGAAGCTATGAGAACTCATGGTTTAGTATCTAAATCTGATTTAGTAAAAATCTTAGGTCGCGGTGAGCTGAAAGCTAAATTGGAAGTGAAAGCTCATGCTTTCTCGACTAAAGCTGCTCAGGCTATTGAGGCTCTAGGTGGTGTTGTTGTAAAGCTGTAATTTTCAATACATGAAACGACTGGTAAGCACTCTTAAAAACATCTGGCATATCGAGGATCTTAGGACTCGTATTCTAAATACTCTCTTGTTCCTGTTGATTTACCGTATTGGTTCTTATATCGTATTACCGGGAGTTGACCCAACGCATTTAAAACAAAGCGCCCAAGAAGGTATTCTTGGGTTGCTTAATATGTTTGCGGGTGGTTCATTTTCTCGCGCTTCAGTGTTCGCATTGGGCGTAATGCCATATATCTCTGCTTCAATCGTTATTCAGTTATTAACTATAGCGGTTCCATCTTTCCAGAAAATGCAGAAAGAAGGAGAAAGTGGACGTCGTCAAATCAACAAAATTACTCGTATTCTGACAGTTGTTATTACTGCTGCGCAGGCTATCGGTTATTTAAAAACCATGGTTCCTGCTGAAGCTGTATTAGTGAACACTACTTTGTTCACCTTGTCATCAGTATTAGTTCTTACCGCAGGTACCATGTTTGTAATGTGGTTAGGTGAGAAAATTACTGATAAAGGTATTGGTAACGGTATATCAATCATTATCATGGTTGGTATCATTGCTCGCTTGCCGCTGTCGTTATTTCAAGAATTAACAACTCGTTTAAATGGTGCTGGTGGTGTTATCACTTTCATCATTGAAAACCTCATTCTGTTAGGTATCGTGATGTTTGCTATCCTGATTGTTCAGGGTACTCGCAAAATTCCGGTACAGTATGCTAAACGTATTGTAGGTGATAAGCAATATGGCGGTGTTCGTCAGTACATTCCTTTAAAAGTGAATGCGGCTGGTGTAATGCCAATCATCTTTGCTCAAGCAATCATGTTTATTCCGTCAACCATCGGTCAGTTCTTCCCTGAAGCAGCTAACCAAGGTATTTTGGCGTCATTCCGTGATTACACTTCTGTGACTTACAATGCTTCTTTTGCGATTTTAATTATCCTATTTACCTTCTTATACACAGCTATTTCAGTTAACCCTGTTCAAATGGCTGATGATATGAAACGTAACGGAGGGTTTGTTCCTGGTGTTAAACCTGGTAGACCTACAGCTGAATTTATCGACCAGATTGTATCTCGTATTACTTTCCCTGGATCAGTATTTCTAGCAATTATTGCAATTTTACCTTCTTTAGCAATGAAGGCTGAGGTTACAGCAGGATTTGCTCACTTCTTTGGTGGCACTTCTTTATTGATAACTGTAGGTGTTGTTCTTGATACATTACAACAAATCGAAAGTCATTTATTAATGCGTCATTACGATGGATTAATGAAGACTGGCAGAATTCAGGGCCGCACTCCGGTTCAGACTACTGCTGTTCAATAATTTCGTATTGAGGGAAAGCCGGGATGGTACATTACAAATCAGCAGAAGAGATTGAACTCATTCGCGAAAGTTCTTTACTAGTTTCAAAAACGTTAGCAGAGGTTGCTAAGTATATTAAGCCTGGAGTAACTTCCTTAAAGCTTGATCAAATTGCCGAGGAGTTCATCCGCGACAATAATGCAATACCTGCTTTTAAAGGATATGGAGGATTCCCTGCATCACTTTGTATTTCGGTAAACGAAGTAGTGGTGCATGGATTCCCTTCTAAAACTGAGTTGAAGGAGGGAGATGTTATCTCTGTGGATTGTGGTGTACTGAAAAACAAGTTTTACGGTGATTCGGCCTACACATTTGCGGTTGGTGAAATTGCCCCTGAAGTGCAACAATTACTTACTGTTACCAAGGAGTGTCTAGCATTAGCAATTGAAAAAGCTGTTGTTGGAATGCGCTTAGGAGACATTGGTTTTGCAGTTCAAGAGCATGCTGAAAAGCATGGATACGGAGTGGTAAGAGAACTTGTTGGCCATGGGGTTGGAAAGCGATTGCATGAAGATCCTCAGGTACCTAACTACGGTAAACGTGGTTCTGGTATTAAATTACAACAAGGCTTGGTTATAGCGATAGAGCCAATGATCAACTTGGGTACCCATCGTGTCAAACAAGCAAATGACGGTTGGACTATCTACACACATGATCGTCAGCCTTCAGCGCACTTTGAGCACACTGTATCAGTTTCAAACGGGAAAGCCGATGTTTTATCTACTTTCTCTTACATTGAAGAAGTATTAAAAAAATAATATACTAAATGGCAAAACAATCCTCAATTGAGCAGGACGGAATCATTAGAGAAGCATTATCAAATGCAATGTTTCGTGTAGAACTAGAAAACGGCCACGAAATTATTGCACATATCTCGGGTAAAATGAGAATGAATTACATCAAAATTTTACCTGGCGATAAAGTTAAATTAGAAATGTCGCCTTACGATTTAACCAAGGGGCGTATCACTTATAGGTATAAATAAAATGAAAGTTAAAGCATCAATTAAGAAGCGTAGCGTTGATTGCAAAATCATTCGCAGAAACGGGAAACTTTATGTTATTAACAAAAAGAATCCTAAGTACAAACAGCGTCAAGGGTAATTTAGAACTTAATAGATTGAATTAAATATGGCAAGGATAGCAGGTATTGATTTACCAAGAAACAAACGAGGAGAAATCGGCCTAACTTACATTTTTGGTATCGGTCGTAAATCAGCTCAAGAAATTTTGACTGAAGCTGGTATTGATTGGAATACTAAAGTGCAAGATTGGAATGATGATCAACTAGGTGCAATTCGTACAATTATCGATCAGAAATTTAAAGTTGAAGGTGCTCTTCGTTCAGAAGTGCAATTAAACATTAAACGTTTGATGGATATTGGTTGCTACCGTGGTGTTCGTCACCGTAAAGGTCTTCCACTTCGTGGTCAACGTACTAAGAACAACTCACGTACCCGTAAAGGTAAACGTAAGACTGTTGCTGGTAAGAAAAAAGCTACTAGATAATAGTAGATAAGCAAGTTTAGGGTTATTGAAGTGATTTTGATAACTGATTACCTCCCTTAGAAAGGATTACTAAGGGTATACTTTTAAGTTTAACTATAAGAATGGCTAAGTCAACAAAAAAAGTTACTAAGAAGCGTATTGTAGTGGTTGAGGCTCAAGGCCAAGCTCACATCAACGCAACTTTTAACAACATTATTATCACCCTTACCAACAATCAAGGACAAACTATTTCTTGGTCTTCAGCTGGTAAAATGGGTTTTAAAGGTTCTAAGAAAAATACCCCTTACGCTGCTGCACAAGCTGCTACTGATTGCGGTAAAGTTGCACACGACCTTGGTTTACGTAAAATTGAAGTATTTGTTAAAGGCCCAGGTGCTGGACGTGAGTCGGCAATGCGTACTTTACAAATCGTAGGTTTGGAGATCAGTTCTATTAAGGATATTACCCCGCTTCCTCACAACGGTTGCCGTCCTCCAAAACGCAGAAGAGTTTAATTAATTAGAGTTTTAAAGCTAAGATTTAGTGCCTAAAGGGTACTAATACTTTAACACAAAAAAATGGCTAGATATATAGGACCAAAATCAAAGATTGCTCGTAAATTTAATGAGCCTATCTTTGGACCTGACAAAGTTTTAGAAAAGAAAAACTATCCTCCAGGTCAGCATGGCGCTTCAAAAAGACGTGCTAAAAAATCAGAATACGCAGTTCAGTTAGCTGAAAAACAAAAAGCTAAGTATACTTATGGCGTATTAGAAAAACAGTTTGCTTTAATTTTTGACAAAGCTTCTCGTAAACAAGGTGTTACCGGTGAGTTATTGTTAAAATTCTTGGAAGCTCGTTTAGACAATACTGTTTACCGTTTAGGTATTGCATCTTCTCGTGCTGCTGCACGTCAGTTGATCGGCCATAAACACGTTACTGTAAATGGTAAGATTGTAAATATTCCTTCGTACTCATTGAAAGCTGGTGATGTTATTGGTGTACGTGAAAAATCTAAATCTTTAGAGGCTATCACTACTTCATTATCTGCTAACAGAGTATCTAAATACAACTGGTTAGAGTGGAATAAATCAGAAATGCAAGGTACGTTCCTTGCAATGCCTGAGCGCGATCAGATTCCTGAAAACATTAAGGAGCACTTGATCGTAGAGTTGTACTCTAAATAGTAGTTAATAATTGATGGTTATTTGTAAAGAAATATTCTATATTAGCAAATAACCATCAATACTGTAAATTAACGCTTAACTAATTTAATAAGTTTAAAAATCTCAAATGGCAATTTTAGCGTTTCAAAGACCTGACAAAGTAATCATGCAAAAAGCGACCGATTTTCAAGGTCTCTTTGAATTCCGTCCGTTAGAGCCTGGCTTTGGCGTAACAATCGGAAATGCTTTGCGCAGGATTTTATTATCATCTTTAGAAGGTTACGCAATTACCAGTGTTAAAATTGCAGGTGTTTCGCACGAGTTCTCTACCATTAAAGGTGTAGTAGAAGACGTTACCGAAATCATCCTCAATTTGAAGCAGGTACGTTTCAAAAAAACAGGCGAAAGTGGCGACTCAGAAAAAATCTTCGTTGTAATCAGCGGGCAAGACGCTTTTACTGCTGGTGATATTACCAAGTTCTCAAGTAACTTTACGGTATTAAATACTGATTTTATCATCTGCAACATGAACAGTGATGTAACTCTAGAGTTAGAATTAACTGTAAATAAAGGCAGAGGATATGTTTCAGCAGAAGAAAATAAATCAGCTGATGCGAATGTAGGTGTTATTGCAATCGATTCAATTTATACTCCGATTAAAAACGTAAAGTATACAATTGAAAACTATCGTGTAGAACAAAAAACAGACTATGAAAAATTAGTTCTGGATATTGCTACCGACGGTTCAATTCACCCTGAAGACGCACTTAAAGAAGCTGCTAAAATCTTGATTCAGCACTTTATGCTGTTCTCTGACGAACGTATTATGCTTGAAACTCAGGCTAAAGAAGAATCAAAAGAAGTTGATGAGGAAGTTCTGCACATGCGTAAAATCCTTAAAACTGAACTTCAGGATCTTGATCTTTCTGTTCGTGCATTGAATTGTTTAAAAGCGGCTGATATCAGAACTCTTGCCGAGTTGGTAACTTACGATGTAGCTGATATGTTAAAATTCAGAAACTTCGGTAAGAAATCACTTACAGAGATTCAGGAATTGGTTAAGTCGAAAGGTTTAACCTTCGGCATGAACCTTTCTAAATTTAAATTAGACGAGGATTTATAAAATTATCCGATGTACGAAGTAGGAGGTCGGGGGTCAGAAGTGCTGACTTCAAAGAAAGATCAGGCTTCTTAAACTTCAGGCGTCAGACTTCAATAGAATACAGAAATGAGACACGGTAAAAAAGTTAATCACTTAGGAAGAACCGACGCACACCGCAAGGCGATGTTGTCAAATATGGCTTCTTCTTTGATTCTAAATAAACGAATCACTACTACATTAGCCAAAGCTAAAGCTTTGCGTACTTATGTAGAGCCTTTAATGACTAAGGCTAAAACTGATACTACACACAATCGTCGTACGGTATTCAGCTACTTACAAAATAAAGACTCTGTTTCAGAGTTATTCCGTGAAATTGCAACTAAAATTGCAACTCGTAACGGAGGTTACACCCGCATTATCAAAACTGGTAATCGTATGGGTGATAACGCTGAAATGTGCTTTATTGAATTAGTTGACTACAATGCTACTTACACTGCAGGTAAAGCTGAAGTTAAGAAAGCTAAAGCAACTCGTCGTCGTGGTGGTAGCACTACTAAAGCTAAGAAAGCTGAAACTGCAACTGAAGCTCCAGCTACAGAAGCACCAGCAGCTGAATCAGCAGAATAATTTGCAAAGATTCAATCTTTAAATATTAAAGGGAATGCCGTAGGTATTCCCTTTTCTCGTTCATAAGCTCGTTATTGTTTGCTAAATTTGCGGTTATGTTAAGCTTATTTAAGAAACAAGTAGCGACGCAAGCATCTGTTCCGTTTCAGTACCCAGTTGTCGATTTGCATTCCCATCTTATTCCTGGAATCGATGACGGATCTCCCTCAATGGATATTACTATTTCTTTCTTAAAAGAGCTTCAAAAATTAGGGTATAAAAATATAATTACCACTCCGCATATTATGATTGATCATTATCCCAATACTAAGGATGGTATTTTACGTGGATGTGATAAAGTGCGTAATGCAGTTGTAAAAGAAGGATTGCAGATAGAAGTTGATGCTGCTGCAGAATATTTTTTAGATGAGCATTTTCTTTCCCTGATTGAAAAGGATGAATTGTTGTGTTTCGGGCGAGAGAACTATGTTTTGTTCGAAATGTCCTTCATGCAGGAGTCAATGATGATTGAACATGTCATCTTTGAACTTAAGGCAAGAGGGTATACTCCTTTATTAGCACATCCAGAACGTTATAACTATTACCTGACAGATTATAGCCGTTTACATAAATTTAAAGAGCTTGGTTGCTCCCTGCAGCTGAATATTAATTCCGTTACCGGGTATTACGGTAACAGGCATAAGACTATGGCCCTTAATCTTTTGAAAGATGGTTTGATTGATTTTGTGGGGTCTGATTTACACCATGACCGGCACTTAAATGCTTTAAAATCGCTTAAAAACAGTGGGTATTATCCGTTATTAGAAGCCGCTATACAGCGTAATAATGGATTAATTTAAAAGTCATAATAGAAATTGTTTATAGCCGTTTTGATTCCAAAGGAAAACATGGAAGTCTTTGAAGATTTTAAATGGCTATTTTCCGACCTTGTATTAAAGCCTGCCTCTATTTTTAAGTTCGTTTTAGGGTTAAGCAAATAAGCCACTTTCGCTTGAATATTGGTAAGGTTGGTCATAATTCCTTGTCCGGTTGTATTTCCGAAAGAAAACTCTCCTTTTTCAGATGCATAATCAGAAAGGAATATATTTTTTCCCCAGTGTGTTCCTGTTGAATCAGCTCCGTAATTGGCTTTATTTAGCTGTGCTGAAAACGAAAATCTATTAATCTTATAATTTCCGATAAGAATGAATTCATTAAAGTTTGCACCCAAAGGATGTGCAATTGGTTCATTTAAGTGTGAATAGCTAAGTTTAGGTACTTTATGTGCATATACGTATGGCCTCGAACGGTTGAATTCAGCTTGGAAATATAAATTAGGGATACTTAACACATCAAAGTATTTCCAACCAAGCTGATAAGCATATTTTTCCTGGAAATAGGTAGCTTGTTGAGAGGCTAACTTACTCAGGTTGAAATCGTCAATTATCAATTGTCCATAAAGTTTATGACTTTTCATCAACTTGTAATTAAAGCCGATACCCATTAATGAGTTGTCGGGTGAGCCCATGTTAAAGTTGAGTGTATTGAAGTAAATAATGGGGTTAATATAAGCCCATTCTATACCTCTTTTCCCTGCTGAATCAGCTGACCAAACAATAGATTGAAATAAATTAATGTTTAACCGTTTGGTAGCTTGCAAGGACAGGAATTGATACGAAGCGTATTTCTTCGGAAAAGTAGTGGTATTGTTGAACTTAAATCCTTCGCTAGAATCAAGGAACTGAGCCCAAAGATTTGTGTACTGAATTTTCCAGAAGTTTGTAGTTATTTTAAAATAAGGGTAGGTATAAATTCCGTCAGAAAGAAACATTGATCGGTAACCATCTCCAAAAAAGTTTTTTCCCTGACCCAGCTGAAAATTAAAATATTGGTTAGGAGTATAGCTTATGTAACCATATGGAACACCAAAATCAATAGCTCCTGAAGGATTTATGCGCGCTATACTTTGACCTGGGACAACTTTTCTGTTTTTTATATATTGATGTACATAACCAGGAAACTTTGCCCAGTTTTCATAAAAAGCTGTATAAAAAGAGAACTTAGGCCCAATATCTCCTCCAAGTTGAATACCACGGGTGTTTGTGTAAATGTTTCCTGCACTTAATTCCTTCCCAAAAGAGAAATCAAATAATGGGTCAACAAATAATCTTATACCAGCTTGGTTAACACTAAATAAATGTTCCTGAGTAAGTTTTCTTAAAAACAAATTACCGGCAGGATGGGGAGCTGTATTAAAATATGATTTTACAACTGAGTCTATATGAATTATACTGTCAAGAGTTGAAAATAAATAAGGCTTAGCTGCAGTATGTACAGGTTTATTTGCCTTTTGAATTTCCCGTTCTAAAATCAGGTTATAGTCTTTGTTAAGATATAAGGTGTTTTGTTGTGCATTAGTGCCAATAAAGGCAATGCATAAAACAAAAAGAAGAAAGTAAAACTTACGCATGGAAAAATTAATAAGCGTTTTTATCGCCAAAAATAGATTTGTAAACAGTCATGAAGATGATTTTGCAGTCGAGTAGGAGCGACCAATTCTCCAGGTACCAAATATCAGCTTCCACCCGGTTTTCCATATCTTCATGCGTTTGGGTTTCTCCTCTTAAACCGTTTACCTGGGCCCAGCCGGTAATGCCTGGTGTCAGAAAATGACGAACCATAAACTTGTCGATAATTTCTGAGTACTCTTTAGTATGTTTAAGCATATGAGGGCGCGGTCCTACAACGGACATATTCCCTTTCAATACATTGATAAACTGAGGAAGTTCATCCATGCTTGATTTGCGTAAAAAGCGACCGATTTTGGTTATTCGAGCATCATTTTTAGTTGCTTGTTTACGGTTAGCATCATTGTTTACCGTCATACTTCTGAATTTAAGGCAGTAAAACGGCTTGTTGTTTTTACCTGAACGTATTTGTTGGAATAATGCAGGTCCTTTAGATTCAAGCTTAATCAACATACTTAAAATAGGATAGAGCCAACTAAGTATAAAAACAATAACAAAGAGAGAAAACACAATGTCAAAGGCACGTTTAAGAATTTGGTTACCCTTACTTTCCAACGGTTCTGACCGAGGGCTTAATACCGGTAAGTGTCCGTATAGTTCCACCATTACATTTTTGCGGAAGTAATCTTTAACATCAGGTACCAGTTTAAAGCGGATTAAATGTTTGTCTGCATCCAGCATCAACTGGTTAATTTTTTCATTTTCCGATTCAGGTAAGGCACAGAAAATTTCCTCAACATTTCTTCTTCTGGCAAAGCTGACACATTCGTCAAGCTTTCCTATAATGGTCACACCTTTTTTATTAACTGTTATTCTATCTTCAAAAAAACCAACTACCTGATAACCTAAGCGAGAATTTTTACTGAGGTAGTTGTAAAGTTCGATGCCGTTTTTTGATGCTCCCGCAATTACTACAGGCTTGTATTCAATTAAGCGGTTTTTATGTGGAATGCGTTGAAGGAGGAAAAATAGTTTCCAGTTGAAAATAAGAACAGTGAAAAAAATTAAACCGGTAACAAGAATTCGGTGCGAAAGGGTATACTCTTTTATTCCATCAGTAAGTAATAGCATACAGAGGCCAAAAACGATAACCGATTTTAAAGTTACTTTAATAGTAGGAATAGACTCTTTGGAAAAAACATTTACATAAAGCTTGCAGATACCGGTTACCAGATACCAGATGAGATTAATGGTTAACATATGCAGAGGGTTGAACTCTCTGGAATGTTTGACAATCCAATGTTCAAATGTACTTGCATAAGCAAGGTAAAAGCTAAGATTTAGCAGTAAAAAATCCACGCCTATGTTAAGCCCCTTTAAATAAGAGGAATATCTGTAAGTCATTGGTTAAGTTGGTTGAGTAGGGATGCGTAAAGGTGCCTGTTTTTTAATAGGCGGGGCAAAGTTAGCGATTATTAGGCAAATAACATTAAGCAGTAGTTATTTTAGTATCAATATGTTATTAATATTTGTAATAACTGAGTTGTAGATTAATAAAATATAGTATGAATTGAATATTTTAATTTTTTTTAAAATAATATGTTAATAAGTAGAACCTAAATTGTAATTATGCAGTATAAAGGTCAAGGTGAAATAGCACCAAAAAGAAATTTTATTACAATCAGACCAATTATTCCAAAAATGAAAAAATATTTACTCTCGCTTAGTTTGCTATTTATTGGCATGTTTTCGGCAAGTGCACAGTTTAAGTATAATATGTTTGCAGCAACCCTAAATGTCGGTGCAAATCGTGCTAACATGGATGCCGGTTACGGAGATGTTAATTTTAGTATCGGATTTTCAGGAGACGTTCACATTACTCCATTTACCTTTTTAAGTTTAAACGTAAATGACGGTAAGTTTTCAAAAAATAAGCCCGATCAATATGGAAGAGGTTTTGAAGCTGATTTTACAAGTTTTAATAGTACAGTAAACATGAGTTTGGGTGAAATTCTTCGCCCTTGGTGGAAAGAAACTTATGGTTTTTGGAATAATCTCTACCTAGGAGCGGGTATAGGTGTTGTAAAAAGCAAGATGAATGACTTTAATTACATTACAAATGATGGGGGAGGGAAATTTCCATCTATCGGTGGCGTAAAATATTCTGGGACAAACGTTATCATTCCTTTAAATGCTGGACTGAATATCAAATTTGTGGAATATGGAGATGAAACACCTATTGAGTTGAATGTGAACTATCAACATAATATTGCCTTAACTGATAATATTGATGGGTACAATCCTCGTTATGATAATAAATATTCAGATTCCTTTGGCCTACTTACCTTAGGTTTGCGGGTAAATTTCGGCCCCCAACGTACTTATTATAGCTGGAGATAATTTAGATATTAATTAATATCCAGGCGGGATAACTCACTTAAAGGGTTATCCCGTTTTATTTTAGTCGAAGTTTCTTTAACTTAAACTTTCTCTGCGGTGGGGCGGACCGAATGTATGAGGAGGGGACTTTAGATAGGTTCGACTGGTAAAAAATCTCGAGGAGAACACTTCAATATTTTAGCAATCATATTCAAATGCTTGAGGTTGTATTTAGCTCTATATTTAGGATTTTCAATATTGCCAATAAAACCTTCTGAGTAATTTAATTGACGAGCAAGTTCTGCTTGAGAAATTTTAAGCAATTCACGCCTTTCTCTAACTGCATCGATTACATACTGTTCAATAGGATCAATATTATTTTTAGTCTCCATTGAGCTAAAAAAGAAATATTACAAAAAGAAAACACACATACTTGTATGTGTGTTTTCTTTTTGGTAAGTTTGAAAAATAAACTTTGAAAGTAGTTTAATTAATTTCGCGATCCTTTATAGAGATATTGAAGGTATTCGCACTTAAGAGTCTTGCTTTAGAAACGTAGGAAATTTCACGGAAACAAGACGATAGGTGTAATGCCCATGCTATAGGTATGGGCTCGCTTATCTGTTTCCAGGCTTCCTACGGCCTCTAAAGCGATAAGTTGAGCTCCATGCCTTTTCTTTTTCTGCTTGCTTCACTTTTAAGACTCCTCTAATAAATCTAATCTAAGATTATTGCATTTAAAAGTAACCAATCAATCAGTATATGAAGTCTTATTTAACCATCGAGCAATTCAAAACGCTACCACCTTGATAAGGACAGATGCTGTACGCATCCGGCTTATTTAGGCCGTAACATCTTAACAATCCAATTAATTTTCAATTAATCTTAAAAGCTATGAAAGAAAAAACAGGCTTAATAGGAGCGGTATGGCCGGTTCCCAAGGGCCAAAAAACGGTGCCGCAGGAGCCCAAGGCTCCTTGCGGGCAGAAAGCGCGGTGCAGCCTCGTCATCGGAATGCTGTGCTGCTGCCTCTCGGTAGGCGCACTCGCCCAGGGCCCCAGCTTAACAAAGGAAAAAGCAAACGTGGGCGCCAATCTTTCGGATGTGAGTTTAACCACCATTCTCAACTTTCCGTTAAGCTCCGCTCGCCTGGCGGACTTTAAGGGCAAAGTCGTGATCCTTGATTTCTGGGCGACCTGGTGCGGTTCCTGCGTTTCGGCGATGCCGAAACTGCAGGCTTTGCAGGGGCAGTTTGCCAAAGACTTGCAGGTGCTGCTGGTCACTAATGAAGAACAAGCGAAAATTGAATCCTTCCTCTTAAAAGTCAAACAGGTCCGGGATTTTACCTTGCCGGTGGTACTGGACAGGGATCACCGGCTGTGGGAGCTGTTTAATATACGCCTTGTTCCGCAGTATGCGTGGATCGACCGCCAGGGGATCTTTCGCGGCATCACTACCTCCGAGGAGCTTACCGCTGGCAATATTCAGGATTTTGTCAATGGCAATTATCACTTTCTGCCTGAATATACCCAGGCAATAAATTCAACACCAGCCTCACCCGCGCTGGTTGCAACAGGTGGAGGGGAGCCTTCGCCGGGTTTGCTGTATAGCTCCGTCTTCAGCGGCTACCAAGCGGGAAGTGGAAGCAACAGCTTTATCGGTACTGGGAAGGTAAAGGCGGTGAACTGCACGCCGGAAATGCTCTTTCGCATTACCTACGGCCAGGGGAAACACCTCTTGCCGTATCCCATCTGGAAAACCCGGGTGATCCGGAAGGATTCCTTGTCCCGTGCCCCAAAGGGGAAGAACGCGGCACCCACCTATGGGTACGAGCTGAATTTCCCTGGCGAGGCTACCGATCAACTGCTGCCCATGATGCGTGCGGATCTAGAGCGCTTTTTTCCGCTAACGGCAAGCCTGGAGCAGCAAGCCATCAGCTGTCTGGCCTTACGGTGCAGTGGAAAACCCACCCTTCATTCCAAAGGCGGCCCGCCCCAGGCCGAGGAGAATTATTTCGGCCTGCGCCTGGTGAATCACCCCGTTCAGGCGCTCATCGAAACGCTGCAAGCCTACTCAAAACTTGGCATACTGGATGAAACCAGCATTACCACCAATATAGACATTGAATTGAAAGCAGAGCTGGGGGACCTGGCCCAATTGCAAAAGGCCCTTGCCGTCTATCATTTGGAATTAACACCAGTCACCCGCCAGGTGGAGGTGCTGGTAATTAAAGATCGTACCACTCAACCTAACTGATATGAAACAATTGTTGAATTATTTATGGGCACTCCTATTGTGTGTGCCGCAGCTGGCCAGCGGACAGACCAGCCCGCAAGGCTCGGTCACCGGACAGGTCCTTGCTGCCGATGGCCTTCCGCTGGCGGGAGCCAGTATACTGGTAAAGGGTAGCACAACGGGCACTGCAGCTGATGGGCAGGGACAGTTCCGCTTGCATCTTTCCGAAGGCAGCTATACGCTCGTTGTTTCTTTTATTGGCTACCAGACCAAGGAAGTGAGCTTTAAAGTGCCGCTGAAAACGGCCCTTTCGATTACTTTAACTGAAAATACTGCACAGCTGAAAGAGGTGGTGGTCTCCACGGGGTATCAACACCTGCCCCAGACGCGGGCCACGGGCTCCTTTGCTAAAGTAGACCAGGTGCAGCTGGATAGGGTGGTGGCCACCGGTGTGCTGGCCAAGCTGGAGAACACGGTCAGTGGCCTGGTGGTGAACCGCTCGGCCTTCGGGGAACCGACGCTCACCATTCGCGGGCAGAGCACCATCTACGGCAATTCCCAGCCCCTGATTGTCGTGGATAATTTCCCCTATGACGGGGATATCAATAACCTCAATCCGAGCGATGTGGCCAGTGTGACCGTGCTGAAGGATGCCGCTGCCGCCTCGATCTGGGGCGTCAGGGCCGGAAACGGGGTGATAGTGATCACCACTAAAAAAGGCAAAACGGAAGAACCCTTGAAAATGCAGCTGACAAGCAACGTTACCGTTGGGCAAAAGCCCGATCTCGCTTACCTGCCCACGATTTCTTCGGCCGGCTTTCTGGATTTTGAGCGGCACATGTTTCGTGCCGACTATTACCAAGGGCTGGAGCAGGACGAGACCCAGTCGGCCTTGAGCCCGGCGGTGGAACTGATGATCCAGGAGCGGGACGGGCTGATCTCACCCGCGGAGGCGGCAAGGCGGCTGGAGGCGCTGAGTAAACTGGACGTGCGTAAGGACTTGGCTCGCCATTTCTTTCGCCCCAGCGTCCACCAGCAGTACGCCCTGAGCTTCAAGGGAGGCAGCAAGAACGTGCGCTACTATGTTTCGGGCGGCTGGGACAATAACCTGCCCAGCGAAGTTGCCAATCACTACAAGCGCATGACGCTGAATTCCTCGCTCTCCTTTCAACCTCTCAAGCAACTGGAGCTGGGCGCAGGGCTGAATTATACCCAAAGTACCAACCGCCTGAATAACCCGGGGATTCAGTTGCTCTCCAGCGCCTCGGCCTACGCCAGTAAGCGCCTGTATCCGTATGCCCAGCTGGCGGACGCAGCCGGCAATCCCCTGGCGGTAATCAGCCAGTACCGGGCCGGCTTTGTGGAAAGCGCCCCGGCCAGCGGCTATTTGGACTGGGCCTACCGCCCGCTTGAAGACCTCCGGCTGGCCCAAAACCGTGCCGAGCAGAACGACATGCGGGCCAATGTTCAACTGAAGTACTCCCTGACGGACTATTTGAACGCGGAAGCCAGCTACCAATACGAACGTGCTTTTACCAACACGACCAACCTGCAAGATCGGGCCTCTTTTGCCACGCGCGATCTGATCAACCAGTTTAGTGAAGGCAGTGGAGCGAGCCTAATCCGGAACATTCCCTTGGGCGACATTCTGGACCGGCAGGACGGGCAGCTGAATGCACAGACTGTGCGCGGCCAGCTAAACTTTGTAAAAGACTGGAACCAGACGCATTCGGTGGCAGCGCTCCTGGGCGCAGAGGCCAAGGAGTTATCCACTGCGGCCAGCGCCAGTAGGCTGTATGGCTATGATCCTCAAACCTTGAGCAGCGAAGTACTCGACCTCACTAGAAGCTACCTAGTTCGCCCCTTGGGCTATTATAACTACATTCCCACCTTGCGCGGACAAAGCGAAAAACTGGACCGCTTCCATTCCTTTTATGCCAATGCCTCCTATACGCTGAAAGACCGCTACATGCTGAGCGGAAGTGGCCGCCTGGATCAAAGTAATTACTTTGGCGTAACCACCAATGGCCGCTCCGTACCGCTTTGGTCAGTGGGAGGAGGCTGGATGATCCACCGGGAGCCGTTTTATCAGCTTAAGGGGGTATCCAAGTTGAAGGTACGGGCCACCTATGGCTACAACGGCAACATCGATAAAACGGTGACGGCCTATACCACCGCCCGCTACAGCTACGATCAACTCAACTTCGTCCGGACCCTAGAGATCATCAATCCCCAAAATCCAGAGCTGCGCTGGGAAAAGGTGGGCATGCTGAATGTGGGCCTGGATTTTGAGCTGCAGGGCAAGGTGCTCAGCGGCTCTTTGGAATACTACCGCAAAAACGGACAGGATTTGATCGGGAGCTTGGCCCCGGACCCGACCAGCGGAGTGAGTAGCTTTCGCGGCAACGTCGCGCACATGAAAGGGCAGGGGATCGACGTGAACCTCAACAGTCGGAATCTGGACAAGGGGCTGAAATGGTCGAGTCAGCTGCTCTTCAGTTATGCCACCGATCGGGTGACGGATTATGCTAAAAAGGACGTGGCCTATAACTACACCCAGTTGAGCACCGGGATTGACATCTATCCGCTCAAAGGCCGGCCCGTGTACGGGGTGTACAGCTACCGCTTTGCAGGACTGGACGCACAGACGGGCGATCCGGTGGGCTACGTGAACGGCGAAAAAAGTACGAACTATTCGGCCATTATGGGGGTCCCTCCCGAGGAGCTAGTGTATCACGGCCCGGCCCGCCCCGTCTACTCGGGCGCCTTGCGCAATACGCTGAACTGGAAGAATTTCGGGCTGTCCTTTTCCCTTGGCTACAAGCTGGGTTATTATTTCCGCCGCCCGTCCATCTCCTATTCGCAACTGGCCCAAACCTGGAGCGGGCATCGGGACTATGAGCTGCGCTGGCAACAGCCGGGGGATGAACGGATCACTACGGTACCTTCCTTGCCGGCGCTACTGAACAGCAACCGGGATGATTTCTATTTGAAATCGGAGGTGCTGGTGGAGAATGCCTCCCACCTGCGGTTGCAGGATTTGAACCTGAGCTATGCCTTACGTAAAAAACAGATGAAGGTACTTCCCGTGGAGCACCTGGAGCTCTACCTGTATGCCAATAACCTGGGGGTGCTCTGGAGGGCGAATAAGCAGGGGATTGATCCGGACGCGGTGCCCAACGGAGGCGCCTCGTTCCTGCCTGCGGCCCGAACCCTCGCCTTTGGAATCAGGGTAGATTTTTAACCTTTAACTCGCAAGATCATGAAAAGAACCTATTTCCTATACGTTCTCCTTTTTACAGCAGGACTGTTCTCCTGCGGCAAAGAATGGCTGGATGCCCAGTCGGATAAAGCGCTGGTGGTGCCTAGCAGTCTGCGGGACTTTCGGGAGCTGCTGGATAATGCCTCGGGGGTCATGAATAACAATTATGCCCTATTAGGGGAAATCGGCGCCGATAACTATTACCTCAGGGCCAGTACCTGGCAAGCGGCTTCCCTCACCAACCGGAATGCCTACGTCTGGGCCAAAGATGTCTTTGGGGGCAGAACGGAGCTGAGCTGGAATGCCGCCTACAAGCGGGTGCTCTATTGCAATACGGTGCTTCAGGGGCTGGAGGACCTCAAGTCCTCTTCGGCCCAGCAGGCCGAGTGGAAGGAGCTGAAAGGAACGGCCTTATTTTTCAGGGCTCATACCTTTTACGACCTGGCTCAGATTTATGCCCCGGTCTACTCCGAACCTACGGCAGGATCGGCCTTGGGCATCCCGCTGAGGTTAACCCCCAGCATTAATCAACGCTCGGGGCGGGCAAGCCTGAAGGAAACCTACGAGCGGATTGTCAACGATTTAACCCAGGCAGCACCGTTACTCAGCACGTCTTCCGTGTATAAAACCCGGCCGACCCGGCAGGCGGCCTTGGGCCTGTTGGCCCGGGTGCACTTGTCGATGCAGGACTACGAAAAGGCCTATGCGGCAGCAGATTCCGCGCTGCAGCTTAATCCGACGCTGCTGGATTATAACCTGCTGGATCTGATTGGCGCCAATCCCTTTCTGCCCCTAAATGAGGAGATGGTGTTTTATGCCCAGCTCTCCTACAGTTCAATTTTAGCTTCCACCAGCTACCGGGTGGATTCGACGCTGGTGCGCTCTTACGCGGCTAGCGATTTGCGGCGGAAAGCCTTTTTCTCCCGCCGGCCGGATGGCACCCATACCTTCATCGGCAGCTACAGCGGAGCGTTGCACTTTGGCGGGATTGCCAGGGATGAGCTGTATTTGATCCGCGCGGAATGCCTGGCCCGAAAAGGACAGGTACTGGAGGCGATGAACGATTTGAATACGCTGCTCAAAAACAGGATGGAACGCGCCAGCTTTGTGCCGCTTTCTGCAGGTAGCGCAGAGGAAGCGCTGCGGGTCATCCTCACTGAACGCCGGAAAGAACTCCTGTTTCGGGGGCTGCGCTGGACGGATTTGCGGCGATTGAACCAGGACGGGCGGTTTGCCGTCACCTTGAAACGAAATCTGAACGGTACGATTTATGAACTCGCCCCCAATGATAAACGCTATGTCTACCCGATTCCGGATGATGTGATCAAGGCAAGTGGCATGCAGCAAAATGAGCGCTGATAGACAGGAGTACAACCTTTTCTATACATAGCTAAATGGTAAAGACCGGGCCTTGTGTCCGGACTTTACTTTAATGGGTGCATTCCAATTCCCCTGCAACCATTCCGCTCGGAGAACAGAAATTCTTAAATCATTGAATTGAATGGTTTCCACATAATTAATCAGCTGTGATTAACTTAAAAGCATTATGTGCGTACTTGTTGATCTCGGAACAACAAAGAGGTTGTTGTTTAACAAATAATCAATCAGTAATTATAAATGATTAAAAAATGATAAACTTTAAGTTAATAAACATGATTTAATGTTACGAAGCTGGGTAATTGTACGCATTTTATCAACACTTCCATCAGAATAGTTAAATAATCCATCTATTTTGCATACATTCGCCGCTCGAAATTGCTCTCTACCATATATATAGCTAAGTATTTGCTTTTTATTCAAATCTCATAATTTAAATGAAGTTTAACTTCTATAAGTCGTTCATTGTCGTTTTTTCATTTGTGACAGGCATGCTGGCTACTTCCTGTGTAAGCCGGAAAGAAGTCACCTATTTTCAACCTGCCAGTGTTGAAACTGATCTTTCCAAACTCGACATCAACAATAAATTCATTGCAAAAATTCAACCTGGGGACATTCTAGCCGTATTGGTAAGTAGCCTTAGCCCCGAAGCTAGTGCTATGTTTAACCCTTTCCCGGCACCTGCCAATTTGAATCAACAAAACAACACCGTATTAACTCCTGCTACAGGATTTTTGGTAGATCAAACCGGTTGCATTACGCTTCCTTTGGCCGGAAAAATTAAACTTGACGGGCTAAGTACCAAAGAAGCCGGAGATTTTTTAACTCAAAAACTAAACAAATTTTTAGTTGACCCTACCGTTAATGTTCGCATTCAAAACTATAAGATTTCGGTTATGGGCGAGGTTGTACGGCCATCTCTTTATTCCATTCCCAATGAAAAAATTTCATTGCCTGAAGCCTTAAGCTTGGCGGGTGATTTAACCATTTACGGAAAACGCCAAAACATTTTAGTTATCCGTGAACGTAACGGACAACGTGAATTTGGCCGTGTGGATCTGACCAATCGTGATATGTTCAGCTCTCCTTATTACTATTTACAATCAGGAGATATAGTGTATGTAGAACCGAGTTCAAGTAGGGTAGCAACATCTGACCGTACCTACCAATTAGCACCAGTAATTATAAGTGCACTTTCATTAATTACAGTTATCATCACCAGTATTGCCAAATAAAAAATGAATAACCAAATAGACCCATTTTTCTTTCAACAAGAAGAACAGCAGGATTTTAACCTAAAGACCTTAATATTTAAATATTTAGCCTACTGGAAATGGTTTGTTGCGTCTATTGTTGTGGCAATAATTGCAGCATTCATATTCCTAAGCTATCAAACGCCTCAATACCTGGTTAAAAACAGTATCTTAATAAAAGATGAAAAAAAAGGGTTGGGCCAGGATGCCATGCTAAAAGAGTTAGACATCTTCACATCAAACAAAGTTGTAGAAAATGAAATTGAGATAATCCGTTCGTACACTTTACTGGAAAATGTGGTCAAAAACCTCAACTTGAACATCAGTTATATTGTTCGGGAAGGCATTCGTCACAGGGACCTTTACAAAGAAAGCCCCGTAAAACTGCAACTAATTAATCCACTGGAAACAATTTACGATCAACCCTTGGAACTTGTTTTAAAAGACAATGGCCAAGCCGAATTAAATGGTAAAACCATATCCTTAAATAAAGTAACCCAAACTCCTTATGGTACCCTCTTGTTTATTCGTACCGGACTAAACAAAGACATAAAGCAATTGCACATTGTATTACAACCCATTACTGCAGTGGCCGAAGCTTATCAGGCGCAACTCAATGTAGAAACTACTAACAAAATGGCTAGTGTATTGGTATTAAGCCTCATTACCAACGTGCCTCAAAAAGGAAAAGATTTTCTAAACAACCTTATTGAAGAATATAACAAAGCGGCTATCAATGATAAAAACAAAGTAGCTGCAATAACCTTAGAGTTTATTGAAGAGCGACTTAAACTGATTGCGGGGGACTTAAGTACTGTTGAAAGGAATGTAGAAGACTTTAAATCGAGAGAGGGAATTACCGATATCAGTGCGGAATCAAAGCTATTTTTGGAAAGCATAAAAGAAAATGATACGAAGCTGAATGAAGTAAAAATTCAGCAGAGCGTGTTGAATGATATAGAGAAATACGTTCGTGCTAAAAACAACAGTAATGGAACCGTTCCGGCAACATTGGGAATCAGTGACCCAACTCTACTTAGTCTTATCAAATCTTTAAGTGACTTAGAATTGAAACGTGCCAGCTCCATAAAAGTTGTACGTGCCGACAATCCAATTATCTCCGCTTTAGATGATCAAATTGTTGGTTTAAAACAAAACATCCTGGATAATATACAAACTCTGAAAAGTTCTATTGCCACAACCCGCTATAAATTAGAAAATGAAAATTCGCGGATGGAAACAATGATCCGTACCGTTCCGCGTAAAGAACGGGAACTGGTAGATATTTCACGTCAACAGGCTATCAAAAACAACCTGTATTTATTCTTGCTTCAAAAACGTGAAGAAACTGCCCTTTCATATGCATCAGCAGTGCCTGATAGCCGTATTATTGACAGCGCCCGCAGCAGTAGTGGACCGGTTAAGCCAGTAAAACGTAATATAATAGTTTTATTTGGCTTATTAGGCTTAGCTGTACCATTTGGTATTATTTACCTAATTGAATTACTGAACGACAAAATAACTAAACGAACTGATATAGAAGAGCGAACCAAAGCGCCAATACTAGCTGAAATTTCTTATGACCAACACGATGAAGTGCTGGTGGTAAGCAAAAAAGGACGCTCTGTATTAGCCGAACAAGTTAGAGCGCTAAGAACAAACTTGCAGTTCCTAGTACCGGGATGCAAATTAAAAACACTGTTATTTACCTCTAGTATTAGTGGTGAAGGAAAATCTTTTATTTCCCTTAACCTTGGGGCAAGCTTGGCCATGACTGGAAAGAAAACCATTATTTTGGAATTAGACCTACGCAAACCAAAACTTCAGAAATATTTAGAGTTAAGTAACCCGAGGGGAATATCCAATTATTTAATCGGACAGTTTGATCTGAATGAGCTGATTTCTAAAGTGCCGGGGCAGGATAATTATTACATTATGACCACCGGTCCCTTACCTCCTAACCCAGCTGAGTTACTAATTAGTGCTCGTTTTGAAGAGTTAATGAATACGTTAAAAGATCGGTTTGATTACATCATTATTGATGCTCCTCCGGTTGGTCTTGTAACCGATGCTCAAATTATGGAACCTTTTGTTGATGCAACTTTATTCGTAACCCGTCATCAATATACACCAAAGGAGCGTATTAAAATGGTTGATGCACTTTATAAAGAAAAACGTTTCAAAAACCTTCATTTGATTTTCAATGGAATAAAAGATGGTGGTCAGTATGGATATGGGTATGGATATGGGTATGGGTATTATGCTGAGCAAGAATCACAACAAAAGGTGTTTCATTAAACGGAAATTTGAATATCAAAAAATAAACTAAACCGAAAACCAATGAAAATACTAGTAATCGGAACAGGCTATGTAGGGTTAGTAACCGGCGCCTGTCTTGCTGATGTTGGCATTTCCGTATGCTGCATTGATATTGATAAAGTCAAGATTGATAATCTTCAGAAAGGAATCCTGCCAATTTATGAACCAGGACTTGAAAACACTGTTGTAAACAATACCCAAAAGGGGAGATTGCAGTTTAGTACATCTCTGGCAGAGCATATTCACGGAGCCGATGCCATTTTTATTGCTGTAGGTACCCCACCTGGAGAAGATGGAAGTGCTGATTTAAGCTATGTGCTGAAAGTAGCTAACGAAATTGGTAAGCATCTGCAGCAATACACCGTTGTAGTTACCAAGAGTACCGTACCGGTAGGCACCTCGGAAAAAGTACGAGCCTCCATCCAAACTGCCTTGGATATACGTGATGCTGATATTGAATTTGACGTAGCCTCAAATCCTGAATTTTTAAAGGAAGGCGCAGCGATAAAAGATTTCATGAGCCCTGACAGGATCGTAGTTGGGGTGGACAGTGAAAAAGCTCGTGAAGTAATGGATACCATTTACAAACCGTTTTTACTAAATGGCTACCGCATCATTTACATGGATATTCCTTCTGCCGAAATGACCAAATATGCAGCGAATGCCATGCTGGCCACCCGCATTAGCTTTATGAATGATATTGCTAACCTTTGCGAATTGGTGGGGGCCAATATTAACCACGTACGCAATGGCATTGGCAGTGACCCACGAATTGGTAAAAAGTTTCTATACGCCGGAGTTGGCTATGGAGGCTCCTGTTTTCCCAAAGATGTGAAGGCCTTGGTTAAAACTGGGAAAAGTCTAGGCTATAACTTGCGACTTTTGGAAGCTGTGGAAGCCATTAATGAAGACCAAAAATCGATTTTGTTTGATAAAATAAACCGTCATTTTGATGGAAACCTGAACGGCAAAACCATTGCCATTTGGGGGCTTTCTTTTAAACCCAATACCGACGACATGCGCGAAGCACCTTCATTGGTATTAATTGAAAGCCTGCTAAGGGCAGGTGCAACTATTAAAGTGTTTGACCCTATTGCCATGCACGAAGGGAAGAAAACCTTAGGTGATAAAGTTATCTGGTGCAAGGATGTATACGAAACAGCTTTGGGCGCTCTTGCTATTGCCTTGGTTACTGAATGGAACGAGTTTAGATTGCCCGATTGGGTCAAACTAAAAAACATAATGCACGAACAAGTAGTGTTTGACGGACGCAATATTTATGATGACGTACAATTGCAGAAAGTGGGGTTTGTTTATTATGGAGTAGGATTGACTGTTTAACAAAAAGTGCAAAGAAAATTATACTAGTTAAGGAGAAAAGAAGTGAGCATAAAGAAGAACCTTGCCTATAATATATTGTTATCCGTTTCAAACATCATCTTCCCTATTATTACATTTCCCTATGTTTCAAGAGTATTGGGGCCTGAAGGAACTGGCTTAACAAATTTTGTTCTGTCCTTTTGCCAATATTTTATTTTACTCTCTGCATTGGGCATAAGTATATATGGTGTAAGGGAGATAGCAAAAACAAAAGACAATATTGAAGGACGAAGCAAGGTATTTATCGAATTATTTTTGATAAGATTGTTAACTACGATTATTGTACTGGTACCTTATTTTATAACCATCCTTTATTTTGATAAATTCTCTAGCCACAATGCTCTTTATTTGTGGGGTGGTCTCTACATTTTCTTTAATTTATTTTCCATAGAATGGTTTTTCACCGGAATGGAAAATTTTAAATACATCACCTCCCGTTCCATTATCATAAAATTCATTTCTATTGGTGCCCTTTTTCTATTTGTTAAGGAGAAGTCGGATGTACTGCCTTATTTCTTAATAACTGTTTTCGGTTTAATCTTCAATAGCTTCGTTAATATTCGTTATTCATTGAAATACCTCAAGCTTAATATTTCGTACAAAGAGTTATATTATAAACCGCATGTCCGGCCTATGTTAGTCATCTTCGGATCAACCGTTGCTATCAGTGTGTATGTCCTGATGGATACCATATTGTTAGGATTACTTGCCGATGAAAAAGCCGTTGGCTATTATTCTGCTGCTTTAAAGCTAAACAAACTAAGCCTAACGATAATCACTTCATTGGGGGCTGTATTGGTTCCAAGATTATCAAACGCTGTTGCTAAAAATGATCAAGCAGAAATAAAGCGACTGATTGGACAATCTTTCAACTTTGTATATACATTAGGCATACCTATTATGGTTGGAATTTTTGCCTTAGCACCCGAGCTGACATTGGTTTTTTCAGGCAAAGAATTCCTCCCAAGCGTATTGGCCATGAGAATCCTTTGTCCAATAACACTGATAATTGGGCTATCAAATATTTTTGGCATTCAAATTCTTACACCTCTTTCTAAAGACCGTCAACTCCTATTCTCCGTCTTAAGTGGAACCATAATAAGTTTGCTATTAAACTTTATTTTAATACCACTTTTCCATGAAAACGGGGCAGCAATCACAAATTTAATAGCAGAAACTGTTGTAACTGTTTTAACTTTCTATTTCGCAAGAAAGTACTTAACATTTGAATTAAATTTAAAAGCGTTTACTCAAAATGTACTTTCAGCATTACCCATTTTTTTATTAGCGGAAGCTGCAAAATTAATATTTAGCCAACCATTTTATGTGTTAGTGGCAACCTTAATTGGTTCTATGGTATTGTTCGGTGCTACTCAATTGTACATTATTAAAAATCAAATTGCTATTGACTTTTTTTTAACTTTAAAATCCAAACTGAACTATGCATAAATACGACTACCTGATTGTTGGAGCTGGATTATTCGGTTCTGTTTTCGCACACGAGGCAACAAAAAAAGGAAAACGTTGCTTGGTCATTGATCGTAGAACTCACACCGGGGGAAACATTTATTGTGAAAATATTGAGGGGATTAATGTACACAAGTATGGAGCGCATATTTTTCATACCAACGACAAAAAGATTTGGGACTATGTGAATTCTTTTGTTGAGTTTAATCGCTATACCAATACACCAATTGCTAATTTTAAGGGAGAATTATTTAACCTCCCCTTTAACATGAACACCTTTTATCAACTTTGGAAGGTGAAAAAACCTGAAGAGGCCAAAGCAAAAATTGTAGAGCAGGTTAAAAAAGCAAACATTAATACTCCTACCAACTTAGAAGAACAAGCAATTTCATTAGTAGGAACTGATATTTATGAAAAGCTGATTAAGGGCTATACGGAGAAACAATGGGGGCGCAAAGCGACTGAGTTACCGGCATTTATTATAAAGCGCTTACCTGTTCGATTCACTTACGATAACAATTATTTTAACGATAGGTATCAAGGTATTCCTATTGGAGGTTATAATAAACTTACTGAAGGTTTACTGAACGGAATTGATGTAAAATTAGGAGTAGATTATTTCAAAGACCGTACAAAGTTAGACCAATCAGCCTCTAAAATTGTATTTACAGGTAAGATTGATGAGTTCTACGATTTCCGTTTCGGAGCCTTGGAATACCGCAGTTTGAGATTTGAGCATGAAACATTGGAAAATAAAAATTATCAAGGTAATGCTGTTGTGAATTATACAGATGCGGAAACTCCTTTTACTCGCATCATAGAACACAAACACTTTGAGTTTGGTTGCCAGGATAAAACGGTGGTTACCAAAGAGTATCCTGAAGATTGGCAACCGGGAAAAGAAACTTATTATCCTGTGAATGATGAAAAAAACAACACTTTGTTTAAACAATATCAAACACTGGCAGAGCAAGAACGTAACGTAATTTTTGGAGGCCGCTTGGCAGAATATAAATATTACGATATGCACCAAGTGATTGGATCTGCATTAGTAAGAGTTAATAAGGAATTAAATATACAAATTGCCGATACGCTTTAAAAAACTTCTTTAGCACTCCAGTAATAAGTTCTGATTTACTTATAATCTCTTTTACGTTGCTTCCTATTATTATTGGTAGTATTACATACAAATTTGTTGAACGGCCCTTGTTAACAACCACCAAAGAAGTATCTGAAAAATTATTACTAAAACGAAAACCACAAATAGCATAAACAATGGAAAAAATTGCTGCAGTAGTTGTAACCTATAATCGCTTAACATTATTAAAAGAATGTATTTACGCAATTCGGTCCCAAACCAGATCTCTCGATTGCATTTTAGTTGTTAATAATGGTAGTACTGATGGCACCAAGGAATGGTTAAATGCACAAAACGATTTGTGTGTAATTCATCAAGAAAACTTAGGGGGGGCTGGTGGTTTTCATAATGGGATGAAATTGGCGTTCGAGAAAGGTTATGATTTAATTTGGTGCATGGATGATGACGGAATACCTGCAGATAATTCCTTAGAAAAATTAACATTTTTTGCATCTAATAGTGACTATGATGCGATTAGTCCACTTATTATTGCTAAAGATGACAATGAAAAACTAGCATTCTCGTTTCCTCATCCGTACATTGAAAATGTAGTTATTGATAACCAAACTGAACTTAAAGAAATATTTAAAGATAAATTGGATGGCATTACTCATCTTTTCAATGGAATTCTTTTTAAAAGAAAAGTAATTGAAAAAATTGGCCTGCCCAAAAAAGAAATGTTCATCTGGGGTGATGAAAGAGAATATCATTTTCGAATATTAAAGAACAACCTAAAGAATACAACAATTTTTGATGCAATACAAGTTCATCCAAAAGATAGGTTAATGTATAAAATAACGGAGAAAGGGACTTGGATTTATGATAGTGTGTTGGATTGGAAAAGTTATTGCGTATTTAGAAATAATGGATATATACAAAAGATGTTAGGACATTCCCCATTAAGACAAATTAAACATTATATATCATACTATTGGACTTCGAATATTTCTCTTTTTCTTAAGTTAAAAAGTATAATCTTTTTTCTTCGTGCATTTATGGCTGGTTATAGGGATGATTTTACCAAAAAACTACCCTACTAAGACCTGTAAAATTTATCACCTCTTTAAATTAGAAAATGAAGATTAAAGTTTCTGTCATTATTCCAGTTTATAATGTTAGCATATATTTAGACAAATGTCTTTCTTCTGCTATTAACCAAACTCTAAAAGAAATTGAAATTATAGTGGTTAATGATGGCAGTACTGATGATTCTTCAAAAGTCATTCAGCAATATGCTTTAATAGACAAAAGAATTATTGTTATCAATAAATTAAATGAAGGGTTGCCTTATGCACGCAAATCGGGAATTGAAAAGGCTCAAGGCGAATTTATATATCATTTAGACGGCGATGATTATTTAGAGTTAAATGGTATAGAAGAATTATATATTAAAGCTCAAAAAACGAATGCTGACATTGTTGTAGGTGATTTTATTCTAAATTATTTGGATTTAAACAAAAAGGAGATTATTCGATATGCGGATTTTGGAGAGTTGGACAATCAAGATTTTTTATGCCAGTTAATAAAGTGGAAACAGTTTTTTTCATGTGGTAAGTTAATTCGTTCAAATTTATATAAGTTGAATAATATTGAATTTATAAAGAAAATTTCTTACGGTGAAGACAATGTTTCAATGTCTCAGCTTGTCTACAATTCTAAAAAAATTGTAAAATCAAACATAGTTGTATTCAACTATGTACAAAGAAATAGTTCTATTTCGAATAAGGTTAGTTATGAGAGTAGTAAGCAATTGCTAACGTCTTCAATGTTTGTTAGAAATTTTCTTTTAAGCAAACCAATTAAAAATCAACTTAAATCTCATCTACTTTATTTTAATTTAAGAAACATATATAACTATTTTCAAAACAATAGAAAAATAGATTTATATCAAAAGGAAATAAAAGAGATACTAAATAGTGGTTATGAGAGAGATGTTGAACTGATGAAAATTTTAAAAGTTGAACCGTTTCGAGTAAGGGTGGTCTTAAAGCTCTTGCAAACCCATTTAAGCTTAGCATTGATAGGGCTTCATATTTTTTTGTTTCTTGGTAAAATTAAAAATCTGAATAAAATATAAGCATTCTTTCTAATGACAAGTTTAACAAAAGTAGAAAAGCTAAAAGTCGCTTTAATATTAATTTCAGATGGCTTTAGTGGGGCGGAAAAAGTTGTATGGCAAACGATAAAGTATTTAGAAGACCAAATTGACTTTTATTTGATTACAAATTCGGAATTAAAACCTTTCTTTAACACAGTAATTTCTGAAAAAAAAACTTTAGACATTGGTTCATTGTTCCAACATCGTAAATCAAAATATAGTAGATTATTTGAAAACAGATTTTACAATGCAGTTGAATGGTACCTATTTTTAAAGAGTTCTAAAGTAAAGGAGTTTATAAAAAAGAGTGATATTAAGTTAATTCATCCTCATTTGGAGAACTCACTTTATCTTGCTACAACAAGCAAAACTACCAATAGTAAGATAATTTATACGGTACATGATGTAATATCATTTATTAACAATCATTATAAAGCTTTAAAACAGCGAAAAAAAATTTCGCGCTATTTTAATAAAGTAGACAATGTAATTTTTGTATCATCATATACAAAAAAAGTATATGAAAATGAGTTAAATAATATACCACAAAATACGATTATTTATAATGGTGTTGAAGATAGTGGCCCACCACAAGAAATAGAATACAATACTCATACTGGTAACATCAATTTATTATTTGTAGGTGGGGAGAAAACAGTTAAAGGGGCTGATATATTATTGGAAGCAATAGATATACTTGTAAACCAAAAACACATAACAAATTGTAATGTAAGTATGTTGGGTTCATATCCTGTAAACAATAATACTAATCAATTAATTAAAAAATACAAATTAAATAAATATGTAACCGTATTCGGATTTATAGCCTCACCCAACCATCTCAATTATTTTAAAAAGGCAGATATCTTAATTGTACCATCAAGATCTGAAGCACAGCCTTTAGCCATCTTGGAAGGTTTTAATCTAGGTATTCCAATTATAGCAACTAATGTGGGTGGGATTCCAGAAATTTTAACAGATGGAGAAAATGGTTTATTATGCAATCCAAACTGTAATGATCTTGCTGACAAAATCGAATTACTTTTATCTAATCAAAAATTAAGAGCTACTATTTCTAAAAACAATTTTGAACATTCTAAAAGGTTTCAAATAAATACGATGATTGAAAATCTGAAGAGATTCTATACAACGCTATAAAACTGAACCATTATTTTCATTGAAAACACATATTAAACTTTTCATATACAACCTTTACCTAATGAGTATGTACAAATTTGTACAAAAGGACATATTAGGTATACAGGAAAATAGCTTTATTGTTGATTTATTACTAGATGCTATACTTATTTATCTGGGAATAAGTGCATTTAATAAAAACACTAACCATCAAAAAATATTATCCTTACTTGTTATTGCGTTTTCTATTTTGGGTTTTGCCTATAATTCAACAGACATCATAACCTATCTGAATGGATTAAGAGAGTTATTAATAATACCAGCAGTTATATTATTTCTTGAAGCTGTTAAGAAATCACCTTTGGTGCTATTCTTCTTTAAAGAAGTTAAACGCTTTATTTTCTTTTTCCTCGCACTCCAAATACCTTGTGCTCTTTACCAATTTAGTCAGTACGGTGCAAGTGATAAAGTAGGAGGCTCATTAGGCGCATATTCATCAGGCATACTTACATTAACTATATTTATTTCTTTGTTTTTTCTAACGTTATTCAATTCTACTTTCTATACAAAAAGCAGATTTAAAGCATTATTACCACTAACTGTTTTTTTATTACCAGTAGTTTTAAATGAAACAAAAATTACATTTATCATTATCCCTATTTTTATTTTGTGTGTTATACAAGTGAAAAACTTTAGAAGTATCATTTCAATTTCGATTGGATGCTTAATATTGATAGGGGCTGTATCATCTTTATATTCTGATGGAACAAAAAAAATTAATAACCCAATCAAAGAGATATTTAATAAAGATTTTTTAGAAAAATATTTGACCAATGAAGTTGAAAAAGGAGAGGATGTGCCAAGGTTTACTAAAATTGCATTTGCAAGTAAATTAATAAGTGAAGACAGTGGGAACTTTCTTTTGGGCATGGAATATGGGGCATTTAAAGGTGGTACGTTTCTTAAAACCTCTCCTTTTGCCCAAAAGTATAACTGGCTTTTATTAGGCTCACGCCCCTACATATTCTATTTATTAATAACCGGGGGACTGCTTCTCTCATTACTTATCCTTTATCAAATCAATAAAGTATTATACGCTCAATTTCTAAACATTAAGCTTAACAATTTTCAAACTTTGTTTTTACGGTTTATTATAATAATTATAATGTTATATAATGACGCTTTTAGGGATCGGTTTTTTATTTCTATTTTTTTTACCATACAAATATTGTTAACTGTTTTGAATTGGTATGAGATGCGAAAAATTCAGTATTGTCAAAAAATTAAGGTTCACTTATATGAATGAAAATAGAAAACCAAGAATATTAATCTGCACTACAAGTCAGTTTGGATATCTAACCGATACATATAAGTATTGCGAATACGCAAAAAATAGATTCGACATTACATATATATGCTGGGATTATAATAGGCCCAGAATTGAGCTAACTGATATTAAAGTTCATTATGTAACTAGAGCTGGAAATTTATTAAGGAGGAATTATAGATTGCTTAATTCTATTTATAATGCCATTAAATGGGGCCTATTCGATAATGTTTTTATAGTATACATAAGGGGGGTCTCATTTGTTAAATTTCTATTTCCTAAAACATCTATCAATTTAGATATTCGTACAGCTTCCGTACATAAAAACTTGATAAATCGTACAACATATAATTTCTTTCTTAAACTTGAATCTCTGGCTTTTGCTAATATTTCTGTAATTAGTGAAGGTGTAGCTAAATCCCTTGGCATAAAAAAATATTCGCTATTGCCTTTAGGAGGAGAAAATTTTAAAACAAAACATATTGAAGACTCTCATCTTACATTTATTTATGTGGGTTCTTTACAAGGAAGAGATATTTTAACTTTTGTAAAGGCATTTTATGAGTTTTCCAATAATGCTAATTTAGCTCAGCAATGTTCATTAAAAATAATAGGTGATAGCCCAGAGAATGAACTTCAAATTCTTAAAGAATTTATCAGTTCTAATAAAGTAAAAAACATTCAGTTACTAGGAAGAATTAATCAGGATAAATTGAAACCATATTTTGACAATGCTGATATAGGGATCAGTTATGTGCCAATAACTCCTTGGTATGAGTTTCAACCTCCTACTAAAACATATGAGTATCTAGTTTCCGGCTTGCCAGTTTTAGCTACTGCAACTTATGAAAATAAAAAAATAATTACTCAAAAAAACGGTGTATTAATTAAAGATAATTTAGAATCCATAGTGAAAGGATTACACGTAATAATGGACAATTACAATAAATATATATATGATCCTGAGGAAATAAAAAAAGAAAGTAAATGTTTTTCATGGGAGTACATTGTCTCTGAGGAATTTGAGTTAATTATTAACAGGAAATAATCTTATGAAACTATTATTTGTGACCAATATGTATCCAAATAAGGATCATATATATAATGGCATCCATGTTAAAGAACAAATTGAATATTTATCGAAAAACTATCCTATAGAACATCAAATTTATTTCATTAATGGGCGTGCTTCGAAGCTTAACTACATTAAAAGTATTTTAGGTATTAGTAACCTCATCCGAAAAGAAAATTTTGATATAATTCATATACATTTTGGTTTATCGGGTTTATTCTTATTGTTCAATCCTTTTATTATAACGCCCATTCTAATCACGTTACACGGAAGCGATACCAATCCTAATAAGAGTGGGGGCTTGTTATTAAAAATCACTATGATGGTTGTTAATAGGGTTAACAAAGTGATTATTCTAAATGAAAGAATGCTTTCTTTATTTTATAAGCAATCCTTTAAGTTAAATAAAATACCCTGTGGTATAAATGTTAAAGTATTTGATAGTAAACGGAAAAACACTAAAGAAGTTTTTCGAATTGGTTTTCCCGGAGATAGAAAACGGCCTGAGAAGAATTTTAAATTATTCAAAAGTATTACAGATAGCTTAATTGTTGAGAATAAAAATATTGAAATTATTGAATTTCATAACCTAACAAGAAATCAAGTAATAGAAAACTTAAGTAAACTTGACTGTCTTTTAATGACCTCGTTAAATGAAGGATCACCTCAAATTATTAAAGAAGCAATGGCTGGAGGTATACCTATTATTTCAACAAATGTAGGAGATGTCCAATATTTATTATCGGGAGTTAAAAACTGCTATGTCATAGATTCGTTTGACCCTGATAAATTTATTATTCCCCTTGAAAATCTTATAGCTTTGGAAGCTGCACAAAGGGTTACTAATGGAAAACAAAGAATTGAAGAACTCCAACTTGATCAGGATTCTGTTGTGTCAAAAATTTACGATTTATATAAAGAGATTCTTAATGAAAAAGAAAATTAGTTTGATATTTTATTATTTTATCGCAAACCGTTTGCCATCAAGCTTTTTTCCATTGGGCCCGAGTTTCAATAAATTGAGAGTTGGTTTAGCAAAAAACTTTCTAACTATAGGCGATAATTGTAAAATACAACCAAGAGTTAATCTTGGGGATGGAAATGGAATCTCAATAGGAAGTCATTGCATGATCAATGAAAATGTTTACATACAAGGCGCTACAATTGGTAATTATGTCATGATTGCTCCTAATGTAGCCATCTACTCAAATACCCATAAATTTGATCGAACAGACATTCCAATGGCCTTGCAAGGCAAAACTATTGAAATACCTTGTGAAATAGAAGATGACGTATGGATTGGGAGAAATGTTGTAATTATGCCAGGGTTAAAGATTGGAAAGGGAAGTATTATTGGGGCAGGTGCTTTTGTGGCAAAAGACGTTGAGCCCTATAGCATTGTTGGAGGTGTGCCAGCAAAACTTATCAGAAAAAGAAAGTAAATAATCAAAATTTATGAAAATACTCGCTATTGCCTCTGGTGGTGGTCATTGGATACAACTTCAAAGATTGGTTCCGGCATTTGTGGATCATGAGGTTGTCTACATATCAACAAGTCTTGGATTTGCTGCTATGGTAAAAGATCATCAATTTTATTCTGTACCCGATGCCAACAGATGGAATAAGCTAAAACTTATCAAGATGGGCTATATAGTTTTTAACAAAGTCTTTTCAATAAAACCAAATGTTATTATTTCAACTGGGGCTGCGCCTGGTTTGATGGGAATAATTGCAGGAAGATTAATTGGTAGTAAAACGATTTGGATAGACAGTATTGCTAATGCTGAGAAATTATCAATGAGCGGCAAAATAGCGTCTTTTTTCGCCCATAAGTGCTACACACAGTGGTCACATTTAACCTCTTCAAAAGTTATTTTTCACGGTAATATTATAGGATGATTTTTTTAACCATAGGTACTCAAGAACCCTTTGATAGACTAATTAAAGCTGTTGATGAAATTGCAGAAATCATTGATAGGCCGATAATAGCTCAAGTTGCTAAAACTAGCTATGTAGTAAAAAACATGCAGGCACATGAATTTGTTAGCCCTACTGAGTTTAATTCATACTTTAACCAAGCTAAACTCATCATCAGTCACGCTGGAATGGGAACAATTATTACTGCTCTTGAGAAAGAGAAACCAATAATTGTTTTACCTCGAATAGCAAAATTGGGTGAACACAGAAATGACCATCAATTAGCTACAGCAAAAAGTTTTGATAAACTAAAATATATCCATGTTGCGTACAATGAGCACCAACTTAAAGACAAACTTTTGTCATTATTAAATGAGGATTTAAAACCACTTCATAAAATTGGAAAATTTGCTTCAAAGGAACTCTTAAACTCAATTCAAAGCTTCATTGAATCATAATTTTAGACAATTAGTAGGCTAATACGAATGCTATTTCTAAAATAAAATATTAATATGATTAAGAAAAATATAAAAAGTTACTACGTCTGAAATGGATTGGATATGAGGTTGTTGAGGTGATGCGGAAAAAAGGATTAAAGATTGGAATAAACTTCAAATATGTTGCAAGGATGTAAATAGACTATTCTCATTTTTTACCGTATTGAAATTTGTGATATTGTAACATTCGCTCTAAGAGTTTATATCTTAGCTCATGATGTTAGCGCTAATATGTGTTTAGGATATACAAAAGTCAATAATGTCAAAATAGGTAATAAATTATTTGCGGGAGGGGGGTTAATCATTCTTCTGTGTGTTACAATTGAACAAAATTACATCAGCCGAGGAATGTAACACTCTTTATACAACCCCAAAAACGATACTAAATGCAATTATCAAACGGTCACCTTAGTAATTGTATATACCCAGTCAACTGCTCTGACTTCCGGTCATTATACCTCCTCTCCAATGAATAATAATAGGTCCCAATGGGGAGTTCGCTGCCATTCCAGTTATTTTGATAATTGTCACTTTGGTACACCATTTTGCCCCAAACGTTAAAAATTTTCAAACGATTAAACTCTTGTTCATTGGTGGGTAGTTGAAAAAAGTCGTTGAAGCCATCGCCATTAGGCGTAATTACATTGGGTATTGCGCGGTACTTAATATCTACGGCTGTATTATTCGCCGTATACAAATCCTCTTCACTGTAGGTTATAATTGCTTTATTAACCAATGTACGATTGCTTTCTACTATTACCCAAAGCTCCAACTCGGCGGTTTCGTTGTTCAACAATGAATCTATTTTCCAAGCCAGAGAACGGTTTTGAGCATTAAAGATAGCTTCACCCTTTGTTACCAGCGTTCGCATATACAGCATATCAGGGGGTAAGTCGTCTATAACGTTTACCATTCTAGCAGTTATAGGTCCGTTATTAATGGTCTTTAAGGTATATTTTAACTCATCGCCAGGCTCAACCGGCTTTTTCTCCGACTGGATAGTGATGGCCACATCAGTTTTACATTTCTTTGTTTTCAACTCAACCACATTGCTAATTACATTTTCATTGATACAATTTATATTCCCCTGCCCATAAACAATTACACGATAATAAAAACCAGGTAAAGCATTATTTAAATAAAGTTCTGCGCTTTCGGCCGCGTCAATTATTTGCCAGTTTTTTGTATTTGCACTTCGCTGCCATTGGTAGATCAGATGTTCAAATACATTGGGTGTAAAAGATGAATGCAAAGTTGCAGGTTCACCTTCACAAACTGCATCAGGTAATATAATTTGCAAATCTGGCAAACAGGGGCATATGGTAATGTCATCAATAGCTATATCATTGCCTATCCTGCCTTCATTTGCTAGCTCTACCTCGAACTTTATTGAGGTTTCTCCATCCGGCACTTCAAACATAAGAGTTTGCTGTTTCCAAAGAATATGAGAAGTCTCCATTAGGTCCCCAGTTCTGACCGTTTTTATAATTATGTTTGTTTTAACATCTCTTATATTAAAAATAACGTTTGGGTCTACCCCATCCGGAATTAATAAATTTGCTACCCAAGCAGAAAATTCATACTTCACACCTGAGCATAAACCATTTACAGTTAGTTCATAGACAGGTATATTAGAAATAGATTGATCAATAATTAACATATTCCCATTTTTGTCATTCAGAGTATGATCCGGAGCATCATGCCATTTATTAAAATGACCAGCTGATTTCCCTGATGCAGCACTCAAAATATAGGTATTAGGTCCTGTCAGTCCTGATGATTGAAATTTACAGCCAGTGCTTCCATCCTCAGGTTTCAAAACACTTCTGCTTGTCGGTAAATCTGCTGTCCCAAACGTAATATTCACCACAGGTTCCCCAAGGCTTCTATTACAAGTTTGAGCAAAGGAAAAAAAAGAAGAAGAAAGAAAGAGAAGGAGTAATAGGGAAAATAAGCCTGGCAATTTTACTGATATTACAGGGTAGAAAGCTGAGGTCTTGTACAGTTTGATCATAGTTAAATTATTAAACAGTGAATCAATAAGTCTTGTAGAATAACTAAGAGAAGGAAGGGAAGCGCTTGTTTTCTGAATTCAATAAGCTCGATATAAAATGTTTAGGCAAAACAAATACCGAATCAGGGTTTTCAGCTTGAGCTAATGCAGTTTGATGCAGGAACGCTCAAAACACTTGTTTAAAAGAGGTAGCAATAGGAGTTTTCAGTGGTTGTATGGAAAGGGAGGAGTCCTTAAGATTCTTTCTAACGTATTTTTTTTAAGACATGTTTATAAACTTTTATTAAATTTTACTTCCTGGGATTAAAGTATTTAATTGTCAAAGCAAAGTTTCAAAGTTTCTAGGTAAATCAACGAATGTCCGCAACAGAATTGCACCCTATCCGCCTTAAGTCATTCCGCTCAGGCCAGTATAGGTTATTGTTCCTATTGTGGACATTGAATGGTTTCACATTACGTTTCTGCTATGAACTTCGAGAAGACAAAATAGCGGGCTACGCGTTGGGTATGGGGAGGAAGCTTTGTTTATCTTGATCTTTGGGAACTTTTTTCTGGTATTCGGCCAGTCCTACCGCACAGGATAGACTAAGATTCCTAACGTGGACATTGATTGGTAAAACATGGACTACCCACAAAGGATCCATAGAGACAAGTCGCATAGGTAGATAAAGCCACAGATAGTGCAATATAATTACACTGTTACCCAACTACAAAACAAACTCAATTCTTGCCATAAAAACACCCAATTTGTCCATCCCGTCAACTAGTGGTAACTCCTTCATGTAGTTTTGTCAGTGTTTTTCTGTCAAAACGGTATTGGCATGCGGCTTGATAAATAGGGGTAACGTCCAAAGGAATTATAAGATTATGTCAAAAATTATAGGTATCGATTTAGGAACTACCAACTCATGTGTTGCCGTTATGGAAGGTAATGAGCCGGTAGTAATTCCAAACAGTGAAGGTAGAAGAACTACACCTTCAATTGTTGCATTTGTTGAGAATGGTGAGCGTAAAGTGGGTGACCCTGCTAAACGTCAAGCGATTACTAACCCTAAAAAGACTGTTTACTCTATTAAGCGTTTCATGGGTAATACTTATGAAGAAGACTTAAAAGAGATTTCACGCGTTCCATACACGGTAGTAAAAGGTGACAATAATACACCTCGCGTTCAAATTGATGATCGCAACTATACTCCTCAAGAAATTTCGGCCATGATTCTTCAAAAAATGAAGAAAACTGCTGAAGATTACTTAGGTACTGAAGTGACAGAAGCGGTTATTACCGTTCCTGCTTACTTTAACGATGCACAGCGTCAGGCTACCAAAGAAGCGGGTGAAATTGCAGGTTTAACTGTTAAGCGTATTATTAATGAGCCTACTGCCGCAGCTTTAGCGTACGGCTTAGATAAAGCGCATAAGGATATGAAAATTGTGGTGTTCGACTGTGGAGGTGGTACACATGACGTTTCTATTCTTGAGCTAGGTGATGGCGTGTTTGAAGTGAAATCTACTGACGGTGATACGCATTTAGGTGGAGACGACTTTGACCAAGTTATCATCGACTGGTTAGCAGAAGAGTTTAAAAAAGATGAAGGCTTAGATCTTCGTAGAGATCCAATGGCATTGCAGCGCTTGAAAGAAGCTGCTGAAAAAGCTAAAATTGAATTATCGAGCTCTACTTCAACAGAAATTAACTTGCCATACATTATGCCGGTTGACGGTGTGCCTAAACACTTGGTGCGCAACTTTACCCGTGCTAAGTTTGAACAATTGGCAGATTCGTTGATTAAACGTACCATTGAGCCTTGTAAAACTGCATTGAAAAATTCCGGTTTATCAGTAGGTGATATTGATGAAATCATTTTGGTAGGTGGATCAACCCGTATTCCTGCTATTCAGGAAGCAGTGCAATCATTCTTCGGTAAAGCTCCTTCAAAAGGTGTTAACCCTGATGAGGTAGTTGCTGTTGGTGCCGCAATTCAAGGTGGTGTATTAACAGGTGAAGTTAAAGACGTATTGTTGTTAGACGTAACTCCGCTTTCATTAGGTATTGAAACCATGGGAGGTGTAATGACTCGTTTGATTGAGGCTAACACAACCATTCCTACCAAGCGTAGTGAAGTGTTCTCAACAGCGTCAGACAATCAGCCTTCTGTAGAAATTCACATATTGCAAGGTGAGCGTCCAATGGCTAATCAAAACCGTACCATTGGTCGTTTCCACTTAGACGGTATTCCGCCTGCTCCTCGTGGTATTCCTCAAATTGAAGTAGCATTTGATATCGACGCCAACGGTATTTTACATGTACTGGCTAAAGATAAAGCTACCGGTAAAGAGCAAAAAATCCGTATCGAAGCAAGTTCAGGTTTGTCAGATGCTGATATCGACAGAATGAAGAAGGAGGCGGAAGCTAATGCTGAGTCAGACAAAAAGGCTAAAGAAGAAATCGAAAAGCTGAACGCTGCCGATTCATTGATTTTCTCAACTGAGAAACAATTAAAAGAATACGGTGATAAACTTTCTGCTGGAAACAAATCAGCAATTGAAGATGCATTGAAACAATTGAAAGATGCACATGCTGCTAAAGATTTGGCAACTATTGAAACTGCTTCAGCTGCATTAACCAATGCTTGGAACGCTGCTTCAGAAGAAATGTACAAAGCTACTCAGGAAGCCGGTGGTGCTCAACCTGGTGCTGATGGTTCATCTTCTTCAGGTGACAACAATAGCGGTGATGTAAAAGATGTAGATTTTGAAGAAGTGAAATAATTCACTGATTGAAATACTATAAAAGCAAAGCGGACTGCCAAAATAGGGAGTCCGCTTTGCTTTTTTACTTAGGGCGTTTTCTATCATAAATATTCAATAGTTTAATTTCATAAGCAGCCATTACTCTTCCTTCTTATGTTCTACTAAAGCTCCATTTTCATCTTTTACTTTCTCCTTTTTAGATTTTTGCTGCTCGGCCAAATAAGACTGCTGCATAAAATTATATCTGAAACCAATTGTAACAACACCAAATGAGTCTTTGTATTTATTACCCAATGCTGGATCATAGCCATCCAGCATATCACTGAAACTAAAATTATGTTGATAGTTTAAATTAATGGTCCAAATACTTTCATAAGCCATCCCCAGGATATTGAAATTGATACCTACGTTAACCGGAATGAAAAGGCTTTGTTGGTTTGCTTTTACATCTCCATTAAGCGGTCCGCTGTCGTAAGCTATATTGTTTGGGTTTTGCATGGTTGTAAAGATCCCTCCAATACCTCCACCCAGGTAAATATTGTTTTGGGGTAAATATGCCGAGCGCCAGCCAGGTTTAAATAGGGTAGCGCTGGTAATATTAAACATGGCGCTAAATTGATTGTAGGAGGATTTAAAACTTCTTCCGTATATATCAGCATTCTTTAGGGAAAATTTCCCGTTGCTGTAGGTTGAAGAAATGAACATGTTTGGTAAAAGGTACATATCGGCAGTTGCTCCGAAGGAAAGGTTAAGGTCGCTTTCTTTTGTATCCATAAAAGCTTTTACAGCACCTATATTAACACCTGCTGAAAAACGATGATAATTTAACTGCGCATAACCAAGCTGAACAAACAAATAAAAGGAAAATGATAAAAGTAGAGTCTTTTTCATAGAGCGTAATAATTTTAATTTTAATCTTAGGTTTTAATGTTTTATCTGTAATAATTTGATTATTAGTAAATTATTGTAGATAGATAATCAAGAAAAGCAAAAAATGGGCCTAAGGAATTTATTGCGCCGATATTTTCATAACTCTATTTTGATTGTTGGGTAGAAGTAGTGAACTTAGGTATAGTTCTGACGATGGTATAAAGCCCTAGCCAATTGCCAGGGCGAGTGTATTGTGGTAATCTTTATTAAATGGTGTGAAATTGAAAAGTAATAGCTGAAGATTTATTACTTAATCAACTTCCAGGATATCTTTTATATTTCTCCTGATATTAGAGCAAATCTGTTCAGTAGGCAAATCATTGGTATCAGCTCCAAAAGGATCTTCAATCTCTTCGGCAATCAGCTCTAAACTCACCAAAACATAAAACACAAAAGCAATTAAAAGAACAGTGCCATAGCCAAAGTCATCGACAAAGCCAAATGGCATGGTCATGATGTAAATAAAGATGAACTTTTTCAGAAACAAGCTGTAGGAGTAGGGAATAGGTGTCTTTTTAATTCGCTCACAAACTCCACAACTATCTGTAAAAGCACGTAATTCTTCGTTTAAAACTAAAAACTGTTCAGCACTGATTTTATTGTTATTTCGTAGTTCATATACCTTTTTAACTAGCAAACTAGCTATATAATTAGGCTTATGCGCTTTGCCCGACAGCTCTTCTTCTGTTGTGTTCTCAAAAGGTAAAAAATCACGTGCGTCAAAAACATCTCTTAAATGGTTTTTTAATGCTAAAACATAATTGCTCACCAAAATGTATATTGAATACCGCTCAGGAGCATCAGCGGGTAATAAAGCGTTAATTTTTAAAGCCAAATTACGACTGCTGTTTACCATCGAGCCCCAGGCTTTTCGTCCTTCATACCAGCGATCGTAAGCTGTATTGGTGCGAAAAACCAATAACATGGATAATACAAACCCCAGTATAGAATGTATGGCAGATGAACTGGTGAAAAAAAAGCCTGTGTAACGAATTTCAATAAAAGCAATTATCCCGGTGTAAACCGATAGGATTGTTATGCCCGGAACAAGTTTCCTTAGCGTGTCGCTTTTATGAAATTTAAAGATGAGGCCAAACCAATCTTTGGTATTGTAGTTAATCATTTGCTACAGAATTGTAGATAGTTTAAATCGATAGAGCATAGTCAAGTGAATAATAACTTCACTAGGGACTATGCTCTACTTATTTAAATATCTGCTATTTTATGTATCTGAAATCCTGTCCTTCTTTGATATTTAATAACGATTCGTAAATTAAGCGGATAACATTATCCACATCTTCTTTATGAATCATCTCAACAGTTGTGTGCATGTAGCGAAGCGGAAGCGAGATTAAAGCTGAGAATACACCGCCATTAGAATACGCAAATGCATCGGTATCTGTTCCGGTTGAACGTGAGCTTGCCTGACGCTGGAATGGGATTTCGCTTTTTTCTGCCGTTTCGATTAATAATTTGTTGAGGTTAGTATGTACCGCCGGAGCATACGAAACTACAGGGCCTTTACCACATGACAAATCTCCCTGCGTGATTTTATTGATCATTGGGGTTGTAGTGTCATGGGTTACATCGGTAACAATGGCTACGTTTGGTTTAATTCGATCGGCAATCATTTCCGCTCCGCGCAAACCAATTTCTTCCTGAACGGAGTTCACGATGTACAAGCCGAAAGGAAGCTTTTTCTTATTTTCTTTTAATAAGCGGGCTACTTCGGCAATCATAAATCCACCTGCACGGTTATCCAATGCCCTGCCAACATAATAGCGATCGTTCAAAACCATGAACTCATCTTCGTAAGTAATTACGCAGCCAACATGAATACCCAGTTTTTCAACTTCTTCTTTAGAGGTACAGCCACAGTCAAGGAAAATGTTCTTTAACGTTGGGGTTTCCTCTTTTTCGCCATTGCGCGTATGAATAGCAGGCCAGCCGAATACTGCCTTTACAATGCCTTTATCAGTGTGAATGTTTACCCTTTTAGATGGGGCAATTTGATGGTCTGAACCTCCGTTACGGATTACGTAAATTAACCCATCATTGGTAATGTAATTTACAAACCATGAAATTTCGTCAGCATGTGCTTCAATAACCACTTTGTACTCTGCCTTGGGGTTGATAATCCCCACCGCAGTGCCATAATTATCCACAAAATGGTCATCGATGTAAGGTTTTAGATAATCAAGCCATAATTGTTGTCCGGTCCATTCAAAGCCGGTAGGCGAAGGGTTGTTGATATACTTTTCAAAAAACTCAAGTGATTTTTTAGTAACCACAGGATGATGTTTCTTCTCTGCTTTTTTATCTTCTTTTTTCTTGCTCATATTCGTTGCTGTATTGATTCAAGTGAGGCAATTTAGCCTTTTTCCCGAAAGGAAACTCAACTTGCTAACATATTTTTAGCGGAGTTAATTGCTGAGCTGGTAGGGTTATAACGAAAATGAATTGTTTTCATTGCCCTTTTGGGAGGGTGAAATGATGATCTTTTGTTACTTAAAAGTTATATATAAGTCAAATTTTTAAAATATTTTAGGTGAAAATTTATATTTTCGGTATATAAATTGCCAATTCGATATTTTATTTAAAATAAAAATCAATACTTTAATTAAAGATTATAGAGTTCTGAAGCTAAATACCGGATGGAGAGAAAACTACTTGCCTGCTTTTTAATGTGCTTATTTTTTAGCTTGAGTTTGGCTCAAACTAAAATACCCTTAAAAAAAGGAAGCCTCCACCGATTAGAATCCTTTCACTCCAAGTTTGTCTCTTCACGTAAAGTTGATATCTGGTTACCTCCAAATTATCAGTCTGACTCCACCAAAAGATATGCGGTAATTTATATGCATGACGGGCAAAACCTTTTTATGGCTAAGTATTCACATGGGGGTGTTGAATGGCGGGTTGATGAAAAGGTGGCCGAAATGATGCAGGACGGTAAAATAAAGGACTGTATTGTGGTAGGTATTTGGAATACCAGTAAAAGAATGCGGGAGTACATGCCCAATACGCCTTATGAACTATTAAACGCAACGCTTGAGAATAAACTCTCAAAGGAGTTTCATGGTAAACCATTGGGAGATGCCTATCTGAAGTTTATCACCCAGGAGCTAAAGCCTTACATTGATAAAAACTACAATACGCTGACTGATAAAGCCAATACCTGTATTATGGGTTCTAGCATGGGAGCTTTAATTTCTTTATATGCCATTTGCGAATATCCGGATGTGTTTGGATCGGCTGCATGCATGTCTACTCATTGGCCATTAAGCATGAAGTTTAATGATGAAAATGTAGGGGAGGCTTTTTGCAAGTATTTAAATCACCATTTGCCTTCTAATTCAAACCATAAAATTTACTTCGATTACGGTACTAAAACGCTGGATAGCTTGTATGCTCCGTACCAAACAGCAGTTGACAAAGTGATGCGCGAGGAGTGGCCTAAGGGTAATTGGACAACTATTAAGTATGTTGAAGATGAGCATGGCGAGCTTTACTGGCAACGTCGCTTCGGAACTCCATTAGAATACTTAATGGGGAAGTAGTTTTTACGAATTACTTAATAACTAAAAAGCCGGTCATTATTAATGCCGGCTCCTGAAAAATTAGTTAAGAATTCGTTATAAAGGAATATTTCCGTGTTTTTTCCGTGGATTTTTAACCGCTTTATTTTCCAGCATCCTGAATGCTTTGATTAGTTTATGACGAGTTTCACCCGGCATAATTACCTCGTCAACAAAACCTCGTTCAGCAGCTCTGTATGGATTGGCAAATAAATCCGAATATTCATGCTCTTTTTCTGATAGTTTCTGATACTGATCATCGGCAGCTGTAATTTCTTTTTTGAAGATAATCTCTGCCGCGCCCTTAGCGCCCATTACAGCAATTTCGGCAGTTGGCCATGCGTAGTTAAGATCCGCGCCGATGTGCTTAGAGTTCATAACGCAATACGCACCTCCGTATGCTTTACGGGTAATTACGGTAATACGTGGTACGGTGGCTTCACAAAATGCATATAATAACTTAGCACCGTGGTTAATAATACCATTCCATTCCTGGTCAGTACCCGGTAAAAAGCCCGGAACATCTTCAAATACTAAGAGCGGAATATTAAATGAATCGCAGAAACGAACAAAACGAGCACCTTTAGTTGAGGCTGGAATATCTAATACGCCTGCAAGGTAAGCTGGTTGGTTGGCAACAATACCAACGCTTCTTCCGCCAAGGCGTGAAAATCCTACTACAATATTTTCGGCGTAATTTTGGTGCACTTCAAAGAAAGAACCCTCATCGATTACCTGATTGATAATATCTCTGATGTCATAAGGCTGATTGGCGTTTGCCGGAATAATTGAGTCTAATGCCGGGCGGCTTTCATCTCCACTAGATTCATATTGCCACATTGCCGGGTCATCCTCGCAGTTTTGCGGCATATAGCTCAATAACTGTTTGATATCATTGATGCACTCTATTTCATTGGTGCAAGAAAAATGAGTCACCCCTGATTTAGTGGAATGCGTGGATGCTCCTCCGAGTTCTTCTGCGCTCACCTCTTCGTGTGTAACAGTCTTAACAACGTTAGGGCCCGTAACAAACATATATGAAGTATTTTCCACCATCAGGATAAAGTCAGTTAGGGCAGGGGAGTAAACCGCTCCTCCGGCACAAGGACCCATAATGGCAGAAATTTGAGGGATAACACCAGAAGCTAAAGTGTTTCTGTAAAAGATATCAGCATAGCCACCCAGTGAAACTACCCCCTCTTGGATACGTGCACCACCTGAATCGTTCAAGCCGATAATAGGAGCGCCATTTTTCATGGCCAAATCCATGATTTTGCAAATTTTCTCAGCATGGGTTTCTGATAAAGAGCCTCCAAAAACGGTGAAATCCTGAGCATATACATAGGCCAACCTGCCGTTAATGGTTCCCCAGCCTGTAATAACTCCATCACCAGGGTATTTCTCTTCATCCAATCCAAAATCTGAAGTCCTGTGGGTAACAAGCATACCTACTTCTTCAAATGAACC